>JADJWG010000004.1:657498-986248 GCA_016716475.1 Phycisphaerales bacterium
GGAAAGCACGGGCCTCGAGCAGTGCCACGCGGGCACGGGCCTGTTGCCGCTGCTGGATGAAGGCAAATTTCTCCCGCGGCAGCGAGGTCAGAATGCCCGCCGACTGCCATTGCTGGTACCGAACGACGCCGAGCCAGTCGCCGACAATCTCATAAATACGGTCATAGGGCATCCGCGTGCTGTCCTGGATCCGCATGAGATCCTCGTCCTGCACGTTCATCGCCGCCAGCATTTCGCGGACTTCGTTCTTGCCGACGCGGATGCCGGCGCGGCGCGCCTCCTCCCGCAGCAGATAGAACGACTCGGTCATCTCGATGGTCAGTTGGACGGGTTGGCCCATGATCCGTAGTGCAAGTTCAACCTCGGACTTGGCCGCCTGCAGGTCCGCGAGACGGATGCGGGTGTTGAACGATCCCACCCGGCCGACCAGCGGGTTGGGCCCGCGACCGCCGCCGAAGCCGGATTGAATGGCCTCGGGGACCAGGAAGGCCACCAGCAGCAGCGACATGAAGACGAGGATCAGCGTCTTGGAATTCTTACGCAGGATTTTGATCAGGTTCATCGCGGTTGGTTCCCGGGGGCTGCAGACACCCGCGTGCCTGGGGGTACGTCTGACCAGCGAACCAACCATCATACTGCGCAGGGGGCCTAAGACAAGGCGGGCTGCGCGTGGTCCGCACGAAGTGCCTGGCCGTGGGGGCACATGGGCCGGGGTCGGCCGAAAACAAGGCCGCCTGCGTCAGGTGACGCAGGCGGTGGGTCCAGGAGGAGGACGTGTGGTCAGAGGAGCCGCAGCGTCCGCCAGGGCTCAGGCGCGCGGGTGCGACTTGTCGTAGTTCTCTTTGACGGTCTGGCCGCTCAGGTGCGTGTAGATCTGGGTCGTACTCAGACTCTGGTGGCCGAGCATTTCCTGTACGCTCCGCAGGTCGGCTCCGCGCCGCAGCATGTGCGTGGCGAAGCTGTGCCGGAGGGTATGAGGACTGACGGTAAGATCGAGGCCAGCGTCGAGCAGGTACTTGTCCAGCTTGCGGCGGACACTTCGGGTACTGAGGCGCTGGCCGTGCTTGTTTATGAACAGCGCGTCCTGATCGAAGGCGCCGCTGCGGGCGTCGTTCCGGCGCAGATCGAGGAAGTGCAGGATGGTTTGCACCGCCCCGGGGCCGAGCGGAATGACGCGGCGTTTCTTGCCCTTGCCGGCCACGCGCACCACATTGGTGGTGAGGTCCACGTCACCGACGTCGAGTGCGATCAGTTCACTGACGCGCATTCCGGTGGAGTAGAGCACCTCGAGCATGGCGCGGTCGCGGGCCCCGAGCAACGTGGTGGTGTCAGGGTTGGCGAGCAGCTTCTCGATCTGGTCGATCTCGAGGCACTTCGGCAGCCGCTTGTCCTGCTTGGGTGTGCGGATGGGGGCGACCGGGTTGGCCTGAAGATAGCCGCGCCGCACCAGGAACTTGTAGAAGCTGCGCAGCGTGGCGAGCTTGCGGGCCACGGTGCTACGACAGTAATTGTGTTCGCGCAGTTCGGACATGAACGCCCGCACGTCGTCGGTTTGGACTTCGAGCAGCTTGCGGTTCAGATCCTCGCCCAGCGCCTCCGCCGGCGGCGCCAGCTTCGACATGTCGAGCTCGCGCTGGTTCCCGTTGCCATTGCCGTTGCCGGGTTCGGCGACGGCTGCCTTGGCAGGCAGGCACAGGTACCCGCAGAACTGCTGGAGGTCGGCGGCGTAGCACTTGGCCGTGTGGGGCGAGAAGTGCCGCTCCGCCCGTAGGTAGTTGATGAACTGTTGTACGAGACTGGCTTGATCGCTCATACGTCTGTCACTTTCGACGGCACTCGGGCCTTGAACGGCGCTGCCCACTTGCGAATTCCACATCGTGTTGCCCTGCTCCAACTGGGCGACCTGGAAACTGCCCTTATTCCACTCGGGCAACCGTATCCAGTTCGCGGGCAAGCTGCTGTCCCATCTGGTAACTCAGGACGGCGGCATCGAACCAGTCGAACTCACTCTGCGGGTCGCTCGCCAAAGCCACGAAGCTGCTGAGCAGTTCCGCCTCGCCGCCTTCGTAGTAGCTGAAGACGTAGCGGTGTGCGCCCTTAACCATGCTCAGGCATCTCTGGGCCGGGCTCATGACTGCGCCTCAACTGGCTCCCGCGTTTCGCGACCATTTCCTTCCAGCAGTAACATCGTCTGGATCGTGGTCCAACCGCAATAACGGACGTATAGTTCTTGCGACTGCAGAAACTTTCTCCATCCGTACGGACTGCGGGTCCCGCCGCGCCGTTCCGCATACTTCCGGACATCGGCCTGAATCCGCTGCTCCGCGGCGTTATAAACTCGCTGTACCTGCCATTGCGGGGCGTCCCCGGGTCGCTCCGATAAGCTGCCGGCCGGGGCCCGGGCCGCGCGCGAGGCAGCGGTCGGATCAAGCGGCGAAACCGCGGCGTGCGGCCGAACGACGTACCACTGCATCACCAGACCGAGCACGGGCGGGGCATACGGGTCATACTCTGTGACCGCCGTGACGAGCGTGGCGTCGGCGCCCAGCGCTGCGCCGAGGGCGCGCGCATCTGCGGGCGTTTCGATGCCGTGGAGGCCGCGGTGTTGCAGTTCGGCCAACGCCAGGTTCACAGGAACGACGGCAATTCCGTCAAAAGTCTGGAGTTCGGATGCAATCAGGTCAGTGAAGCGCAGCGGGTCGAAATCCTCACTGCCGCTGAGATTCAGGACGGGAGCGACGGCAACCACAAGCGGCTGGGGCAGTGACGCGGGGGCGCGCTTGGATTGGGCGCAACCGGTTGCGCCCAGACTGCTAGCCAGCACTATCCAAAGCCCGACGCGCCCCCGCCACGCGTTTCGGCCACAACCCACCTTGTTCATCCCAGCACGACTACTCAATATGCTCTCGGCACGCTGGCAAATTATAGGCCCATAATGCAGCAGGTTTCTGCGCTGCGACGATTCTCCCGGGCTGGAATCGGCCGGGCGGCGCGGTGTGGCAGGGTGGCGGGTTGTATCCTGGATCATGTCCTAAGATCCTGCCATTGTGCTGGTTGCGCTTTCTTCGCCCGAATCCGACCGCTCGTGTTGCGGCACGAAGGTCGCCTCGTCCGTCGGCAGCGGAACTGGGGCACTGATGCTCCAGATGTTCTCTGACCCCGCCCGGGGAGAAACGAAGAACACCCGGTCATCACGCGACCACACCGGGTTAAACGCCGTCAATCCGGTGCCGGTCAGCCGTGTCCGCAGCCCGGTCGGTACATCGACCACCCATAGCTCAGCCGCTCCTCCATGGGGGAAGCTGCGTTGCGAGTTGGAAGCGTGGTTCTCGGGAACCAGGCAGTACACCAGGCGTCGAGCATCGGGGGACCAGCTTGGGCTGATGCATGCCGCACCATCGCTCGCTGCCACTTCGGTTGGCAGAATCGCCTCCCCATTGCGCAGTTCAAAGGTCCAGATCCCGAACAGACGGCTGCCGCGCTGGCGGGAGCGCTGCACGGCCAGGTGTCGGCCATCGGGTGACCAGGCGGGGAACATCCCGGGCCCGAGGTAATGCCGCACGCCGGCTTCCTCAACCTCCAGGACCCAAATCTCCCAATGCTGACCGGTTTGGCTCCAGAGGGTGTATGCGATCTGTCGGCCGTCAGGGGACCACGCGGGGGCCAGCTCATCGGCCGGGTCGTCAGTAAGCTGTGTGAGTGCAAGTGTTTCGCGGTCGAGCAACCACAAGTCCCAGGAACCGGCACGGCTCGAGGCAAAGGCGATGCGGCGTCCGTCTGGGCTGAAGCGTGGCTGAATGTCGGCTGCGCCGGCATCGGTGAGCTGGGTCAGAGTAGTACCGGCATAGCGTTTCAGGAACAGGTTCGGCAACTCCGACTGCCGGGTCGAAGCAAAGACGATCCAGCCATCTGTGGCGCTGACATCCGGGTCGAAATCGACGCCCTCGGTCGTGAAGCTGTGGCGCACGAGGTTGGGGAGGAGGGGGCCGTCAGACGGGACGGCCTCGTCTGCGGGCCAATCGCCGTAGAGCGATGGCGGTACGCTAGTGTGTGGCTCACACGGCGAGTTTTTGGGAATCAGGCAACACCCGTTCAGCACCAGGAGCAGCGGAGCGCCCAGGGCTGGGATGTGCCGGATGCTGCTAGTGAGGCGTGCGCGCATGCCTTGAATCCGTACGCAGCGGGTGCTTGTGGGAGCGTGCTCCCACGGAGCCGCCAAACCTTGCCATACGCCAGGTGATGGCTTGGGTGGCCGTCCTGGCGACATTTTGGTTATCGGCTGATACGCGGGGCGGGTTGATTGCGGGCGCGGTGCTGCGCGGGAATGACCGTGGGTTGGAAACTGGAGGGCGGGCCATGCGCGGGCCGCGACGTTACGCTCTACGGGCGCTGCGTCAGCGGCTCGGAACCGGCCGGCGCTGCGGTCGTGCCACCGGCACGGGAGAGGGCCTGCTGCACCACGCCCGGTGTGAGGAGTGCGGGCAGGACCAACGGGCGGTCCGGCTGCCCCGCGGCGAAAACGAGATTGAGGGGGACACTATTGCGGCCGTGGCGCAACAGGATTTCTCGCAGGGCGGGATCCGGGCGGGTGAAGTCCGCCTTCAAGGGGATCATGCGCAGCTCCCGCAGCATACGCTTGGTCGATGCGATCTCGAGTGAACTCGCCTTGTTGGCGTGACAAGTCACGCACCAGGTCGCAGTGAAATCCACATAGACGCTATAGCCGGCTGCGGCGAGGGCCTCGGGTAGCCCGACCTGGAACGGTTGCCAGGGAATGCCCTCATCCCAGTTGGCCTCAGCGACGGTCCGTGCGAGGGTGCGCAGTTCGCCAGGAGTAAACGTTCGCGCAGGGCTGGTGCCGTTGGCCCCCGCGGCGCGGTCTCCGGTCGGTGCGCTGCGCAAGGATTCAACAATGGCGCTTAGAGCGGCGTCGTCCAGCGGTGTAACGGGCTGGACGGAAGCATCCGTGGCGGTGAGTGCGGCGAGCATGGCGTTGTGAATGACTTCCACGAGGTCGCGCAGTTCCGCTGCGCTGGCAGGTGCCGAGACGGACCGTACGGAAGCACTTGCGGGCGGCCACAACGCACCGCGCAAATCAAAGAAGTGCACATAACTGACCCAAGTGCCGCCGAGGAATACCGCGATGGCGCCACACCACATGTTCAGCTTGGCCCGGGGAGACCAACTCAGCCCGATCTGCCCGACAAGCCATGCGGAGAACCCCAGGGTGGTCAGGAATGCGAGTGTCCACACGACGGCATCCGTGCCGAGTTGATCCCCCAACACCTTCAGCAGCCAGATTGCTGTCCCCAGCAGGATGAAACCCATCGCCTGCTTGAACCGAACCATCCACAATCCCGGCTTCGGCAAGAGCTTGAGCCACTGGGGAAACGCCGACAGAACAAGGTAGGGGAAGGCCATGCCTGCGCCGGCCGCGCTGAAGACCGTAAATGATATTTGCAGGGGTTGAGTCGAAGCCCAGGCCGCCGCGGGTGCGAAAAACGGGGCGGTACAGGCAGTGCCGAGGAGCGTGGCAAGCAGGCCCTTCAAAAACGCGCCGGTGTAGCCCTCGCGCCCCGAAACCTCGTCCAGTTTTCCGGCCGTGCTGCCCGGCAGCATGATCTCGTATACCCCGAACAGGTTCAGCCCGAAGAGCGTCAGGATTGCAATGAGACTGAGCACTACGAGTGGACTCTGCAACGGGATCTGCCCGAGCGACGTGACCCACGCGAAAATCCAGAACCACACCATGATGCCGGCGCAGAACGCCAGTCCGAGCAGCAAGATTCGGAGGCGGTCATCGCCCGCCTGCTTGACGAAACTCAGAATCTTCAGAGAGATCACCGGGAAAACGCACGGCATGACGTTCAGGATGAACCCGCCGACAAACGCCGCGATGACGTACCACCACAACCCGCGCTCGGGCTGATCGTCGACAATAATGAAGGAACCGGCCCCATCGGCCGGGGGCGCCACGGGTGCGCCGGCATCCGCGCTTGTCGTGATGCGCGGATACAGCGAACCGAGTGGGCGCGTGGCGGTCGGGTTCGAGGTTTCAACCGTCAGCGTGACGAGGCCCTCGGCCGTCTCGGGTGGAAAACACATCCCTGCTTCCGAGCACGCCTGGTACGTCACAAGGACGCGCAACGGCACTTCGCCCGAAGGATGCGCGCGGTCGATGATCCGCACCGGGACGCGCACACGGACTGTCCCACTCTGAGTCCGCACTCGGCCGAAAAACTCGTTCTCCTTAACCTTCGGATCCGGCCACTGCTGATCACCCAGCTTGAGCCCTTCCGGCTCCTCCACATAGACGCGTGAGGCGATAAGCACATCATTTCCGGGATCGCGGTCCTGAATGTAATGGCCGCGCTGCACCTGGATCGTGACGACGATCTCGCCCTCGTCGCTGGGGGTGATCTGGGCGGGTGTAACCTCGACCTGGCTGCCGCGGAGATACGGAGCTTCGGCCAGTGGCTTGGGCAGATTTTCGTGGGCTGCTTCAAAAAGCTTCTGGTTCGCGGGCGGATTCGGACCGGGTGCGACGGGGATCGTCAGCGAAGCCATCGCTTGAACGGGAACGCAGAGCTCCTTACAGATCTGCGCGTCGATGATCGCGCGGATGGTCAGTGGACCGGCCGGGACATGGTCTGCGACGCGCAGCGTGGTGAGAACAACCGGTTGGCCTTCGAAACCGAGGTAGCCGAACCCCCCCATCTCGCCGTAGTAGGGCGCCGGGTACTGCAACGGACCGAAGGTTACGCCTGCGGGCACCTCGAAGCGTATGCTAAGGGGACCTCCGGCCGACAGCAGGATCGGGTGGTATGCGTGCCACCCCTTTTCGATGTCGAATTGGAGGGCGAGCGGGACCGTGCCCCCGGGGGCCACGCTTTCGGCCGCGGCGTGCAGTGTTGCGGTGAACTTGGGTGGAGGTGGGGCCTGGGCGGTTGCGATCGCAGAGAGAAGTAGTACGAACGGCAACAGGGCGAGTTTTCGCATCCGGTGGTTCCCTGCCTGGGGTCTGTGCTGGGTCCGTGGAGCGTCTGTGGTCCTTGGCTTGGACCATGCGTATCGGATTATAACCGCGACGCGCCGTGTCTATTCCAGGCGACTTCCAGGCAGTTCCCCGGGGTGCTGGTCGCAGCCATATAATGACGGATCGTTTGTCCAGAGTTGTCAGAGGAATCGCGCGCCCATGCCTGCCCAGCACGATCGCCGCCTCCCGCATACGTTACGCAAGCTCTGGGCGGATCTGCCGGTTGTGGCCACGTGCGAGGTTCTCGTGGTGGGTGGCGGGCCGGCCGGGGTGGCGGCGGCGTGCGCCGCGGCGCGCGAGGGGGCTCGCACGCTGCTGGTTGAGCAGCACGGCTGCCTGGGCGGCATGGGTACGGTGGGTCTTGTACCAGCGTTCTGTCCTTTCACGGACCGCTGCCGACCGATCATTGGCGGGATCGGCTTCGCCGTGCTCGAAGAGATGAAGGCGGGGATGCCGCACCTGGCGCCTGATAACTACGACTGGGTACCGATCGATGCGGAGGGTCTGAAGTACATCTACGAGCAGCGCGTGCTTGCGGCCGGAGTGGAGCTGCTCTACCTAACGCATTTTGTGGATACACTGCCAACGGTGGGCGGATTCGTGCCGGGCGCGGTGGTGCATAACAAGGGGGGCCTGCGGCGGTTGGCGGCGCAGGTTGTGGTGGACTGCACGGGCGACGCGGACGTCGCGGTCGCTTCCGGTGCGCCTTTTCAGAAGGGCGACCCAGTGACGGGGGAGTTGCAGCCCTGCACGATGTGCTTCGTGCTTGCAGGGGTTGACCAGGCGCGCTTGCAGCCCTGGCTGTGGGCCGACAACGCGAAGAACCTGCTGCTGAAACCGGCGATCGCTGCGGCGAAGGCCGCCGGCGACCTCGACATCCTGGAAGATGCGGCCAATGTCGCGTTCCAGTCACCGTCCACCATCGGGCTGAATTTCAGCCATGTGTTTGATGTGGATGCCACCGACCCGGTGCAGCTCACGCGGGCCCACGTCGAGGGGCGCAAACTGATACGGCACCTGACCGCGTTCGTTCGCAAATACCTGCCGGGTTGTGAAGGGGCCTACCTCGTAACCAGCGGGGTGCAGATCGGTGTCCGTGAGACGCGCCGCATCGTGGGGGATTACGTGCTGACATTGGACGATTACCTGGCGCGGCGCTCGTTCGCCGACGAGATTGCCCGCAATGCCTACTACATCGACATTCACCTGTCGAAGCGCGAATGGGAGCGCACGCTCGGTCAGGAAGTTGACTGGGGCGAGAAGATTCACCAGTACGCCCCGGGTGAATCGCATGGGATTCCCTTTCGCTGCCTGATCCCACAGACGCTCCGCAATGTGCTGGTTGCCGGCCGCTGCATCAGCACGGATCGCCCGGTCCAGGGCTCCACCCGGGTGATGCCGAACTGCCTCGCCATGGGGGAGGCCGCGGGTTGCGCGGCCGCTGTGGCCGTGCACCGGCACGCCGGGGAGGTGCGTGCCGTGGATGTGGCCGCGTTGCGTGTACGGCTGCGCACGCACGGGGCTTATCTCCCCGAGGTGGAGTAGCGGCGGTTGGTCCCCGTGGGGCAGCTTGGACGCGTGTGCTCAGGGCAAAGCTGCGTCGATCCGGCTTGAGCGTGTTGTGCGGAGTTCCGCGGGGATGTCGTCTTGTTCGGCGACCCGGCGCTGCGCAAGATACTCCGCGCCGACGATCTTCCACTGCCGCCCGCGCAGCGCCACGGTATAGCGCGCTTCGTACTCGTTGGTGCGCAGGTGGACGTGCCCCCAGTGGTAGACGGCGCCGTGTACCTGCCACCGGCAGCGGACGCGAAATGCCGGGATGCGCTCATTCGGCAGCAGTCCGCCACCTTCGAAGGCCGTCTCGAGCAAGTCAATCGACTCGACGCGTGCGACGGCGCCACCGTGCTCACGCAGGATCAAACTCTGGTAAATCTCGTTGAAAACGGCCTCGAGCAGGCCCCCGTCGACGCTCTGTGCCAGCACGTCGTAGACGTCGCTTTCATCGCGGTACTCGAACGCACGGTACACGTTCTCCTGCAGTGCCTGAAAAATCGCGCGAGCAGCGCTTTCGTCGGGCAGCGCCGAGCTTTCAAGCCACGGGGCCGGCACCTGCGCGACCAGCGTGTTCCGACCGGCCACAGCCACGAACAGCGGCACAATGGTCAGCAGCACCGCCGGTCCGAACCACCGCCGCCGCGCCGGCCGCAGGCCGAGGTATCCCAGGAGCCCCACCCACCCCGCCAGCAGTGCCACCGACAGCAGTGGTACCCCGACCGCAGGCGCCGGTGGCAGTTCTGCGATTACGGCGGCATCTGTCAGAGCCGGGCCGCCTTCAAGGAAATGCCAGATGAGTTCGGGTTCATCCGGTGTGAAGATGTGGACCTTGTCCTCGCGGTACGCCAGCAGTCTAGCCACCACACCCGGCCGTGTGCCCAGCCGCGCGGCCGCCGCGGCATCGGCATAGAGCCGCCAGACCATGCTGATGCGCTGGGGTTTACGGCCCGTTGGATAATGCACGTCCAGGCGGAGATCGGCCGGCAAGACCTGATCCCGGGCGAACGGCAGGGGCGTGGGTTCAAGGAACTCGAAGTGCTTGAGGACCGGTGGGACAATTTCCTCCTCGATGCGTACCGGACATTGGTCGGCCAGAATCCGCAGCAGGGCGGCCTGGATTGCAGCGGTAACTTCAGGCGCGGCGCTGCCGTCCCCGCGCAGGTCGATCGGCGGTGGGGCTGCCCCGTGGTCCCCCAGGAGCCGCGCCAGCAGATCCGCAGAAATGATCAGGTTGTACCGCACGGCCTCATCGTCCACAGTCACGCGCAGGTCGAGTGTCTGCCCGGGGTGGGCGCCGGCGACCGCAGTACCCAGACCGAGCAGCAGAGCCCAGCCGACAAGGGGGCCCGGATGAACGACGGGCCGGCGGCAGGTGTGGTGAACTGTGGGTCGCATGGGGCTTCCGGGTGCGGTTGCACCGCTGTCGGGCTAGAGGTTCCCGCGGCGGGCCTGTTCGCGTTCAAGCGAGATGAACAGTGCCTTGAAGTTGCCGACGCCGAAGCCGCGGCTGCCGTGTCGTTCGATGACTTCGAAGAAGAGCGTCGGGCGGTCCTGGACCGGTTGCGTGAAGATCTGGAGCAGGTAACCGTCATCATCGCGGTCGACCAGAATGCCGAGTTCACGCAACTCATCGAAGTCCTCGGCGATGGGACCGACGCGCGCGGCGAGATCCTCATAGTAGGTGTCGGGTACGCGCAGGAAGTCGATCTCGCGGCGCCGCAGCTCGCGCACGGTGGCGCAGATGTCCCCGGTCGCCATGGCAATGTGCTGTACACCGGGGCCGCGATACCACTCCAGGTACTCGTCGATCTGTGACTTGCGGCGGCCTTCCGCCGGCTCGTTGATGGGCAGCTTGATCTTGCGGCCATCCTCCATGACCTTGCTCATCAGCGCGCTGTACTCGGTGCTGATGTCGCGGTCGGTGAACTCGGCGAGCTGAGAAAAGCCCAGCACCTGCTCGAACCAGCGCACCCAGTAGTTCATTTCACCCAGGTGTACGTTGGTGACAATGTGATCGATCGCCACGAGCCCAGCGGCCGGCGACCCATGCGCCTCGAGCCGGTGGTAGCCGGGCAGGAAAATGCCGCGGTAGTGGCGCCGCTCCACCATCTTGATGAGTGTGTCACCGGCGTAGCGCACCACTCCGGTCTTGGCGGTACCGTGCTCATCTTCACAGGTTTCACACGGCTGAACGACCGTCGCGCCGCGGGCGCGCATTTCCCGCATGGCCGCTTCGCAATCCATGGTCTCCAGGGCGACCACTTTGACACCGTCGCCGTGCAGGGCCGCATGGCGGGCAATTTCGTGATCCGGTCCCAGCGCGCAGGTGAGTACGAGCCGCACTTGGCCCTGCTGCATGACGTAGCTCGCACGATCGCGGCACCCGGTCTCGAGGCCCTGCTTGGCGACCGGTTTGAAGCCGAAGGTCTTGTCGTAGAAGTGCGCCGCCTGGCGGGCATTGCCGACGTACAACTCGATGTGATCGAACCCGCGCAATGCCAGAAAGTCGGGAGTAGCCATGTCTCAGCCCGGTCTTCCTCGAACCGTGGAGCGCTGGGCCATCCGCCACCACGACGGAGATGGGTTGCAACGATGCGACGGCCCGACACGCGGCGACACGGAGGAAGCGTGCCGCCACCCGCGGATTATACCGCGACAGGATGAGCGCAATGGCGGCTTTCCGACAACAGGTCGGGAGGGCAGACCACAAATCGAGGGGAATACCCCCTATTTGTTCAAGTCTGTGGAAGAGGCAGTCGAAGCCCTAAGGTATCGGAGGAGCGCGGACCACGCGATGGCACCGTCTCCCACAGCGACCTGCGGGCGGGTCCCTGAAGCGTGGTATGAGCGCTATACGAACCACTGGCCGTGCCTCCGCGGCCACGGGAGACCGCTCGGCATGTTCAAACACATGAAACTCGGGACGCGGATTGGTGCCGGCTTCGGGGCCCTCGTGGTGATCGCGATTGGGCTGGGAGGGCTGGCTGTCGTGAGCATGCGCGGCGTGCAGAGTGAGGCGCATACGCTGGCGGTGGAGTTCGTCCCGGCGGTGGCCGTGGCGAACGACGTCGAGCGCCACGCGCTGTTGACCATGTATGCGATCCGTGGCTACGGCTACACAGGTGAGCAGCAGCACCTCGAAACCGGGCGGAAGGAACTGCAACTCGTTGAGGAGTACCTGGCGGCAGCGGCAGAGCTGGCGGGGCGCTCGGCACACCTGGATGACCTGCGCACGGCCACGCCGCAGGCGGCGGCGGCCGTGAAGCGCTATGCGGCGCTGGTGGACCGTACGGTGCAGGCCCAGGCGGGGATCGAGGCAAGCCGCAAGGTGCTCGGAGAAGCGGCTGCACGCTACATGAAGGAATCAGAAGCATTCCTGCACAGTCAGACGGAGGCCTTCGGGCAGGACTTGAAGAACAATGCGACGCCTGAGCAGTTGCAGGAGCGCCTGAACAAGATCACCTGGGCCAATGATGTCATTGACCTTGGCAATGCCACGCGCATCGCGAACTACCAGTCCCAGGCGTTGCGCGATCCGGCGATTGCGCGGGCTGCAGATCAGAACTTCCCCAATATTGAGCAGAAGCTCAAGGACCTCACGGCGATCACCCGACAGGACGCCGATTTACGGGCGATTGAGGCCGTGCGCACCGCGGCCAATGCCTACCGCCAGGCCCTGGCAGAGCTGACCAGCAACTTCGTCGCGCTGGAAGAGCTTGCCGCCGAGCGTGGCACCCTCGGGTTGCAGGTTACGGCGGCGGCCGAGGAAGTGGCAGGTGCCTGTATCGCGGCCACTACGGTTTCCGCGGATGGAACTACGGCGGTGCTGGGCCGCTCCGTGTGGACCCTCATCATCGGGCTGACTGCCGCGACCATGGTAGGTGTGGTGCTGGCCCTGGTCATTACGCGCGGCATCACCAAGCCCGTGAACCAGATCATCTCGCGGCTGACCGAGGGCGCCCGCCAGGTCACCGAGGCCTCTGGGCAGGTCTCGTCCACGTCGCAGCAACTGGCCTCCGGCGCGAGCCAGCAGGCGTCCTCGCTGGAGGAGACCTCCAGCGCACTCGAGGAAATGGCCGCCATGACCCGCACCAACGCGGAGAATGCGCGCCAGGCCAGCGAGTTGAGCGACCAGGCCCGGACGGCCGCCCAGAACGGCGACCGCACCATGTCGAAGCTCAACGACGCGATGGGGGCCATCAACGAGTCGTCGAACCAGATCAGTCGGATCATCAAGGTGATCCAGGAAATCGCGTTTCAGACCAACCTGCTGGCGCTGAACGCGGCGGTTGAAGCCGCCCGGGCCGGCGAACATGGCAAGGGCTTCGCGGTCGTGGCCGAGGAAGTCCGCAACCTTGCACAACGAGCCGGCGAAGCTGCGAAGGAAACGACCGCCCAGATCGAGTCGTCGGTGGAACGAGCCCGGGAGGGCACGACGGTCGCCGGCGAGGTCGGCCACGTTCTGAGCCAGATCGTCAATGACGTCGCGCGGGTTACGGACCTGATCGGTGGCATTGCCCGCGCCAGCCAGGAGCAGGCCCAGGGCGTCGAGCAGGTCAATACGGCCGTGGGCCAGATGGACCAGGTGACGCAATCCAATGCGGCCGGCGCCGAAGAATCCGCCTCGGCCGCCGAGGAGCTGTCAGCCCAGGCCATTGCGGTGAACACGGTGGTCGAGGAGTTGGCCGCGCTCGTGCATGGCCAGCGGAGTCAGGATCGCGCGGCGTTCACACCGCGTCCGGCGGCGCACGCGGCACCGCGGAACTACGGCACGAAGCCGCAAGGGAGAGCCCAGAGCTCGAAGGCGGTGGCGCAAAACTCCCCGGCCGGCGGAGACCTCGCGCAGTTCTAGTTTGAACCAACCGTTCCGTGCGGGGCCGGTGTGCCGTTGGTGCGCCGGCCTCGCTTTTGATTGCACACCGCGCTGGGGGCTACGCCCTACAACACGTCGCGGTACTCGTCCAGCACCTGCGGATTCGCGAGTGCGTCGCGGTTCGGCACAGACTGACCGTGCAGGATTTGACGGACGGCCAGCTCCACCTTCTTGCCACTGATCGTGTAGGGGATGGCTGTGACCTGCCGAATGTGCCGTGGGACGTGCCTCTTAGTCGCGCCGTGGGCGATGGCTGTGCGGATGCGGTCCGTCAGTTCTTTGTCGAGTGTGATTGCGGCGCGCAGCACAACGAACAGGCAGATCTCCACGTCGCCATCGGGTGTATCGCGCCCGACCACGAGACTGTCCGTCACCTCGGGGATGTTCTCCACGACGCGATAGATCTCGGCCGTACCGATCCGCACGCCGCCGGGGTTGAGGGTGGCATCGGAGCGGCCGTACACGATCACACCGCCGCGCGAGGTAATTTCGATGAAGTCGCCGTGGTGCCAGACGCAGCGCTCCGGATAGTGCTCGAAGTACGCGTCCCGGTAGCGCGCCCCACCGGGGTCGTTCCAGAACCCGACCGGCTGCGACGGGAACGGTGTGCAGCAAACCAGCTCGCCCTTCTGGCCGACAACCGGCGCGCCGTTTTCGTCCCAGGCCTGTACGTCCATGCCGAGCCCGCGGCATTGGATCTCACCGGCGTACACCGGCAGCAGCGGATTGCCGAGCATGAAGCAGGAGATGATGTCCGTACCTCCGGAAATCGACGCGAGCTGCAGGTCGCGCTTCACGTGATCGTAAACCCAGCGAAACTGGTCCGGGCTCAGCGGCGATCCGGTCGAGCAGAGGCACCGCAGGGCGGTCAGGTCATGTTCGCGTCCGGGCGCGGCACCGGCCTGCTCGCAGGCAGCGAGGAACTTGGGGCTGGTGCCGAAGACGGTGACGTGTTCGCGTGCGGCGAGGCGCCAGAGGCGCTGCACATCCGGGAAGGCGGGGTTGCCGTCGTAGAGCACGACCGCGGCCCCGACCCCCAGACTGCTGACGAGCCAGTTCCACATCATCCAACCGCAGGTGGTGAAGTAGAAAATGCGCTCGCCGGCGCGCAGGTCACAATGCAGCATGAGCTCCTTGAGGTGCTGGAGCAGCGTGCCGCCGTGGCCGTGGACGATGCACTTCGGTATGCCGGTCGTACCCGATGAGTACATGATGAAGAGCGGATGGTCGAACGGCACTTCTTCAAAGTGCAGCGGAGTGTCGGCATCGGCTGTATCGAGGAAGTTCCTCCAGGTCCGCGCGTTCAGCTTGCCGAGGTTCGGCGGGCCGCCATCACCTTGACGCGGGATGACAACGACCTGCGGCGCTTCCCGCAGGCGGGGAAGGATTTCAACCACGCGCTCCCAGACGTCAAAGATCCGGCCCCCGTACGAATAGGAGTCGGTCGCGAAGAGTAACTTCGGCGCGATCTGCCCGAAGCGATCGAGCACCCCCTGGACGCCGAAGTCGGGGGAACAACTCGACCAGATGGCGCCACAGCTTGCGGTTGCGAGCATCGCGATCACGGTTTCACCGACGTTCGGCAGGTAGCCGGCGATGCGGTCCCCGCGCCGCACGCCCGCTGCCTGCAACGCGGCCGTACAGCGTGCCACGGCCTGCCGCAGTTCACGGTGGGTCCAGGTCGTGGTGCGGCCGTCCTCGGTCTCGCTGATGATGGCAAGGTCGTCGTTGTCCGTGCGGAGCATGTACCGCGCGTAATTGAGGGTCAGACCGGGAAACCAGCGTGTGTCGAGCAGGCCCGCCCCTTCGCAGGGCGCAGCGGCGGGTGTACTGGGGGTAACTCCGGCCCAGGCAAGCCATTCCGCCCAGAAGGTGGGGTACTTCTCGAGCGCCCACGTGCGCAGCGCTTCCCAGGTGGGCTCGAGCGCGTGCCGCCCAGCCATGGCCTGCAGGAAGGCATGCATCTGGCTGGCGCGGGCGCGCTCGGGTGCGGGGGTCCACAGCGGGGTGACGGACATGCGTCGCCTCCTGAGAAGAGGGGTTCGGCTGCGCGCATTCTGGATGCGGCTCGGTCACGGGTCAACGAGGTGGCGGGTTCCGTCTGAGTGGTCAATGTGCCGATAGAACATGTGGTAACATGGCCGGAACGCGAGTCACACCGCCGCCTGCCGATGCGGCTGCGCCCCCGGGCGCTGCCGCGGCGCAGTTTCTGCGCTGCTATCTGCGGAACCTGCGGGCCCTGTACGCGCGCGACGCCGAGCTGGCGGGTGCGCTTGAGGAGCTCCCCGGCGGCGCCTTGCCCCCGTTGGAGCTGACGCGCGAGGGGAGCTGGACGACGTTGTTAACAGCGGACGACGGCCGGCCGGTCTATGCGCACAGCCGCTACCAGCCGCAGGCCGAGGCGCGGGCCCTGATCGAGGCCCGACTGGCGCGCGGCCGTACTCCCGAGGTCCCCCCCGAAGCCACAAGGAACGTAAGCCCGGCACACGCCGTCGATCCCGATGAGCTGGAGGGACAGTGCTTCGTTTTCGCCGGGGTGGGTCTGGGCTACGCCCTGGCAGAGATCGAAGCACGCTTCCATCGGCCGTATGCGATCGTCATCGAGGACAATCTTGCGCTACTCAAGGCGGCGCTGTTCGTGACGGATGTCTCGCCGGCGCTGGAGGACGGCCGGCTGACATTTCTGACGCGCGCCGATAAGGGCCTGGTGCATGAACGACTGGGGCCGCTGGTGACCTTGCTGCTGCTGGGGACGTGTTTTGTCACACCGCCCTATGCGCGGCGCTGCGGGGTGGCCTTTCAGACGAAGATGTCCGGACTGCTGCGTGATTTCGTGTCGTATGCGCGGCTGCAGCTCGTGTCGGCCGTGCGCAACGCCCGGGCCTCGTGTGAGAATGCGGCGCTGAACCTGCCGACTTATCTGCGTCATCCCGGTGTGGAGGTCCTTGCCGGGCGGGCGCAGGGCTATCCCGCGATTCTCGTAGCCGCCGGGCCGTCGTTAGCCCGGGTTCTCGACCAGTTGCCTGCCCTGCGTGAACGGGCCGTCATCATCGCCGCGCAGACGGTGCTGCGCACACTGCTGGAGCGCGGGGTGCAGCCGCACTTCGTCACGAGTCTCGACTACCACGAAATTTCGGCGCAGTTCTTCCGCGACCTCGGTTCCACCGGCGACACGGCCCTGGTGGCCGAATCGAAAGTGACGTGGCGCGTACCGGATGCCTGGCCGGGGCGCGTGCACATGCTCTATTCGGACTTCCTTGCGGACGTGCTGCGCGAGGCCGCGCCACCGCGTGCAGCGCTGAAGGCCGGCAGCACAGTAGCACACCTCTCGTTCTATCTGGCCGAACATCTCGGTTGTGATCCGATCATCCTTGTTGGACAGGACCTGTCTTTCAGCGACGGGCTCTACTATCCGCCGGGCATGCAGATCGAGCGCATCTGGCAACCCGAACTGGGCCGCTTCACCACGGTGGAGATGAAGCAATGGGAGCGCATTGTGCGCTTCCGTGGCGGCCTGCATACGGTCGAAGACATCCACGGGCGGCAGGTCTACACCGACGACCAGCTCTTCACTTACGCCGAACAGTTTCAGTCGGACTTCGCCGTGACCCGGGCGCGTGTCATCCATGCGTGTGAAGGGGGGATGCGCCTGCAACATACGGAGGTCATGTCGCTGCGGGACGCTGTGGAGCAGTTCTGTGAGCGGCCGTTGCCGGCGGAGTGGCTGCCAAGCGTGACCCCACAGCAGGAGTACGATGGGCGGGGGGCGGTGGCCGCGCTCGAGCAGCGCATCGCAGAGCTGCGTGAAATGCACCAGGTAGCGGTGGAAACACAGGGGCTGCTAGCACGGCTGGTGGACCTCGTGGACCGTCCGGCGGAGTTCAACCGTCTGGTCGTGGAGGTGGAGCGACGGCGGGCGCGCATGCAGCGTTACGATCGGACCTATAGTCTCGTGGGGCGGGCGGCTCAACTGGCGGAGTTGCGTCGCATCCAGGCCGATCGCGCGATTCGCGACGAGCTGGCCGAAACATCTCAAACCGCACGGCGGCGCCTGCGGCGCGACCGCGAGCATGTCGCTGCGGTGCAGGAGGGCTGTGCGTACCTGCTCGAGCTGTTGCCGAAGGCGCTCGCCCGTTTGCAGGAGCGGCGCGGATGAAAGTCATCGCCGCGGTGTTTGCAGATTTTGAAACGGCGCCGGCCGGCGGACCGTCCCAACTCGCGACAACTCTTGGCGGTGTGGACACTCTCACTCGTACACTGCGGCGCGTGGCACAGGTGCAGGAAGTTGCGGCGCGGCTGTTGTGCGTTCGTCCGCGCGATGCGGAGCGCGCTGCCGCAGTGTTGGCCGCCAGTGGCGTGGCCGATCGTGTGGAGCTGTTCCCGGAGGACACCGCGCCGCGTCCCCGTAGGAAATTGCTCACGGCGGCGCGCAAGTGGGGGCTGGAGGCGTGGCGCGGGGGGGTGCTCGGCACCTCGTGGTTCGATGAATTTGTGGATGCACAGGCGGTTGCCCAGGTTCTTCACAAAACTCAGGCGACCGCCGCGCTCTGCCTGGACGGCCATATGCCGTTCTGTGACCCGGCCGTCGCCACGGGCATGATCCGGCACGCCCTGCGGAATCCTGATCAGGGCAAGGTCATCTTTACCCAGGCGCCGCCGGGGCTCGCGGGGCTGCTGCTGCGCGTGGACCTGCTCCAGGAACTGCTTGAGAACGATCTGCCGGTCGGACTCCTGCTCGCCTATCGCCCGGAGATGCCGACGCTCGATCCGATCATTCATACTTCCTGCTATCAACTGGATCCGGTCATCGCGCAGACCGCCGCACGCCTCACGGCGGATACGCGCCACTCACGTGAACTGCTCACGGGCTTGCTTGCGGATCTCGGTGAAGAACCCGCGGCGGAGGAAATCTGCCGTTGGCTGGCCGAGCCGGGGCGCAGCCGGGGCAGCGTACTGCCGGTCGAAATCGAACTCGAATTGACGACGGCGGACCCACTGCCCGAGACCACGCTGCGAATCCGCGGTGAACGCGTGCCCACGCGGCACCTGGATGACCTGTCGGCGTGGGAGCGGATCGCGCGGGAACTGGGGGCCTACGATGACCGGATCGTCGTGTTCGGCGGCCATGGCGATCCGTTGCAGCACCAGGAGTTCGCCGCCGTGTGCGGCCTGACGCGCGCCGCCGGCATCTGGGGGCTTGCGGTGACGACGCCCCTCGTCGACCTGTCCGACGCCACCTGCGAGGCGCTGTTTGAACACGAGGTCGATGTCGTAGAGGTGCAGATCGACGCGCACAGCGCGGCGACGTACCGGCGCATGCATGGTCGCGACGCGTTCGCGCAGGTCATTGGGAATGTGGACCGGTTGGAACAGCGCAGGCGCCGGGAACTACGGCCAAGGCCCATCGTGCTGTGCAGTTTGACACGTTGTGCCGGTACGCTGGGCGAGCTTGAGGCATTCTACGATACCTGGGTACACGAGCTGGGTGGTGCCGTGTTGCAGGGATACAACGACTATTGTGGACGACTGCCGGCCGACACCCTGCTGCCAACTACCCCCCTGGTTCGCGGACCGTGCCGCCGGCTCGACCGCCGGCTGCTCCTGCTGGCCGACGGGCGGGTGGCGCGGTGTGGGCAGGACGTGGATGGTGAATATTCGCTTGGAGCTTGGCGGACGGAAAGTCTCGCCAAGATCTGGTCGGGAGAGCGGTTGGAGCAGCTCAGGGGGGCCCATCGGGGCGGAGTACTGGAATCGCTCCCGATGTGTCAACGGTGCCAGGAATGGAATCGCCCCTGAGCCCGGGAGGGCGGGGACGTCGGGGGCACGAAACCAGAAAGATGTTGCATCGGGGTGGTTCACCCGATAGCATCTGTAGTGGAGCGTGCGGGCTGAGCGCGCTCCGGTATGCAATCTCTAATTCTCATCTCGCTCATACAGCGTCATTCATCAGCCGACAAAAAAACGCTCGTAGGAAGGCGATTCCGGTGCATAAACCCGGAATTGAGCCGTACGGTAGAACGTACGCGCAGCGAGGTGAGACGCATGTCCGACACGATCAAGTGCAGTTGCTCGCACTGTGGCGCGAAGTATCGGCTGCCGGTCGAGGCACAGGGCCGAACGGCGCGGTGCAAGCGGTGCGGCGAGCGGTTCGAGGTGCCGCGTGAGCAATCCCTCGAAGACAGCATCCTGAGCTGGCTCACGGCACCTGCCGAGGAAGAGGACGAGGCCCCCGCCCAGCCCAAGGTGATCAGCATCCCGCCGGCCAGTGCAAACGATGAGACGGAAGCCGAGCGCAAGCAACGCGGGCTAATCCGGATGAAGGGTGGGAGCACCGAAGGGGCATAAGGTCTCCCCGGAGCGATTACGCATACGTCTCCGGTGAGGGTTTGAATGAGTGTCCGGGAGGGGTATCGGCCGGATCTGGCCGGTGCTACTCACCTGCGTTGGAGAGGGTCGGATCGATGCCCGCCACGTGCGCCGGGCGTGGTTTCCGTCCCGTTGCCAGCCAGACCACGGCGATGCGCAGATCGTTCACGATGAGGTAGAGGGCGGGAACCACGACCAGGGTTAACACCGTGGCGAACGCCAGCCCAAAGCTGATCGAGATGGCCATGGGAATGAGAAAACGCGCCTGGAACGACTGTTCTGCGAGCAGCGGGGCCAGTCCCAGGATGGTTGTCACCGAGGTCAGGAGAATCGGGCGCAGCCGGCGCCGTCCGGCCATGAGGACGGCTTCGCGGAGGGGCTGTCCGGCCGCGATTTCCTTCTTGATGAAGTCCACCAGGATGAGTGCGTCGTTGACCACGATGCCGGTGAGTGCGACGAGTCCGATCATCGACAGGATGGTGAGGTTGAAGCCCATCACGTAATGGCCGACGAGCGCACCACTGAGTCCGAACGGCACCGCGGCGAGGACGACGAGCGGATCGACATAGCTGCGGAAGAGTCCGGCCAGCATGACGAAGATAAGGAGCAGGGCGATCAGGAAGTCGCGGCGGAGGGAGCCGAGTGATTTGGCGGTTTCGCGCTTGTTGCCGGCGAATTCAACGCGCGTACCGGGCTGCTCCTGCTCGAGCCGGGCGATGAACGGGGTGAGACTCGCAATGGTACGTTCGGCATTGGCGACGGCGGTATCTATGTCGGCGGTAATGACCACCGCACGCCGCTGATCGATCCGGCGAATGGCGGCCGTCCCCTCGGCCTCGGTGACGTCGGCGACTTCCGACAGCGGAACCATTGCGCCGGCGGGTGTGGCAATGCGCATCCCCTCGAGGGCGTGCAGCTCGCGGCGACGCTCCTCCGGAAACCGGACGCGAATATCAACGTCCTCGCGGTTGCGCTGCAGCGTGCGAGCCTCGAGGCCGTAGAAGGCCCCGCGGACCTCGGTGGCGAGGGCTTCGGTCGTCAACCCGAGTGCCCGGGCGGAGTCGTACAGCGTCAGTTGCAGTTCGCGGCGGCCCCGCTCATAGTCATCCACGATATCAAACACTCCGACCTGCCGGTTGAGTTCCTCCTTGAGCTGCGCCACGACGGTCAGGAGGCTCTCGATGCGCTCGCCGGTGACTTCGATTTCGATGGCGGCACCGGCTGGCCCACCCTGCATCGGCTGGAAGCGGAGCGCGCGGGCGCCGGGGACCGGGCCGACGGCCGTACGCATCGCATTCACGACTTCTTCGCTGCGGCGCTCGCGCTGCTCGACGGTGGTCAGCTCGAGAATGAGCTGGGCGATGTGCGATCGCGTCGAAGCGGTTGCGCCGCCCTCGTCGGCCTGGAGCTGAGCTCCGACCAGCAGGTAGCTGTTCTTCACTTCGGGGAATTGGCTGCGGTCGAGGACCACCTGTTCGATCGCGCGCATCTGGATCTCGGTCTGCTCGGCGGGTGTGCCGACCGGTAACTCCAGGTTCACCAGGATCGTCTCCGAATCCGTCGATTCGAAGAAAACAAATTGTGTTCGTCCGCCGGCCACCAGCCCCAGTGAGAGAATCAAGCCCGCCACCGCCGCGGCGATCGTGACGTAGCGATACTCCGTGCAGATGCGCAGGCCGGCTTCATACAGGTTGGTGAGTCGTCGTCCGAGCCACTCCTGCTGCACGTGCGCAAACGCGGCCCCCACCCGCCCGAGCGTGGTGCGCGCGGGCCGTGCCGAAAGTGCGGTGTGCGGCCGCAGCGTATCCGCCAGGTGGGTTGGCAGAATAATGAGGGACTCGATGAGCGAGACGAACAGGGCGGACATCACGACGATCGGCAGAACACCCATGAAGTCACCGATGCGACCCTCGATGAACATGAGCGGGAGAAAGGCCCCGATGGTCGTCGCCACGGCGACAATCACCGGCCAGGTGACTTCTTCGGTCCCGCGGATGGCGGCGGTACGAGGATCCTCCCCGCGCTCCACGCGCGCGTACACGTTCTCCCCGACGACGATCGCATCGTCCACGATCAGGCCGAGGACCACGATGAGGCCGAACATGCTGATGAGGTTGAGGGTGGCGCCGAGCGCACTCATCACGAGGATGCCGCCAAAAACCGAAAGCAGCAGCCCCATCATCACCCAAAACGCGACGCGCCAGTTCAGCGTCAGCAGCAGCGTCAGGAAAACGAACAGCAGGCCCCACAGGCCGTTCCGCGTAAGCAGATCGAGCCGATCCGTGATGTAACGGGAAAGGTCGCTATGGAGTTCCAGTGTCAGTCCGGCCGGCAGCGGTTCCTGCCGGGAACGCTCGTAGATCTGCGGCAGGGTGCGGTCGAATCCCAGCTGCGTGGCGAACGTCGACGGGGGGGGCGTGTTCAGCTTGCCGGCGACATAGGCCTTCACATAGCCCGCGATCCGGACGGCATCCTGATCGCCGCGCTTGTAAACGATCAGATCGACGGCCGGGCGTCCGTTGAAACGCCCGCGGGTGTCCCGGTCCTCGAAGCCGTCGATGACACGTCCGATATCGCGGACGCGCACGAATGCGGCGGTACCGGCCTCCGCGGCTCCCATGCCCCGCATGGCATCGGGGAGGGGGGCGCGCCGCGGAAGGATGGTCTCGGCGATGCGGGCGGCATCATCCGTTTCGCCGAGGGTGCGGAGCGCGACATTGGCTTCCGGCGTCTTCACCTGGCCGCCCGGGAGATCGAGGTTGGCGCGGCGTATGGCGGCGGCGACTTCGGCCAGCGAAAGGCGGTAGGCGACCAGTTGCTCGGGGTCGACCTCAACGGCCAGTTCGTCCTTGCGCGTGCCGGTGAGAATGACATCCGTGATTTCCGGCAGCAGCAGCAGCTCGTCGCGCAGGCGGCGTCCGGCGGCTTTCAGGGCGGCTTCGTCGACATCGCCGTAGATGGCGACGGAGATGACGGGCAGCTTGGGCTCGAACTTGACGACCCGGGTCTCTTCCGCCTCGGTCGGAAACTCATCGCGCGGAATGGCGTCGATCGCGGACTTGAATTCGTTGACTTTCGCATCGAGGTCCAGCACATCGCTCGTCAGGGAGACCAGAATCGAGCAACTGCCCTCGTTGATTCGCGTTTCGACCTTGTCGATGAACTCGATGTCTTTGATCGCCTCTTCGAGCCGGATCGCAATCCCTTTTTCGACCTCCTCGGGCGTCGCGCCGGGATATAGCGTCGCGATCAGAATCTGGTTCGGGCGCGATTCGGGGAACATTTCGCGTGTCAGTGTCAGTGCTGCGTAGCCGCCGGCCACCAGCAGCGCGACCATCAGCATATTCACCAGGACCGGATTTTCGACGCTGAAGCGCGGCAGGGACATTCAGGGTGTCCTCGCGGCCCGGGACAGAGGGGCGGGGGCGCTGGCCGTGGGCAGCACCGGTGTGACCGTCATGCCGTCGTACAGCGCGTCGAGATTGCTGGTCAGCACGATATCCCCAGGTGTCAGGCCGGACACGATGGCCTGGTCGCGCAACGTTTCGACGACTTCGACCGTGTAACCCCGGGCCCGCCCGTCTGCGGCCAAAAATACGCGCCCCTGGCGCACGGCATTGCGCGGCACCAGCAGGACATCCGCGAGACGCGGACCTTCCAGTTCGGCCCGCACAAACATGCCGGGTGCGAGCGATTCCTGCGGCGCGCTGTCGGCTCGATTCTGCACCTCGACAAAAAGCTGAAAAGTCCGGCTGGCGCTGCTGGCTTCCGGCGAGATCCGCGCAACGATCCCGTCCCAGCGGGCTCCGCTGCGACGTTCGAGCTGCAATGTGGCACGGGCCCCCACCGTAACGCGGCCACGCAGCGTAACGGGCAGCTCGATCGGCACTTCGATCAGCGTGAGATCGATCAGCGTCAGCAGCGGTTGGCCCGGTCCGACCCCCTCGCCGACCTCCACCGACACGCTGGCAATCTGCCCCGAGAACGGGGCATGCACTTCGCAGCGGGCGAGATTCAGGGTGGCCAGCGTCAGGTCGGCAAGGCGCTGCGCGCGACTGGCTTCTTCCTGTGCCCGGCGTGGCGCGAGCAGGTCGCGCTCCCCTTCGAGGGTATCCAGCGCACGGCGGGCCCGCTGAAACGCGAGGCGGGCGTTGTCCACCTCGCGCGGGTTTGCGTTTCCGCGCTCGAACAGATCGACCATGCGCTCGTACTCGCGCTCGGTAAGCGCGAGCTCTTCCTTCGCAGTCCGGATCAATCGCTGCAGATTGAGGTCTTCCACCTCAAGCTGCCGCAGACTTGCCTCGGAGAGCTGCACGAGACTCTGCGCGCGCGCGACCTGGGCCTCGTAGTCGCGGGCATCGATCCGCAGGAGCAGGTCCCCCGCGACGACTGCGGCGCCGGGCTGCACCTGTGCCGGCCGCGCGATGACGATCCCCGTGACCTGCGCACTGAGCACTGCCATCCGTTCCGCCCGGGCCGTGCCGAAGCCCTCGATCTGGGGTACCACCGTGGTGGGCCAGACCTGGAGCGCATTCACCAGCAGGGGCGGACGCGTCGGATCCAAGGTCTCCGCGATCGGACGCGTGGCACGCAAAAATGAAAAAATGGCCAGCGCAAGCGCGAGCACCGTGGGGATGAGGATGCAGGACAGGATGAGCTTCCGAAGCATGATGCCTCGCCCGTGCGGTGGAGCGGCACTTTCGCGCGGGGCGAAGCCACGCCGGCCGACCGCTGCGAGTGAGATTATACACCGGACCCACGCATTCGTCGGGTTTGACACCGTGGCTTCCCGTCGGGGAAGGTGGGTCTACAATGCGGGTCCGCCCGGTCGGCAGGATTCGCCCGGTGGCGCGGTGTCACAGGAACTGGAGCATGGGCAGTCCGAGATTGATAATCTGCCATCTCGCTTCGGCCGGGGTCGATCCGATCCGCCTGGACATCGCCCGGCGGTTGGCTGTCACGCGCGCAGCGAACGCACGTCACGCGTTCGTGTTTCTGGGTGCGGGTGAAGCGCCAAACCTGGGTCGTCCGTGGCAGCGGTTGGCGGTCCCAGGGGGATGGTCACGTCTCGCGACCTTGCGGCTGGCGCACTGGCTCATGCAGACGGGACCAGGCCCGGTCGTACTGCATGCGTGGACCCCGGAGGCCGTTGTGGCAGCCCTGCCATTGGTCACGACGCATCGGCCTTTGCTGGTAGATTGGCCTCCGGGGAGTCCGGGCCGGCGGTTGCAGCGCTGGCTGCGGGAGGGTGTGTTTGCACTGGTGTGCTCGGCCCGGACCACGCGGGCTGCGCTTCTGGCAGGGGGCCTGCCGACGGCACGGCTGCTGTTCGTGCCGCCGATTGTGGATGCGGAGGTATGGACTGAGGCGGAGCAAAGAAGGGGTGCGTTGCGCGCCGCGCTTGAGTTGCCGCCAGAAGCGCGCCTGGCCGTGATACTGCCACCCCTCGGCACGAACAGTGGAGCGCTCTACGCGGGCTGGGCGGGGTTGCTGGTACAAAAGACGTGCCCCCACCTGCGTGTCCTCGTCCCGGGGATTGGGCCGGGCTTCGAGCGTGTACGGCGTTTATATCAGGCGTGCCGGCATAACTTTATGCTGCGGACAGCTCCTGCACATTGGCGGCCGGCCGACCTCGTGGCGACGGCCGATGTGGCTCTGCATCTGCCGCTGGGACCTGTTGCAGTAGATGCGCTCGTGGTGGCGGCGGCGACGCAGTTGCCCCTGGTGGTCAGCCGCGATCCGCATGTTAGGGAGGCCCTGGGGGGGCGTGCGGCATCATGGTGCACCGGGGGTGTGCCGCGCTCGGCGGCGCAAGCCTTGTTGAACACACTGGAAGGACCCGCAAGAGTGCCCGCGGCGCGAGCGCTGGGGCAGGCGCCGGAGGTGGTGCTGGCGCGGTACCAGGGGGCTTACCAGCGGCTCTTGGAACGACGCTCGCTGGTGGGGCTCGACTGAAAGCTCAACGGCCGCCGAGCCATCGACGGCCGCTGAGTGGGCAAATGGGAGACTGGAGAACGTTCGCACGCAGCGCTGTGAGCTGGGTCAGGGGCGGCGGTCGTTCAGCAGCACATGCACCCGAACCCAGGCGTCGCCACGGTCGCAGATGTTCAGAAACGTACGGCGGCACTCGGTCGAGAGAATCTCGATCAGGGTACGCAGCCCCTCGTGGGTCACCAATTCAGTGGAAACGGGTTCACCATCAGGCAGGCCGAGGAAGGCCCGAATCTGGGTGGTCTCATCCACAATCGCGGCTGTGGGTGTCGAGGCCGGCTGGGGCGTCGGCGGGATGGGAATCGCGATCGCTTCGACCGCGCCGGCGGTGGTCAGATCATCCGTAGGGAGGGCCTCGGAAGGAAGTGCTGACCGAGTGATCAGCGTGGGCGGCGGAGTGGCTAGTGCAGGAGCAGGGGCTGCTTCCTGGGTGGCAGCCATCCGCGCGACGGTGCGCAGATCCTGGCGTGCCGCGGTGAAATCCGGGTTGATGATGAGGGCCTGTTCAAGCGCGCGCGCGGCATCGGCGTACAAGCCGGCTTCGGCCTGTACGACTGCGAGGTTGTAGTAGGCGTCGGCTTCGTGCCCGGAAAGCCGGAAAGCGGCCAGCGCGTCGTCGTAACGCTTGAGCTTTGCCAGTGCGAGCCCCCGGTTCATGTGGGCGCGTCTGAAGCCAGGATCGAGTTCGGTTGCGCGGGCGAGCATCTGTTCGGCCTCGGCGGTGCGCCCTTCCAGGAACAGACTGAAGCCCAGGTTGTTGTGCGCCTGCGCTGACGCGGGCTGTCGGGCGACGAGCTCGCGGAAAGTCACGGTGGCCTCGGAGTGCCGGCCAAGGCGGTTCAGCACGATGCCGAGACGTGTGCGGGCCTGGTCGGCCAACGGGGTAAGCTCGAGTGCGCGGCGATACTGAGCGGCCGCCTGTTCGAGGTTCCCCTGCCGTTCAAGCAGGTGGCCATGGGCTACGTAGGTCGAGGCGCTCAGGCGCGGCTCAACGTCCTGGCTGCCGCCCTGAGAACGGGGCAAGGCGCCGGGGTTGTTGCCCTGCGGCTCCTTGGTTTCACAGGCCGTTAAACCGACCACGGCGAGCGTGACAAGCAACGTCGCGGTTCGCGAAAGCATCTTGCGCACCGTCGGACTCCCGAAATGGTGTTCAGCCGCCGACCCCACCTGGGGTGCCTTCGCCGCCACTGCTGCGGCCGCCACTGGCGCCGGGCTGGTACATCGCCTCGTGGTACTTGATGAGGATGGCTTCGTTCGCGTGCATACCGCGCCCACCGGGCAGGTCGGGACGTACGAGCTCGGCCGAGGTGTCGATGCCCAGGTCGGCCAGGAAGGTCATGATGACCTCCGTGCGGGCGTCAACGAGGTCCTCGTCGGATTCGTCCGTGCTGAAGCGGATGGCGCCGCCATACTGCTCAAGCAGGGTTGCGAGTCGCCAGAGGCGATCCTCGCCCAGCGCGTTGAGCTGTGCGCGGTGTGGGACAAAGTGCAGGTCGGAGACCGACATGTCCTGCAGGATCGCGTTGTCGACCATGTGAGCGTAATTGTCCTGGAGCCGGCTCGGGTGCTCGGTCGTGCCGTGTGGCGGTGCATTCAGGCGTGACATCGGCTGTTGGCACCCCGCCAGAAGGCCCAGGAGCAAGGTCCCAGCGATCATGCGCGGCATAAGGAGACTCCTGCAGGAGCGTGGGCCATCCGGTCGTACAGACCGGAGCGGACACGGTCCAAGGTCCGCGGTTTCCATCGGTTGCGGGCGCGCAGCGCCTGAAGTACGAGGACGCGCAGAAACCGGGCTGTCCCGGGAGACCGGTGGCCGGATCCCCCGCGCGGCTTCCTGACTCTGCAAGAAGCTGTCGGCGGAAAGGCCGAGCACGACCCGGTAGCGTTAGAATCCGCGGGATGCGAATCCAGAGGACCGTTGCAGCAGGGGGATTGGTGCTGGTGACGCTCGGCTCGCTGGCGCTGGCCGGCGGGTGGGGGTGGTACATCCGCAGTGCGGCCTACCGCAACTATTGCGCGGAAGTGCTGAGCGCCAGTCTCGGATTGCCGGCCAGTATCGGTCGGGTGCTGCCGCGCACCCGCCGCTCGCAGGAATTCCGCGATGTCCGTGTGTCGTTGCCGGAGCGGCGCGGCGAGGCCGCTTACTGTCGGCGTGCGATCCTGCGGCGGACACCTTCGGCTGCGAATCCCGGACTTTATATCCTCGACCTGGTCGGCGGGCATTGCGAAGTCTCGACGCGCACCTGGTTGCAGCAGGACTACCGCACGGTACTCGAGTCCGGGCTGAAACCCGGCTTTGACCCCGCAGGACCGCAGCGCGTCGCGTTCCGCGAGATGGACCTGGTGCTTGTGCGGGACCAGTTCCGGTTCACGTTCAACGACGCCTTCGGTGTCGTTACGTTTGACGAGGTGCAGCGCGGCCGTGCAATGGTGACGTGTCACGATCTGAACGGTTACCCATCCGGACAACCCGTGGTTCTGCGCGGCGAGTTCTCACCCGGAGCCGATGGCCGCGTGCAGCTTGACGAGTTTGAGCTGACGGTGCCCAACCTGCCGCTCACCATTCTGGGCCTGGAAGAACTGGCGCGGCTGGGACTGCAGAGTGGTACATTCGAGGGGCGCGTGGTGTATCGCGAAGGACCGCAGGGCAGCACGCTCGTCGCCAGCGGCGTCGTACGCGACGTGTCGCTGGCCGAAGTCACGGCGCCGTTCCTGGCGACGCCGTGGCGCGGCACAGTGCCCGAGTTGTTCCTGGACGAACTGCTGGTGGTGGACGGCTGGCCGCAGCGGTTGCGTTTCCACGGTGCATTGCAAGGTGTGCTGCTGGGCGATGTGCTCGCGCCGTGGGGATTCGGCGGCGCGGGCGGCGAGATGGTGCTGCGACTGGATGATGTCGAGTTGACGCCGGAAGGCCTGGTACGGCTGACCGCGTCCGGACGCTGCGAGCGGGTCGCACTCGAGGAGTTGTCGGCGCCGCTGGGTTGGGGGGCGCTGGCAGGGACGGCCCGCGTGGTGTTGACGGATTTGACGATCCACAACAACTCGCTCGCAGCCCTTGAAGCCGAGGTTCGCGTGCTGCCGGCGGAAGATGGTGGCAATTACGTTGATCGCAGCTTTGTCTCTGAGGCCTTGCGGGCCGTGTTCGGACTGGCGCTGCCGACCTTTCTGCCACAGCGTTTCGCCTACCATGAGTTGGGCGTACGGCTGGATGTGCGCGACGAGCTACTGCACATCTTTGGCACCCATGGTCCCGGTCAAACCACGCTGCTGACAGTGGAGCTGGCCGGTCGGTGGGTACCCGTCATCCAGGAGCCGGGTACACCGATCGATCTGCGGCCGCTGCTCGATGAAATGCGGAAGGAGGCCCGCCGCCGGCTGGCCCAGCAACTGCGGCAGGTACAGCCCGAGGAAGTGTGGGAGCTGTGGACCGGCCAAGCGTGGCCGGCGTGGCTGGTGCCTGGGCAGTCTGATCAGAGCGTGACGGAGGATTGAAGTGATCCGGCAGGCCGCCGAACGCTGGCTCGTCGTGCTGATGATTCTGTTCAGTCTCGCGCTGAGTGGTTTGACCGTTTGGTCAGTGGCCGGCCAGGCGCGGGCCCTGCAGGCGCGTGAACGCTCCGATCTCGAGGCGGCGGCCTTCACAGTCGCCACGGAGCGCAGCGCAGCGCTCCGTGCGGACGTCGAGCGTGCCTGCGACGCCGCCGCACGGGCATGGGAGTTCGGCGGTGCGGATGAATTGGACGCCTGGATCGCGAGCCGGCACGAGTGGCCGCTCGCAGCAACCGTAGGCGCTACGGGGATGGTCGTCGTGTTTCCGCGCCCGCCGCTTTCGGAGCCCTTCCCCCAGGCCCCGAACCCGCTGCCCCCGGGCGCAACACCAACCACGATGGCCGCCGCGGAGAGTCTGAGCGGCCGTGACCTGCTGGCACTGCTGCGCGATTTTCAGACGCTGGCGACCAATCCCGATCCGCTGACGCGCGCGGGGGCGCTGCTGGCGATGGCGACCGTCGAGCAGCAGCTTGGGCAACCGCTGGCGGCCGCGCGACTGTTCGGCGACGCGGCGCACCTGCTGCGCTCCACTCCGCGGCTGGCGCGCTATGCCTTTCGCGCGGAGCTGGCCCGTGTGGACACCTTGCTTGCGGCAGCCGACTATGACCGGGCGCGCGAAGTCTACGCCGGCCTGCTGCGTGGCTTGCGGAACGACCATCCCGGGCGGCTCAGCCCGGCGGAAACCGCGCGTCTTGCGGAGCAGTGGCGGCAGCTCGGCATCGAACCCGAAGATCCCCTGGCCGCCTTGCGCGACGAGCTGCGCCAGCGCGCTGAGCGGCGGTCACAACGGGCCGCTGTGCTGGAGCGTATCGACCTGCGGGAGGGGGCCGGGGTGCGTTTTTCTACGGCCGTGACTGCTGCGGATGAACGTGTCGTGGTAGCCACGCGCGAAATCGCCCCAGGCGTGGTGCTCCAGTTGCTTGCTCCCCAGCAGTCCTTGTTGGAGCGCTATTGGCCCGCACCCACGGCGGACGCCTACGCATGGCGGCTCATGCCGAGCGCCGCCGCCGGACTGGTCCTCGCGCAGCTCGGTCCGGAATTCGGGGGGGCCGTGCTCGAGCCCAGTTTGACCGCTGCCGCGGGGTTGCGCGCCCACGCCCACCGCCAGATTGCGATCGTCGCGGCGACTGCGATCGGCACGACCGGAGCGTGGGCATTGGTGATCGTCATGCTGATGCGGGTGGTTACCCGCCAGCGCGAGCTGGCGCGTGTGCAGGGTCGTTTCGTGGCGGATGTCAGTCATGAGTTGAAGACGCCGCTCGCCCTGATTCGACTGCTGGCCGAAACGCTCGCCGAGCAGCGCGTGCGGAATCCTGACCGGGTGCAATCTTACCACGAGACGATTATCCGCGAGGCCGAGCGACTCAGTGTGCTGGTGGACAACATCCTCGATCTCGGGCGCATCGAATCCGGTCGGAAAACATACTCCTTCGGTGAGTGCGAACCGGCAGTGATTGCGCGGCAGGCCTGGACGTTGTTCGAGCCGCAGTTTGCCGAAGCGGGTTTTCAGACCGAACTCGACCTGGCCCCGCAGTTGCCAGCCATCCGGGCCGATGCGCAGGCGTTGCAGCAGGTACTGGTCAACCTGCTCCAGAATGCCTATCGCTACTCGCGGGAAAACAAGTTCGTACGGCTGCGCGTCTGGCGCGAGGGCTTCATCGTGATCTTCAGTGTCGAAGACCACGGCATCGGCATGGGGCGCAACGAGCTGAAGCGCCTGGGAGAGAGCTTCTTCCGCGCTGAGGACGCCCGCACCGTGCAAACGCGCGGGGCGGGCCTGGGGCTCGCCATCGTGAACCACATCGTGACCGCCCACCACGGCAAGATCGACGTTCAGTCGCGCCCGGGGGCAGGCAGCACCTTCACCGTCTGGATTCCCTTCGACCCCGACCGTCCGGCGCCGCTCCGGCCCCCTGCCAGGACCGGCGCGGGGGCGTGAACCGGTCGGCCCACGCCCCACGTACCGCCCACACTACGGCGTTTCGAACTTCATGGTCTGCACGAAGGCGAGGAAATTCTCTCGTTGTTCCTGCATGGTGCGGCTCGGTCCGACGCCCTTGAAGTACCACGGCCCGACCGGTGTGGCGACGATGGCGCCGAGCAGTCGGAAGTTCTCCTGATCGGCGGAATCGCGACCGACGGCCATGCCGTCGTTGTAGGTGCCCTCCACTTCGACAAACGCGACCGTCAGCTCGTTCACTTCGAATGCGCGTCGACTGTAGCCGCCCTCCGGAATCGGCCCGCCCTCCGCCGTACGGAACTGGCCGACCCAGCGTTCGATGTTCGCATCGACCCCGCCGGCGCCGCCCGTGCCGAAGTAAAAGACGATCAACTCGCCATCCACCGCGTCGCCTTCCGACTTCGGCAGTGCGTACTGGGCCTCGCGCACGGAAGACGACACCGGCGTCTCTGTCCAACTCTCGGGAATCGTGTACGTGAGCCGACCGGCTGTTGACGGCGGGGCCTGCGCAGTCAGGTCGATGTTGTCGATCGGTGGGTGACCCGGTGGCAGGCCGGTCATTTCGCTCGCGGCCGGCTGGGAGCGCCCTGATACCAGGTCGCGTACGCTGGCCCGCTCCTCGTCGGTCGGAGTCGTGGACTGTGCCGGCGGTGCGGGGGATTCGGGCGTGCTGCGCTCGCACCCCGTCAATAACCCGACACAGCACAGGACCCCCGCGATCGTCTGCAGCAAACCGCGCATGTTCCAGGACCTCCGATACCGCCAACCGCAAGCACCGCAGCGGCGCTTCCGGGAGACGGAGGCATGATGTTCAGCCCGTTGGTGCAACCAGTGGATACGAGCCGGTATGTTACTGTGTCAGGGTGGGCTCTGCCAAGCCGCGTGAAATCTGCACCGGTCCGCTGCGGCGTTCCACCTGGTGGAAGTACATGAACCGGCGCAACCCGTCAAAACCGTGGCAGGTGGTGCAGACGTTCTCCTGGCCGAAGGAGCGCAAATGCCAGGCCCGCGCCCGCAATTCACGTGCACCCAGTGCGGTGGCGTCTTCCGGGAGCGGGGCCTGCTCGGAACGACCGTGCGTGAGGTGGCACGTGCGGCATGCGATGTGGCCGCTGGATGCCACCTCACCCGTGTCATCGAACAGCGGCAGGTAGTTGGCCGCAGTGGGGCTATAGGGATTGAAAATCACCACATCCGGGTGCGATGCGACGGCAGGCACCGGGGCCGCGCCGGCGGTGCGGTGGCAGGCGATGCAGAAACGATCGGCTACCGGGATCTCTGCGGACCCCTCGAATTCCCACAACGCGCGCGGCCAGAGCTTCTGCGACACCACCTTGCCCGGGTCGCCATGGGTCGTATGACACGGCAGGCAGTGGTCGGCCTCGAAGCCCGCTGCGCGGATGAAGGGGATCGCGTGTCCGATCATGTGAATGTTGGTGCGTTCGGTATGGCACGAGAGGCAGAGTGTCTCCGGTGGTGCGCCCCGCTCCGCCCGCAGCAGGTGCCGGTGGATGTCCGGAGACTGGTGCGGATCGTGACACGTGCTGCAACCGAGCTGTTGCTCCCCGTGCGGGCCCGTGGTCAGCGGAAGGTGCACTGGCCGGGTGGTGGGGTTCAGCACGAGTGCGCTGTGTGGTGCTTGCGGGTGAATGAGTGCGGAAGCGGTGCGTGCTCCTGGAGCCGATTCCGCGTGACAGGCGACGCAGGCCGCATCGCGCCCGGTCTGGTCCGCTGCGAGCCCCGCCCGGAACAGCCGGGTCTCGTCGGAACCGTGCGCGCGGTGGCAGGCAAGGCAGGCATCCCCCGTGTCGCGCGACACCTCCGGCCAGACTTCGGGGTTCTTCCGGAGATCGTGCCCGCCGCCCGCGAAGTGGGACTGGTTCGCATGGCAGCGTCGGCAGTTGTCCTCGGCCGGCGCGCTGAGGAAATGTCCAAAGCGCGGCTCGTGCGGGTTGTGGCAACCCGTGCAATCGGCCCCGGGGTGGTTGTGGGCCGGCAGGACGCGTTTTGCGGCCAGTTGCCCGGTCTGGTGACAATTCAGGCATTGACCAGCCGGATTGAGCGCCGTGGGCTGGGCCGGCAGCCCGGGCTGATGAGCGGTATGGCACGCGCTGCAGACGCCACCCTGCGTTACCGTCACACCATGGATGTTTGTGGCGTCGGGGGCTGTCTGGCGGAGGTCGTGCGGTGTGGCCACGACGGTGGCCTGGACTGTGTGGCACGCGCTGCACACATCCCGCTCCGCCAGGTTGAAGGCGAGGAGATTCTGCGGAACCGTAGCGTGGTGCGCCTGGTGGCACGTTGTGCAAAGCAATGCGCCACTCTCGGCCGTGCGTGTTCCCAGACTGGTTGCCACGTCGCGCTGCTCAGCAGACAACATCGGCAGGTGGCCGTGGCGACTGCGGTGATCCGCCTCGAACAACACGGGCGACAACTGCTCGTGGCAGGACAGGCACATGTCGTTGGTGTTCGGATCGACGACCATCAGTTGTTCGTACTGCGCGCCATGTCCCGTGTGGCACGTCAAGCAGGTCACGCCGGAGGTGTGGAGCAGCTTCCGGGTCTCCGGGGCGTGCAACTGCTCCGGCACTGCGATCTTCATTGGACCCAGGGGGTGCATGCCGGCGTGAGCGCCACCGGCCAGGTCCCCATGGCACTTCAGGCACAGATCACTCGCTACCCCGTCACCCCGCAGGAAGACAATGGTTTCCAGCGTGTTGCGCGTGTCGGGTTGAGTATGGGCCGAATGACACGTGCGGCACGCCATCTGTCCGCCCGTCAGGGGCAGGTCGGGCGGCACCCGCACGTCCGCAGGCACCGGTTGGCCGATCCGGTGGCCATGTTCCATCCACACGCGCCGGCGGGAGTCGCCCACACCGCCGTCGTGACAGCCGAGGCACATCTCCGCACGGCTGACGGCCGGATGGTCCGGCGGGTTATCGGGTACGGCTGCCAGCAAAGTACGGGTACCGTCGACCAGCGGTGCCATCCACTCCATGTGGCACACGGTACAGGCCCGTGCCTGTTGTCCCGCGGTCGGACCGCGCGCGCCCGCCGTCATGCGGGGCGGAAAGGCGCGCGGATCCTCGGTCAATAGGAACTGTCTCACGCGATGGGCGCCGAGTTCGACTACGTAGACCTCGTCGTCGGCGCCGAACGCAATACCCAGCGGGTGGTCGAGTTGCAGGACGGTGCCGGTCTCGTCGGCCAGCGCACCGAGCAGCCCTCCATCGGTTGCGAAGATCTGGATCACGCCCAGGGTGCCGTCCGCCACCCAGATGCGTCCGGCGGCATCGACTGCAACGGCTTTCGGTCGGTAGAACTGGCCGAGATCGACACCGTAAGCGCCGATGACGGCCTCGGCGGTACCGTCGGGAAAGATCTGCTGCAAACGGCCATTGATGACATCCACGACGAGCAGCGCGCCGCCTGGCAGTGTTGCGAGTCCGAAGGGGTACTGGTACTCGCCGCGCGAGCCGCCGCGCTGCCCGAAGGTCTCCCAGGCCCCGGTAGTGAGGTCACAGCGGAGGAGGCGGTGATGGTTGTTGTCCGCCACCCACAACGTGCGTTCATCGGGGGAAAGGGCCAGTCCCGCGAGGTCGAAGCCGCGCGTCGGGCGCAGCTCCGCCGGGGGCGTGAATCTTGCCGCCAGCGTGCCGTTTTCAGCGCGTACAACAATGCATTCGTTGCCCGTATCGGCGATCCAGAGTTGTCCGCGGCTGTCGAGCCACACGTCGAGCGGTGCGGCCAAGGCGTGGTCTTCGACGCTGGAAATGATCTCCCTGACTGCACCGCTCGGGTGATGCACCACGATCCGGTCATACACACCGTCCACAACGTACACCGTACCGTCAGCCGCAACGCGTACGCCTGTCGGCATGAACAGCGGGGTATCGGCGGGGCCGGTGTAGCTGCGTACGGACTGCACACGGAAGCGGGCCGTGGCGTCCTGCGCGCGCGCGGTGGTCGCGGGGTCGGAGGGTGAATTCTGCCCGGCGCCGATCACAAGGAGTATGGCTGCGAGGCCGACGGAGGTGAGAATCCAGCGGGCACGGCGGAGGAGCCGGGTACGCGGAATCGGAATGCGGGGCGTTGCGTCCATCAGTTCTGCGAATTCCCGGGGGGGGTGTCTGGAGCAGGGGTGTCGGACGGCGCAGGCGTCACAAAACCTGGTAGAAACAGGGGGCGTCCGGCCATGATGTCTTCGATCGCGCGGAAGATCCAGCCCGCGTGCAGCGCTTCGATGCGTGCCGGGGGATAGCCGACGTGGGCAAGATCGATGAGCGACGTGGCGGTGGTGTGACAGTGGGTGCAGTTGAGCGTGGCCGGCCGGCGCAGGGGGTGAATCCGAGCCAGGAGTGTAGCCCGCTCGTCTGCGGACAGCTGCGCGCCGCGGCTGAGGAACTCCCGCACCGGGCCCGCAGTATCGGGGTGGGCAAGGAGCGGGGCATTGGCGCGTGCATCGAGCAGGGCGAGCTTGGCGCCGTATTCGCCGCGGAAGTGGCGTGGTACTTCGTCGCGTACGGCCGCGACGGCGTCCTGGTAGAGTTTGCTTGTGTGTCGGGGGGCGGCCACCTGGTCAGCCAAGGCGAGCAACATGGGTTCACCGTCGGCCTCGCGCGCCGCTTGCCGCAGGTGATCGACCAGCCAGCGCTGGTCGGCGGCGGTGGGCGCCCGGTCGGCGTCCTGGGCCGCCGAGGAGGTCAGCCACTCGTAGAGGACCAGCAGGGCGGGAGTGCCGGTGCGCCGCCCGGTCTGCAAATCGTACCAGGTGAGAGGCAGGGGTGTCGTCGGGCTTTGCAAATGGCAGACGCCGCAGTGAATACTGGTCGCGTGCATGTTGAGGAAGGCGCGTACTTCCTTGCTGCGGCCGTGCGGCAGCGGGTTGTGGCAGCCGCTCTGCGTGCAGTTGTTGAGCGGGTCGGGCTGAACCCAGCCGTCGATCTGGTGGTAGTGCGCGATCGGTGTGCGGGCCGATTCAGCAACCTGCACGCCGAGCCAGTCGGTACGGCGCGTGCGTAACACATCTTCGGTCAGGCGCGTCGGAATGCCGGTAATCTGGGCGGGGGCTTCGGCGGGATAGATGAGTGTCACGACGAGGTAGCGCAACGCGCCGTAGCTGAGGTACGCCACCAGGAGGATGACGGCGACCGCATAACTGCGCTTGAGGAGCTCGAGCACGATGCGTGTGAGTCCGCCGGAACGGTGGCGCGTAGCGGCCTTAGTCATGGTGCGGGCCCTCCGGCACGTGCAGTTCGCGAGCGGCGTCGCGAACGAAGTCGGCATGCTGCTCAGCCAGTTCCGCTACCGGGGTTTGACCGGTGATGGTGGCGAGCGAAAGGGGGAAGACGTGCGGGCTGAACATGACGTTGACAATGTGCAGGATGCCGACGTGGATAATGGCGAGGAACGCTTCGTAAGTGTGTGCGATCAGGGCGATGTTGAGGATTCGGCCCCCGAAGTAGTGCGACGTGACCTGCTCGGCCCACAGCATCAGGCCGGTGATGCCGAGCAGCGTCGTGCCCCAGGCCACGCCGATGTACTCGAATTTCTCCTTGATCGTGAAGCGGCCGAAGCTGGGCGGATCCTTCCGCAGCCCGAGCAGGTACAGCAGGTAGTAGTGCGCTTTGAGCAGGTCCCCCGGCTGCACCAGCATCGGCATTTCCCAGATCGCGCGCAGCAGCCCGCGCTGCCGTCCGTCCGGCAGCCGGAGGAGCGCGCTGCGGAACATCGTGGTCAGGGCGTACACGAAGTGGGCGAAGAACCCGATGATCAGCGCGATCCCGGACCAGTGGTGAATCTGCCGGGCGGCGCCGAGACCGCCGAATGCTTCGATCGTCACCCGCGCCCAACCGTGATCCGCGAATTTCATTGGGAACCCGGTCAGCGCCAGCAGTACGAAAAGCACGACCAGCAGCCAGTGCTGCAGGCGCTGGTTGACCGTGAAGCGCGCGAGTCGTGCCCGTCCCTGCGGGTGGGAGAGCACGCGCTCAGTCAGGGCCTGGGCTGCATGGCCGGCATGGTGCTGGCGGCCGATGACAATCTGGAAGAGCTCGAGCAGACAAAGCACGAGCGACGGGCCGAACGACACGGCCGTCAGCACGATGAAGGCCACGGCGACCCAGAATTCCAGCGTGCCCTGCGCGCTGGGCAGATCGAGGTGGACAGCGGCCGCCGCGATGCCGACATCGGCGCCGGGATGGCAGCGTGTGCTGCGACAGGAGTTGGCGATCGAGTCGGGGTGGACCGCCGAACGCGGGTGCGATTGGGCCAGGATCAGGTGAGTATTCTCCCCGGGGCCGACGTGGCACGACACGCAGTCGGCGGTCGAGTTGTCCCCGAGCAGGGCGGCCTTGCCGTGAAAGCTGCGCACAAAGCTCGCCACGGCGTTGGGCATGTTGTGCTGCTGAAGCACGAGTGGGTCCGCGTGGCACACCGCGCACACCTGGGCCTGGTCCAGGGGAGGTCGCGCGGCCTGCAGGCGCGCCCCGACATGCCTCAGGTAGTAACCGACGTCGACGGGAACCTGCTCAGCATGGCAGGTATCGCAGCGATCGAAGCCGTGGCGCGGCATCAGGCGCAGGTGCGGCGACAGATCGTCCAGCGAGCGAAACAACGGCTCATCGTGACAGTACAGGCACTGTGACTGGCCCGCCTGCAGCAGGGGGCCGCCCGTGAATTCGAGCTGGTCCAGCTTCTCGCGCGCGTGAACACTGAGATCGAGCGCCCGTGCGACGCCCTCGTGACTGAAACGCCGGGCGGTACCGGCGCTGTCTTGCAGATGGCACTGCCGCGTGCAGTCCACCCGACTGATGGGTTTGTGCGGGATTACGGCTACTTCGCTGCGTTCGTGGCAGTCGGTACACGCGACACGGGCGTGCGCGCCGAGCCCGAAGCGATGGTAGGCCGCGCTCGTGTAGTACACCTGGATGCGCTCGGTCTGCGGGTCGAAGCGCGAGAGCCCGCGGTATTGGTGGCACAACAGGCAGTTGTCCGGGTCATCACCGAGCGCCTGCGGCGCGAGGCCCAACCACAACATACCGGCCAGCAGCAGCGCGCAACGGGTGCCACATCGCCGATGCAAGGTGCTGTGCTGCAGCCGGTCGGCCGCAACCGTGTTTCGTCTACGGGACATCAGCGCACGGCCTCCGCGAGGGGATACGACCACCAATCGATAAACTGGTGTGAAAATGGTAACTGCTCCGGGCCGGATGCGAAGCGCTTTCGCGGGGAAAAACTTCGCGCTGGCTCGCGGCCGTCGCGACCGGTTATATTTTCGGGCAACGATACTGCGGTAGTGACGATGCCGGCGCCCGACGAGCGGCGCTGGCTAGCCTGACCACGCACTTCACGGCGTACTCGGAATGAAGCCACCGGAGTTCTCAATGCATCCGCTGCGACATCGCAACGGCGATGGTGTCTGTCCGGTCGACTGCCTGCTCGCCCAAGCCGTAGCCCGCTTACCCGTCGGACTGATTCTCACTTCGGCCAGTGGCCGTGTGCTCTGGATCAATGCCGCGGCCGAAACCATGCTTGCGATCGAGGCGAGGGAGTGTCTCGGACGCCCCATGGAACAAATGCGGATGGATCCGGTGCTCTCGGCATTCTGCCAGGATGCTGCGGAGGTGGGTGGCGAACACAGTGCGGCCCTGTCTGTTCGCTACCCGCAAGAGCTTGAGTTGAAGGTTTCCCTGGTATGCGGACGGGACAACAACGGGGCGGAGATCAGCCGGGCCCTGATCCTGAGTGACATCACGGCGGAACGACAGGTACACATCACTCTATCGCAGGCGGTGACACAGCGGTTGCTGGATCTGACCGGGGGGCACATGCCGCCTGAGCCCGTTAAGAACCTGACACAGCAGGAGTTGCGCATTCTGCGGATGGTTGGACGTGGGCTCGGAAACGATGAAATTGCCGGTGAGACGAGCATTTCGTCATCCACCGTGCGGTCACATCTCAAAAGTCTTTATCGGAAGCTGAATCTGAATTCTCGTGCGGAAGCGGTGAGTTTCGCAATACGTAACCATCTTGTCTGAAATAGGTTGCGCATCATCTCCCCCCCCGGGGGGGAAGAACTCTCCCTTCCGACGATTGTGCAGGATCGAAACCTGGTCGAAACTGATAGGCATGTTGGCGATTGGTTCGAGTGCCCTCGACCCGTCGTGGCGCGTTCGAAGACGCACCTCGCAGGCCATTGGGGACACGCGATAGGCCGATAAGGTCCATCACGCGAAGTCGAAGTGGCGTCACAGAAGGAGAAGCGGACATGTCGATGAAAAGAACCCTCATAGCATCCCTCGCCGCGTTCGGGGTGGTGCTCCTGCTCGCGGCCGGTGGTTGTCCACAAGTACAACCTCCCCCGAGCAACGGCAATGCGAACGACAATGCGAATGACAACGCCCCGCCTCCCACGACGGGCAATTCCGGGATCGGAGGCAAGTTCGTCGGATCGAGCCGCTGTGGACTTTGCCACGTCTCCACGCATCGCGATTGGAATGACACCCTGCACGCCCGCGCCTACCAGACACTCGTGAACATCGGCCAACAGAACAACAGCGTTTGCATCGGCTGCCACGTGGTCGGGTTTGGTGAGCCGGGTGGCTTCGTCGACTTGGCGACGACTGCGGATCTCGCTGGTGTTGGCTGCGAGTCCTGCCATGGCGGTGCCCGCGCCCACGCGGAGAACGTCGTGGACCGCACCCTGCGCCCGCCCGCCGACATCAGCGCGGACGTTTGTGGCCGGTGCCATACCGGCACGCACCACCCGACCTTCGAGGACTGGGCTGGTTCGGGCCACGGCAGCATGTATGAAGGTGTGCGCGACGGCATCATCGCCGGACAGGCCGGCCGCCTGAACACCTGCGGCGTGTGCCATTCGGGCGACGCGTTTTACCGCATCGTGCTGAAGAACAACACGGTGCCCGACGACGCTTATCTCGGTGTTGCGCCCGAGAGTCTCAACACAATCACCTGCGCAGTCTGCCACAATCCGCATGCCAAGACGGGCAATGCGGCCGCGCCGGAGGACGGACGCGACTACCAGCTCCGCTACCCGCAACTCGCGACCCCCACGCCGGTCAACACGGTGGATGGCGTCCAGAAGGTGACGCGTTTCAACCTCTGCGGCCAGTGCCACCACGATCGCGGAACCACCTGGCTCGCGAGCGCCCGTGGGCCGCACCACAGCGTGCAGATGAACGTCTACCTCGGCGAGATGCCCGTACCGGTGGACGAGAACGACAATCCGCAGTTGCTCGTGCCGAGCCGCGTCTCCGTGCACTCTTTCGCTTCCGAGCAGTGCTCGACCTGCCACATGTACCGGAAGGACTTCCAGAGCGACATCGCTCCGGCCATTTCCGGTCACAGCTTCGCCGTTGACTTCGACAGTTGTGCGACTTCGGGTTGCCACCCGTCGCGCGGCCAGTCGGAGCAAGTGTGGGCTACACTCCAGGCCGAAATTGCAGCGCGACTCGCGAACGTGAAGGCCGCCCTGGGTGACCCTGCGACCTGGCAGTACACGGCCTCGGGTGGTCCGAATGCGGCCGGCCAGGCAGCGCTGCCGGAGAACATCCGCAAGGCCCGCTACCTGATCTCCTACGTCGAGAGTGACGGTAGTCTGGGCATGCACAACCCGGCCTACGTGCGCGATATTCTGATCGAGGCGCAGCGCCTGGCAAATCTGCCGTAATCACTACGGCGTGCTGGAGCGCGCTTCGCGTGGTGCCCTTGAGAATGCGGGCGGCGGTTGGTGAGCACACCAACCGCCGCCCGCGGTGTTTGGGGGGACGTGTCGTGTGGTGCTCGTTGGCTTCTTGAAGCTCACGGGCAGCGTATGAACCGGCCCCGCATTGCGGTGTCGACCGACATGGCCCCGGGAATAATGGAATGCCCGCGCGTGGGCGCGGGCATCCTGTTTCCCCGGGCCTGTCCCGACGCAGGTCATGCGCGCCAGCTACGGCTGCACCGCCGGTGCCTCTGGCTTCACTTCGGCACTCAGCGGCCGCACTGCGAGAACGGCGTCCAGTGCCGCGAGGTCATCGAGTTTGCGCACGTCGACCTGGCCGACCAGCAGTGTGGCAGCAGTGGCTTCGTACTGGATTTCAAAGCCCAGATCGGCAAGCGCAGCGCGAACCTCAGCATTCAGTGTGCGGAAGGTCACGATGACGCCCAGGCGCCACTTCTGGACGACGATTCTGTCGGCGGTGTAGTCGCCGTCAGGGTTCGCCGCCGCCACCTTCGCCGCCAGTCCATGCAGCGCGAGCGCGAGACGCCCCTGCACTCGGGCAGCGCGCAGCGCGGCCATCTCATCCTTGTCCTTGGACCGCGGTGTTGCCTCGTTGTCACCGGGCGCGGACACAGCATCCTCGCCGTTGGCGGCGCTCGTCCCACCGCGGGCCCGCGCCGGTTCTCGCGCAGCGACCGGCTGGCCGCTGGGCATCATGCCACCGCCGCCACCTGCCGTGGCCGGTCGCCCCGCTGTGGGAGCGGCAGGCATTGCAAGATGCGGCAGAGCGCGGGCGAACCGTTCGGTTCCGAATACACCCTCGTAGCTCACGCCCTGTGGCATCTCCACCGGCACATCGATCCGCACCGGCTCACCATCCGTCGTCACGGTCAGGGTCTCGACGGCGACGAAACTGGTGAACTGGGTGAGAATTCCGTAGCGTACCCCCAGTTCAACGATCTGCGCCCGCCGGGCATCAGGCATGTTCTGCACCTGCGCAGCGAGGTAATCCATCATCATGAGGTGCTCGACCTTGGCGCGTGCCCAGAGCGCCGGCAACACGCTGCGATCCGGCGGTGCCACTGGCCAGGCCACCGTGATCGGCTCGGCATACGGGCCGTCCGCCCGCTGCCCGGCAAGCACGATCGCGCCCTGTGCGGGCCCCGTCAGCCGGCCGTGGACCAGTACGGGGCGCTCGGCGAAGAGGTCGGGGATTTCGGCCGGATAAACCTCCTCGACCGGCAGAGTGCCCCAATCAATACGGATGTTGGTGAGCACCGGGGCCAGGACCCGGTCGTGAAACCGCTGTACGGCCTCATCGGCGCCAGCTTCGAGAGTCACATATTCGACCTCGCCGCGTCCGGCTGCCGCCATGCCATCGAGCAGGAAGCGGTTGACGCTGCTGCCGACACCGAAGCTGAAGACCCGCGTCGTGGCGGCATTGCGCCGGATGGCGGCGATGATTTCCATGTCGTTGCCGACGTAGCCGTCGGTCAGGAAGCTGGCGATGCGGATGGGGGTGGTGCCGTACCCGTCGTCCACCCACTCGAACCGCTGCACATCGAAGCGGTTGCGCTGCGGGGCCGCGGACCAGGTTCCGCTCGCGAGGAAGTGCTTTCGGCCCTGGCCGTCGGCACCGGCGGGTACGCCCGTGATCTCGAAGATGCGCAGTTCGTCGCCTGGGAGGCGCACCGCGAGTCCCGCCCACGTCGAACGGAAGTTGGGCGGCGGCCAGTTCATGATGTCGTCGATGTTCACGAGCACGGTGACTACACGGTCGTCGGCAGGCAGTGCGGCCAGCGCCGTGGAAGTAAGCGGTGCGGCCGACTGGCGTGTGGTCTGTACGAGGGCCGCCTCAATGGCCTTCATCATCTCGGTACCGCCACCGCCGCGCAGTGTGTTGACGAAGGTCGTGGCGGCGGCGACGTTCTCGCGCGTGGCCGGGCGCGGCTGGTCCCAGAGGATCGCGGTGTGACCCGCGAAGGTGATGATGTTGAAAGTATCGCGCGGCCCCATCGTCGCCAGCATGCGGCGCATCAGTTCTTTCGACTTCTCGATCGGGTAGCCGTGCATGGACCCGGAGGTGTCGAGTACGAAGATGAGCTCGCGTGGCACCCGCTGTGCCGGTGCGACACGCTGTGGCGGCTGGAGCACCAACGTGAAGAAGCGGCCATGTTCGTCCTCATGCACGAGGAAGGCGTCGCCGATCTTGTCGGTTGCGAGGCGGTACCGCAGAATGAAATCCCGGTTCGGAATCTCCGCTTCGTTCCGGAGGCGGATTGTCACACGGTGCGGCGCTTCGTCCGCGGCACCGGCGCTGTGCGTGGCGTCGACCACGTCGATCTCGTGCTGCGTACTGCTCAAGTCGTAGATCGGCTGCCCGGCATCGATCGTCACCTGCACGGCGATATCGTGACCGGCCCGGGTACCCTTGGGTGTCACGGGTGGTGTGATCTTCGACCCATCGGGGACTTGCGGGGTGTCGGTGCCGCGCTCCCCGGGTGCCGGCGCACTGCCCCCGCCGGGAATATAGCGCGGTCCGACGACCATCGGGAAGACCCACTCGAAGAAGCCCTCGTCGAACTTCAGCATCTCGGCGAAGCGAATCTCGATGGTGATCGTGGCGCCCGGTTCGATGTTGGCGACGGCCTGGGTGAAGATGTTCGGCCGCTCCTGGTCGAGCAGGGCCGCGACGTGACCGGCCTTGACGGCCGCTTCGTAAATCGCCCGGGCCTCGGCACGCTCCCGGATTTCCCCGACGATGCGGCGCGGGCCGACTTCGAGAACCATGGCGTCGACTGCGGCGTTCTGCGGTAGGGGGAATGTATATACCGCCTCGATCTTGCGACCGGTGTCATTCTCGAAGATCTGTCGGACGGTCGTGCGGGCGACAAAGCCGATGATTTCGGCTCGTACGTCCGTGTGTTTGAGCGGACAAGCACCCACGGGAGCGCCCGAGTCGTCAAGGAGCAGCAGGCCGCCGGTGGTGGGCACTTGCGGTGTTGGAGGAGGTTCGGGCAACTGTGCAGTGGAGGGGGGGGACAGAGTGCACGCGCAGAGCAGTGCGACGGCGCAGCGGATCATAGACATCGCGATCTCCCTTGAGGGTGGTCCTGAAGATGCCTTCTTAGACGCGCATCAAGGGCGACAGGTTCCCAGAGTATTTTCAACTTCCGGATCGGGAGCTGGTAGCGCCGGGAACGAGATCCGCGCAGGAGATTGGGTGGTGTCTCGGTTACCGGTTGTGCTGCCGTCGATGGCCGGCGGTGTCGAGTGCTGTCAGGCCGGTACGATTTCGAACTCGTACCCTTCGAGCGGGATTTCGGTGTGCCCCATTACGCTGGGTTCGGGGACATAGAACACGGGAGCGCGTCCGGGTCCATCGTAGGTCAACTCATCATGGAGCACCCCGCCCGGCACGGTGAAGTAGCTGGTGTCGGGGTCATTGGGACGCAGTTCGAGAACGATGATGTCCGCGGCCGTCAGACTGCGCTCGGCCAGCTTGCGGCGAAAATCGTCCAGTCCGCAGGTCGCCACGATGTACAACAGAGGTTTACTCGCAGGGTCGGCGAAAAACAGCCAGCTTTCGATGTCGCCGTGGGCGGCGAGGTGGTCGAGCCGGGTGCGATTGCAGGCGACGACCAGCATCTGCCAGGGACCGGTGCCTTGCTCCGCGAGTTCCACGCGCTCGACGACTTGCTGGCCCTGCGGGACTGTCCGGGCGGCTGCGGATGGAATCAAACGGCGCAGCAAACCACGCGCTTCAAGGTCGGACATCAGGGCGGGGGTTGCACGCTGGGCCAGCAGACGAATGCGGTTCATGGTACGGGTTGTTCCTTCCAGGCGGCGGGTGACGTTGCCGCGCAGGCATCATAGCAAAGCCGTCGCCCGGCGGAAGCGGGGTACTCCAATGGAGCGCAATGAGTCGCCGCGCGGATGCCCTGGCTATGGGGTATCCGCGCGGCGCGTTACTGCGGCGCAGGTGTTACAGCAGGGGCGTCGGATCGATTGCGTTCTGCTGTACCGTGCCGTCACCACCGCGTTGTCCCACCGAGAAAATCGCATTGAAGCCTGTCGGCGGGTCGCCGCCCGTCGGCTGGTACAGCTCCACCTCGCCGCTGTTGCCACCCATGCCGTACGAGGCGCCGCCGCCCACACCGCCCGCGACGCTGGCATCCGGCAACAGGTTGAACTGTCCGGCCGGACCACCCAGGCCGCCCGTCACGCTGGTCGTGCCACGGATGTCGAGCGTTGGCGCGACAATGCGGATGACGCCGCCGCCGCCGCCACCCGAGGGTGGAATCGTTGCGGTCACCTGGTGCCCATTCCCGCCGCGTGCCGAGATCACCGCATTGTCGTTGTTGGTGATGCTGCCACGGGCTGCGAGCACGATGATGCCGCCACCGCCGCCACTGCCCTGAATCTGGGCGGCAAGGTTTTGGGCCCCGCTACCGCCATCCGCGCTAATGGTTCCGTTGTTCACAATCGCCACGCGGGCGAAAATGTGCAGCGTGCCACCGCCCGAGCCGCCGACGAAATCGGCCGTCGGACTGCCGGGATACCGCAAACCACCACCGCCACCTGGGAAACCAGGCCGGAACAGGGACCAGCGGGCCTCGTCTTCTGTCAGGAACGACACGCCACCGGCGCCGAGTCCGGGCAGATCGGTGCCGGCGGCACCTGGGGCGCCGCGGGTCGGTAGTGTGGCGGCGATGCCAAGCTCCGGTGGGTTGGTCTCGTTTCCGCCGCGTGCACCGGGTTCTACGATGACCGTACCGTGGTTGGTGAAGGTGCCGGTGAGTCGCAGTACGGTACCGCTCGGCACCGTGAGGGTGACACCGGCGTTAATCGTGAAGTCCACGAACTCGAACGCGGTGATGTTGTTGTTCGCGGCAAAGTCGTTGAGATGGGTGTTGGCAGCGATCGTGGCGCTGCCGTCCTGGCCGAGACCGTACGCTGCGAGTTGCCCGAAACCGCTGCCAGGACCGCCGGCGCCGCCTTCACCCGGTGGGCCCTGTGGCCCCTGGACACCGGGAGGCCCTTGCGGGCCGGTGGGACCGGCCGGACCGGCTTCACCCTGTGCTCCGCCAGGCCCAGCACTACCCTGTGCACCGGCGGGACCAGCGGGACCCTGTGGCCCGGGATCTCCCGTATCACCCTTTGGCCCGGCGGTACCCTGCGGGCCGGCGACACCCGGTAGCCCTTGGGGGCCCGGCTGTCCGCTGGTGGCGGGGCGCTCGAGTTGAGCAATCCGCTCGTCCAGGAGCTGTTGGATCAATTGAGTAATTTCGGGTGACTCGCCCCCACTCTCGGTCGGGCAGCCACCGATCATCAGGATTGAAAGGGCTGCGGCCACGGCTAAGCCCGCGATGCCGACGACTGAACGCCGTCCACGTGTTGCATTCCGTCCACCGGTCATTGCGTTCATCCTCCAACTCCTTCTAATGGCGCCTGTCGTGCGGGGTGACCGTCACGGCATAGGCGCGGCTGGATATCGTATTCAGGACGGGACCGACTGCCCCGAATCACATGGGCGCGGAGCGAACAACCTGACGGGTGCCCGCAGCGCGTGGCTGCGGAGCGAGCCCGACAGAGGCGGCACAAACCCCGCACGGGATGCTACGGCCGGGTCGGGGGCGATTCAAGCACGGGATCGGGTAGGAGGGGGTGGTGAACAGGACATGAAGGATTGTTCACGGGTGTGTGGCGTCGTGAGGCCACGAATTCTTTCCGGGAACGCAACGTTCTGGCCAAACGGAGGGCTCGGTGCGACCTGGACGAAACTTGAATGGCGGGCTCATGGGCGGGTGCCGTCTGATAACCCGGCGACAGGTTTGTCGGTGCCACGCTTGCGGTAAAAGGCGGCGGCAGTATCGTGCGCAGGCCGGAGGGCTTGGCTCCAGGTAAGCCGCAAGGTGGAGAACCAACCTTGCAGGTTGCACCATGGCTGGTGGTACGACGAGAACTGGGAGCAGTCAGCATGCAGCCGAGAATGATTCGAGCCCGGTGGTTGTGCGGGGGGCTGGCAGGATTAGTCGCGGGGCTAGTGATTGGAGCCGGCTGTGAGCGTCCCGCTTCGCAAACAGCGCTGCAAACACCGCCGACGGCGCGCGAGCTTGTCATTCTGACGCCGCACAGCGAGCCGATTCGGAATTCGTTCGCAGAGGGCTTCTGGCATTGGTACACCGCGCGCGCGACAACACCGGTGCGCATTCAGTGGATCTACCGCGGTACGCCGCAGTGCGTCGCATATGTACGCGAGGGTCCCGAGCGGCAGGCCCGTGGTGAGCGCTATGAAGTCGCCGACCTGATGTTTGGCGGAGGTGTGCCGGACCACATGGTGCTGGCCGCCGAGGGTTGGTCACGTCCGGTAGAGCTCGGTGCGGCGACCGTCGGTCTACCGCTGAGCGTGCATGGTGTGTCAACGCGCGATCCGGAAGGTCGCTGGCATGCGACGGGCTTGAGCACGTTCGGCATCACGTATAACGCGCGTGCCACGGTGCAACGTGGCCTACCGGTGCCGGCAACCTGGTCAGACCTGGCGGAACCGCGCATGTACGGATGGCTTGCGCTGGCCGATCCGCGCGGCAGTGGCAGCCACCGCGAGTCACTCGCCATCATCCTCCAGGCACAGGGCTGGGACGCCGGCTGGCGCACGATTACGCGCATCGTCGCGAACAGCCGTGCGCTGAGCATGCGTAGCGCGGACGCGCTCCAGCAGGTACAGAACGGCGTGTCGCTTGCCACTCTCGCGGTGAACTTCGACGGCTTGCGGCTTGCAGCGGACAGCGGGGGAACCGTGCAGTATGTGGACCCGGTCGGGGCGACCGCCGTGACGCCGGATGTGATCAGCGTACTGGCAGGGGCGCGCGATCCGGAGCTTGCGCAACTCTTCGTCGAGTTCGTGCTGAGCGAGGAGGGGCAGGTCCTTTGGGCAATGGCGCCGAGTGATGAAAGACCCTATGGTGAGCCCCTGTACCATTTCCCGATCCGACCAGCGGTGTACGCACGGCCAGCGTCGCAGTTGACGATCACCGGAAATCCGCTGGAGGCGAATTTCGGGCTCGAGTTCAACGCGGAGGAAGCTGCGGGGCACGCGCGGATCGTGTCTGCCGTGGTGCCCGCGCTGTGCTCGGGGGACAACCACATTCGGTTGCAGCAGACCTGGGAAGCGGTGATCGCGGCGGGGCTGCCGGCCGAGGCGTTGGCCGCGCTTTCGGCGCCGCCGTTCGATGAGAGCGCGGGACCGCGGTTTCTTGAAGTGCTGGATGCCGGTGGTGAGCCGGCAGCTCAACTGCTGGCGGAGTTGCAATACATGTACGCAGCGCGGCTGGCGCATGTGCGGGAGATGCTGGGGGGTTAGTCGCTGCGGATCGAGCATGCCCGCAGCGGCTCGACGGGATTAATTGCCGGACGTTTGTCGTTCAGCAGAAAGCTGAACAGTTGTACTTGATCCGGCGCGCCCCTGACGGCCCGTTGCATGGCCGTGGCACTTGCTGTTCAGGTACATGAGTCACATAGCATGTAAGCCAACGTATGGGCCGATGGCAATTCACAGGAATGCAACATGACATTGTCAGAGACCCCCGGCCTCGGATTTGAAACGGTGGTGGAGATTGCCGCCCCCGTGGCTGACGTCTGGCGGGCGATTACGGATGAGGAAGAGATTACACGCTGGTTTCCGCTCCACGCGCGTGACACCCGGACTGGGGGGGCGAATTTTTCTATCATGGGGGGCATTTTGCGAGGGTGAAGCAGAGATTACTGCCTGGGAACCGCCACGGCGGTTTGGCTGGACGGAGAACGTACGGCCGAATGGCGATGCCACCAGCCCGTCGGCCCGGATTACGGCAGAATTCACGCTCGAGCCGCGCGGTAGCCGCACTGCCATCCGGGTGGTGCAGGCAGGATTTACCGCGGATGCCGACTGGTCCGGGTACATTGACTCGATCAGCCGGGGCTGGCGATTCGAGCTGCGCGGGTTGCGGCACTACCTGGAACGGCACCGCAGTACGCCCCGGCGGGTGGTCTGGGCGCGGCATGCCACAGAGCTTTCTCCAACTGAAGTTGCCGGGCGAGTTCTGGGGCCCGCTGGGCGGGTGCTGCGTGGAGCGTTGGATGGGCTTGTCGAAGGGAGTACGTACTCCTGGGAGTGGGTCGCTGCGGGCAGTGCGCCACCCTGTGCGACCTTGGTGGGTGAGGTCTGCGTGAGCGGGCTGCCGGCCTCGTTCGCGGGCACGTTTGCGGCGCTTCAGGACGCTTATTTCCGTTTTGAAGTCGAGCGCATGGGGGGCGCTGGAGAGGCGTGGCTTTGGTTTTCTACGTACGGGATCGACGAGCGTACTCTGCACGCCTGGCAGGCCTATCTGGACCGCGCGCTGGCCAGGGCACTGCAAGACTGACCGCGTTCGGCAGCCGGCTTAGTGCAGTTTACAGGGGACGGGTGCCGTTTTCCGTGAGGGCGGCCTGGATGACAGGTAGGGGATAGTGGGCCCCTGTGTCCATGCCGGGGCATCCCCGGGACGCCTCCCGCCAGGCCTGTGGGGTACCGAGGTTAGACGACCAGAATGGCCATGTGCGGCACTGGACCGGGCGCACGGAATGGATGCGGCAGGCGGTTTTGCCGTCAGAGTGGCGGTCGAGGAACTCACAATCGCCGTTGCGGTGCTCCAGCAGACTGCGGCCTCGGCCGACACGGCGAACGTGCCGCTTGTTAAACTCGGTGGGTGTCAGACTGAGGAAGGTAGCCATTTGCTCGATTTCTTCGGAATTGACCCACACATAGCCCGGCGCGCCACTGCAGCAGTTGCCGCATTGGGTACACGCGAAGCGCAGCCCGTCGGCGTACCAGGGAGCACTCGGAGCAGGTGTGCTCACGATGCCTTCCCGCAACATTTTTTGAATTTCTTGCCCGAGTTACAGGGGCAAGGATCGTTACGGCCGGTTGTTCGGCCTGCCTGGGCCTGCTCCACGGGCTCATCCGGCAGCGGTGGGGCGTCGGGGTCAACGACATCGGAGGACTGTCGTTTACGCTCCTGGATGCGGTCGAAGTGCTTCTTGAACTGGTCGGACATGGTGCACCTCCTGACGGGTGTCAGACTTTCTCCGGGTGAGTGCTATTATAACAGGCCGAACACAACGACGGCGGGTCGCCGTGGGGGTTGCGGCCGCGGTTCAGGGACCTGAAGAAAATGGCCGAGATTGCATCTTGACGAATCCGCCGGGGCCAAGTATCAAGCCGCGCAACTTCCTGAGAAGTGCGCTTGGTTCCGCGAGAAGGAGCGAGTCGATGGTGCGGGAATACGACCGGGATGAGTTGGAGCTGGTGGGCGTTTCAACGACCACGGCTGAACAGGATGCAGGTGTGGTGGACGTTGGCGAGATAGACCTCGCACCCCATTGGCAAGATGCTGCCGAAGAGGATGATTTCTGCGATGGGGCTGCGGCGCTGCGGGCAGACGCCCGGCGTCGGGATGATGACGAGGAAGAAGAAGACGATGATGTCGTCGATGAGGAGGACGATTTCGGCGACGACGAGGACGACCTCGATGATGACCTCGACGACGATTTCGACGACGACGAGGACTACGACGAGGATGACGATCTCGAGTCCGTTGGCGGTGATGATGAAGAAGAAGCATAGGTATTAAGCATGTACGGGGGGGCTGGGCGAAGAATTGCCCACTGGGGGCGGTAACAGCCGTCCATCGTGACGGTCGTTGGGCCGCCTAAACGCCGTGCTGGCATGACGGGGGCGTGTCGACGACCGGTCGACGATTCCCGGAAACGACCCAAACAATCGGGCTACAGCGGGGTGGGGCGAACCGTCGATAGCACCAGATATGACAGCGCGACAACGCCATGCAACGACCGTCATCCCGGCGGCCCTAGACCTGCCGCAGGCACTGTCTGAAGAGCCGGATGTCACAGATCCCAACGAGCAGCGGGGAGACGATGACCCCTCCGTAACGGACGATCGGCGCAGTGGCTTGGATCGCCGGAGCGGTTTGGACCGCCGCGAGAGCGACGATCAAAGGTCGGACCTCGACCGCCGGCGTGGGCCAGGGCGTAGACGAACGGACTACCGACGTGCGGCCGAAGAAGGCCACATGACGGACGAGCAGCTTGATTTCCTCAAGGCCGTGGACGAGTACAAGCGAGTGAACGACCGCCCGTTCCCCACCCTGACGGAAGTGCTCGACCTGTTGCTCTACCTTGGTTACCGGAAGGTGGCACCGGTCGGTGAATTCAAACTGACGAAGGGGCGACAAACGCCGATCCGGGAAGGTCGGGGCGAAGACGAATAACCGTCTACAAGATCCCTCGACTCATCGAGAATATTACCTGAACGCACCGCTCACGGTAATTGAACAGCGGGTGCGCCGGGGGTGTCCGCGCCCGGGTACCCTGCAACAATTGCCGGATACGTTTAAGGCGCACAAGTTGCACTGCCGATAAGTCCTTTGAGGAGTTGAATTTGTGCCTTTGGGCGGCGGCTTGCGTCAAACGTGGTGTAGTCGTGGCCTAAGGATGGTTGAACGCCGAAGGGAGTAACGAGTCATGTCGCCATCCAACAAGAACGGAGTTCGGTCGAAGTGGCGGAGTCGCAGTCGGGTAGCGTATGCCGTCCGACACATGCTGCCGCGGTGGTCCAGTGCGGTATCAGCGGAATGGTGGCATTCCGGCCGGCTGCGGAGTCACTGGCGCGAGGAGTGGGCTGCGGGCGTCTCCGGGGAACTGCTCGGTGGCGTGATCCAACTCCGGAAGCGCATTCGTGCGCGCGCTTATGACCTGGATCGTGGCACGGAGGCCGTAGTCGCAGGTCTCCTGCGAGAGCTGCACGCCCGGTAACTGCGGGCGATCGATTGTCGGGAGCGTGAGGGAGGGGCCGGGGGAATCAGACCTGTTACCTGTGGAAGGCGTAGGTGGTGTCGCCAGAATCGGGTGCGGCCTTGACAGCACCGCTGACCCGGCGTAGCTTCACCCATTCAAAATACGACCGCGGGCCACTCGCCGGGTCTTAGCGTACCGGTTGGGGGTCGGTTGCGCTCCCGGTGTAAAGCATCGGAAAGGATTTTCGGCATGTTACCGGTAACCAAGAAGAGCAAGATGCGGAAACGCACCCGGCGAGCGCATCAAGCCCTGACCGCGGCGCAACTGCTGGCCTGTCCGCAATGTGGGCGGGCGAAGCGGTCGCATGTGGCGTGTGGCAATTGCGGCTACGTGAATAGTCATACCCGGATCGACATCGGCACGACGGAAGGGTAGGCCGCTCGGAGCGGCCTGACCGCGAAGGGTCGGCGCGCGGCCGATCGGCGGTTCCCGGCGGTGTACGATGCGCGGTGGCACGATGCCATTGGGAGATGACTCCATGCGGATCGGCATGGACGCGATGGGGGGCGACTTTGCACCACGGGAGATTCTCCTGGGCGTGCGGGACGGACTCGCGTTTCTCGGTGACAACGACGCGCTCGTGCTGTACGGCCCGGAGGAGGTCGTACAGGCGGAACTGGGGGCGATCGGCCTTACCGATCCACGGATTGCAATCGTCCATTGCCCGCAGGTCGTGGGTATGGACGACTCCCCGATGGAGGCGATCAAGACCAAGCGCAACTCGAGCATCGTGCGACTGGCTGTGGACGCCGGGGCGGGCCAGCTCGATGCGGTGATCTCGGCGGGAAACACCGGTGCGTTTGCAGGCGCCTGCCAACTGAAGCTGGGGGTTATCGAAGGCATTTCACGACCTGGCATAGCCATTGTTATGCCGACGTTCCATGGGCCGGTGCTGATTTGTGATGTTGGCGCTAACCCTACGCCGAAGGCACACCATTTGTACGACTACGCCCGGATGTGCCTGTGCTACAGCAAGCTGATCCTTAAGGTCGAACGGCCGCGCGTCGGCATTGTCTCGATCGGCGAAGAGGCGGCCAAGGGCAGCCCCCTGGTGAAGGAAGCCCGCGCCCTGATGGAGAAGGATCCGGCGGTGCATTTCGAAGGCAACGTCGAAGGTCGGGATATCTTTGGCGGGCACTGCGACATCGCCGTATGCGACGGCTTTGTCGGCAACGTGATCCTGAAGTTGACGGAGGGCCTCGCTGAAGGTTTGTTCAAGACCATTATCCACGAGATCAAGGTGGAGAGTCCGGAGCTTGTTCCGCGCTTTGAGCCCATCGTGGACCGGATCTGGAAGCGGCATGATTTCGCGGAGTACGGCGGTGCGCCGCTGCTCGGCGTGGGCAAGGTATCGATCATCTGTCACGGCCGCAGCGATCGAAAGGCCATTATGAACGCGATCCGGGTATCCGTGGAGCAGGTGCGTCATGACCTGGTGGGAGCACTGATCGCGGATCTCAAACCGGAACCGCAACACGGGGATGCTGCATGAAAGTCGAGTGGCCGGTGGAGATCGGCGGCACAGGGATGTGCGTGCCGCCGCGGGTGGTCACCAACGACGAGCTCTCCAAGGTCGTGGATACCTCCCATGATTGGATCGTGCAAAGGACCGGCATTCACGAGCGCCGTTGGGTGCAGCCGGGGGAAACCACGCTTTCGCTTGCAGCCGCGGCCAGTCGCGCTGCCCTGGCCCAGGCGAACCTCGCGCCGGAAGACATTGACCAGATTGTGATTGCGACCGCAACGCCGGAGTTACCTCTGCCCGCCACGGCCTGCTTGCTGCAGGCGGAACTCGGTTGTCGCTGGATTCCGGCCTTCGACATAGCGGCCGCCTGCAGCGGTTTTGTCTGGGCGCTCCTGCAAGGAGCGCAGTCCATTGTCACGGGCGTTGCCCGGAACGTGCTTGTCGTCGGGGCCGAGACGCTCAGTAACATCACCGATCGCCAGGACCGTGCGACTTGTATCCTGTTCGGCGATGCGGCGGGAGCGGCGGTTCTGCGGCCCAGCACGACACCGGGGCGCGGCATTTACGCGGTTGAATGGGGCGCGGACGGCACTCGGGCGGAGATGATTCATATTCCCGCGGGCGGCGCTCGGCAGCCGGCCACGCAAGCCACCGTCGAGGAGCGCCTGCACTTCATGCACATGCAGGGGCGGGAGGTATACAAGTTCGCGGTCACGCAGATGCAGGCCGTAATCATGGATGCGTGTCGATCCGCGGGGATCACCCCGGCGGATCTGAAGCTTGCGATTCCGCACCAGTCCAATCTTCGAATCATCGAATCGGCGTGTGAGCGGTGCGGCCTGCCGATGGACCGGGTCCTTGTGAACATTCAGCGCTATGGCAACACCTCGGCGGCGTCCGTAGCGGTGGCTCTGCACGAAGCGCGGCAAGCCGGTCGAATCGAGCCCGGTGACTGGGTGCTGCTGCTGGCCTTTGGCGCGGGGTTGACCTGGGGTGCAGTGCTCGTGAGGGCCTGACGTGAAAACATCTGCGGGTATCTTTCCGGGACAAGGCGCGCAGCTCGTAGGTATGGGGCGGGATGTCGCGGCGGCGTATCCGGTTGCAGCGGAGACGTTTGCCGAGGCGGATGCCGTGCTGGGCTTTCCACTGTCGGAGTTATGCTTTGAGGGTCCTGCCGAGCGACTGAATGGTACGGATATTCAGCAACCGGCCATCTTCACGACGTGTGTGGCGCTCTACCGGGCAGCGCTGGACGCTGGTCGCTTCAAAGCGGCGGACTTCGTGGCGTTCGGGGGATTGAGTCTGGGCGAGTACACGGCTTTGCACATTGCCGGTGCACTCTCGTTCGCGGATACGGTGCGATTGGTCTACCGACGCGGGCAACTCATGCAGTCCGCGGCGGAGGCGACGCCCAGCGGGATGGTTTCACTGATCGGCGCTGACGAGGACCGGGTGCTGGCGCTGTGCGAGAAGGTGGCACCGCACGGGCGGCTCTGGCCGGCGAACTACAACTGCCCTGGACAGATCGTGGTGTCCGGCGATAAAGCCGCCTGTGAAGCGGCCGTACCGGTGGCGGGGGAGTGCGATCTACGGGCGGTTCCGCTTGCGGTGGCGGGCGCGTTTCACAGCGAGATCATGCGACCGGCGGCGGAAGGGTTACGCCAGATGCTGGCTGATTGCGAGATCCGCAGTCCCGGAACAAGGGTCGTCGCGAACAACAATGCGGAGTATCATACGACGCCGGATGAGATTCGGGCGTCGCTCTATGAGCAACTCGTAAACCCGACCCGCTGGCATGCGTGCGTCCTGCGGCTGATCGCCGATGGCGTGCAGCAGTTCTGGGAAATTGGGCCAAACCGGCACTTGACCGGCATGCTGCGGAAGATCGACCGCAGCGTCAAAGCGGTCAACGTCAGCACCGCGGCAGACGTGGCGGCGGCCCCCTGAGACAAGGGGACTTGTCATGAGCACACGCCTTTCGGAACAGGTGGCGATCGTAACCGGGGGCTCGCGTGGCATCGGCCAGGCGATCTGTATCGCCTTGGCGCGGCAGGGGGCCACAGTCATCGCGGCTTCGCGCTCGGTCGAGAAAACCAAGGCCTGGATCGCTGAAGCCGGCAGTCTTGAGGGCCAACTGGTCGCGGCGGCGCTCGACGTCACCGATCGCGGGGCCCTGCCGAAGTTCATCGACGACATCGCCGAGCAATATGGCCGGCTCGACATTCTCGTGAACAATGCCGGCGTCACGCGCGACACGCTGCTGATGAGCATGGAAGACGACCAGTTCGATGCGGTCATCGACACCAACCTGCGGGCGGTCTTTGCCGCGATGCGGACGGCCAGCCGACACATGGTCCGGGCACGGCGCGGTCGCATGATCAACATCGGCAGTGTTTCCGGGTTGATGGGCAATCCCGGCCAGGCCAACTATTCGGCTTCCAAAGCGGGTGTCGTCGGCTTGACGAAGGCGACGGCGAAGGAACTCGGCAAGCGCGGCATCACGTGCAATGTCGTGGCACCGGGTTTTATCGAGACAGACATGACTGCGAGTCTGCCGGACAAGCTCAAGGATGGTGTGAAGATGCTCATTCCCTTGCAGCGCTTCGGGCAGCCCGAGGAGATTGCCGGGCTGGTGGCCTTCCTTGCCGGTCCGGAGTCGAGCTACATCACCGGGCAAGTGTTCGTGGTCGATGGCGGTCTCTACATGTAAGCGGTGGTCGGGGGCTCGTGGCACAGCGCGCACCGACAGGAGTGTGGCGTGGCGAATCAGCAGCGGGTACGGCGGATCGGCGTCCTGACGGGCGGCGGCGACTGTCCGGGTCTGAACGCGGTGATCCGTGTTGTGACGAAGGCGGCCATCACCGAACTGGGGCTCGAGGTTCTGGGCATTGAGGACGGTTTCCTCGGGTTGATCCGCAATCGCATGCGACCGCTCCAGCTCGACGATGTTTCGAACATTCTGACGGCCGGCGGAACGATCCTCGGCACCAGCAACAAGGCGAACCCAGCCCGTTTTGCCGTGGGTAAAGATGCCGCGGGTCAGCTCGTGTTCGAGAACGTCATTCCGCGGGTCTTGGAGCACATCGCCGAACGTCGCATCGACGCCCTGGTCTGTATCGGCGGCGACGGCACCATGACCGGCGCCTACGACCTGATCCAGGCCGGGGTGCCGTGCATCGGGGTCCCGAAGACGATCGACAACGACCTGATGCACACCGACATCACCTTTGGCTTCACCACGGCGGTGCAGACCGCCACGGAGTGCATCGACAAGCTGCATTCGACCGCGTCGAGCCACCACCGCATCATGCTGGTCGAGCTGATGGGACGGAATGCCGGCTGGCTCACGCTGCATGCCGGCATCGCCAGCGGCTGCGACGTCGTGCTGATCCCTGAGATTCCCTATCAGTTGGACACCATTGCCGAGTATTGCGAGCAACGCAATGCCCGCGGCAAACGTTCCACCTTGATTGCCGTATCGGAGGGCGCGCGGCCAGAGGGCGGGCAGCAGATCGTCGAAAAGATCGTCCATGACAGCCCCGATCCGGTCCGGCTCGGCGGCGTGGCCACAGTGCTTGCCGAACAGCTCGCGGACAAGGTCCACCGGGAGACACGGGCGACGATACTCGGGCATGTGCAGCGGGGCGGTACGCCCGTGGCGTTTGATCGGGTGCTCGCGACGCACTTCGGGTACAAGGCGGTTGACATGATTGCGCACGGCGAGTGGAACCACCTGGTCGTTTACCAGCGTGGCGAGACTGCCACTGTGCCGATTGCCGAAGTCGCCGGGCAGCAGCGGCAGGTGCCGCCCGAGGACATCCTGATTCGTATGGCGCGGGCCGTCGACACCTGCCTCGGCGCCCCCCGGTAGCCCTCCGGGAGCCGAGTGGCGATGATGATGACCGCCCGGATCACGTTGCGCCGTGCGGTTGCCGGGGGACTCCTGCTCGCGGGAGGGGTGCTCATTGCGTATGTGCTGCGTGCTGGGCCTGAAGACCTCGGCCGGCGCATTGCGCTCCTGGCACTGGTGGTGACGGGGATCGGCCTGTGCCTGACTGGCTTGATACGGGTACAGCTACCTATTCGCTTAGTTGTCCGTGTGATTGCACTGGGTTGCACGGCCATTCTCTGGGGGGCGACGCTGGCACTCGGACAGGCCATCGACACGCGCGTGGTGCAGTTCGTGCCGCGGGAGGATACCGGGCTGCGGGCTGAACTCGCTGAGTGGCGACGGACCGTGGCTGTGCTGGTGTGGATCACGGCCTACCTGACCGCGAGCGTGGCCGTGTTGCCGGGTCCGGCCCGGAGGCAGTCCTGAAGGCAGGCGGTGCACGAGCTGAAGAAACGGAGCAGAACCGCGTGCGGATGGCGCAACTTGATGATGCGGAACTGCCACGTGCGCGCCGACGGAATCGGGTCACGCCGGTGCCGTTGTAGAAGCCGAGAACGACCGTGTCGGCGGCGCACACACGAGCGAATGAGCGATGCGAGACTGGATGGATCGACAGTGAGTCGGACGTACAGGATCGTAGACCGATTGCGCTCCATCGAACAGAACGGGGCTGAACCTCGCCGGCCAAGTCGTTGACGGGCGGGTCGAGCAGCGCGCCGTGCCGTCAGTCGGCCCCAAGGATAACGTTGTCGAGGCCACCGGTATCGGCACCCTTGCCGAACTCCCCGCGGATCGAGATGTTGCTGAGCGCCGCGAGCACCGCACGAATCTCGGTTTCGGTTGCGATGGTGGAGGACAACCAGTTGCTCGTCACCAGCCAGCCCGCAGACGTGTCGAGGGGAATGCTGTACGCCGTCCAGGTGGACTCGGGGTTGGGAGCGTTCCAGTACCACAGGGACTGCGCGCCGTTCGACAGCACCACCAACGGCGCCGCACCGACGTTCTCGGGAGTGTCATGGACGCTGCGCAGGTCGAATGACAGGAGCTTGCCGTACAGCGCGCTCCTGTCGCCGTGGAACTTCGCGGGCGAGCGGAAGAACCAGAAGGTGCCCGGGCCGAGATCATCCCACTGCACGTACCCGCCCGGGTTGCCGCCGGTTGCCGTGTACAGTGGCGCGCCACCGCCAGTAATGTTGCCGAAGGTGGCGGTGCGCGGACCGATGAACCAACCGTCATCATCGAAGTCGAAAGTACTTGTGACTGGACCCGGAGGGGATTCTTCTTCGCACATGCGCCGTGAGAGGTCCGCGCTGGCATTCGCCACCAGCCGCACGTTGCTGAGTGCCATCCCCGGCGAGGCATTCACCACCGCCATCGCCTCCTGGATCGAGTCGCAGGCCGCGTAACGTTCGAAGAAGAGTTTCATCGCGTTGTAGACATTCGTCTGGTAGTGATCTTTCGACAGGCCAATGATCACGCGCTGTGGATTCTCCGGGTCGTCGAGCTGCGGCAGCATGCCTGCCGAAGCGCAGCCGGCCAGGAACACGATCCCGGGCCCCCCGAAGATGTTCGCATCGAACTGCCGGCGGAAATCGGTCTCGCTGTAATGGTCGCTGGTGTTCCAGTAGATGCTGTTGGAGAGGGACATACCGATCACGCGCTGCTGCGACGCGCTCTCGTCACCATGGGCAAAGAGGACGAAGATGTCGTTCGGCCCCATTCCGGAGAGGAGCTGGTTGACCTGTGCGCGGTTGACGTTGTAGCTCTCGGTCGCGTTGGTGCAGCCGACGCTCTGCATGATTTGCGCCATGCCCATGACCGCCTGGTACATACCCAAGTCAGACAACCGGCCATTGAAGTACCTGCCGAACGCCGACAAAGCGTAGAACCGGCCGCACCGTCGCGGGGTGGCGCTCGTGCCGGGTTTGCGTGGAGGTTCGGTGTCCGCGGGGTGGACCGGCTTCGCGGTGTCCGCGACCAGCAGCTCCGGGCTGGGTGTGGCCAGCGTGGTCTCGCCGGTTGTCTCATTGTACTTGCGCAGCAGGAAGGGAATCAGCACGGTCCGGGGCTCGATCTCGCCGCCTGGACCGGTCCAGATGATTTCCTGCTCGCCGCCGACGAACCGCTGGATTACGTGTACGCAATCGTTCCCTCGACAATGGCGCACGATGACCGCATCCCCAGGATCGTCCAGGTCGAGCGCGGCCCAGATCAGCTCTGTGCCATCCGCGTCGCGAAGCACGCCGGCCGAGTGGATTTCGCGGGTGCCGTGGAGGGCGCTGGCCGTCGCCAGCCGTTCCTGAAGCTTCGGGTCGTCCGCGACGATCTGCTCGAATTCACCGATCGGCATGCGCTGTTGCACCCCGTGGGCAGGCGATTGCGGATTGGGTGAATCGTCCGGGTTCGGGGGGGGTGGACAGCCGCCGAGCAGCAGTCCTGAAAGCAGCATAGCAAGCAGCGCGGCGTTGCCGATGGGGGTGCGGTGTAGAGGTGGACGGTGCATGGCGGATCTCCATTATGGATCTGGTGTGTCCCGGGCCGGACTGGAACGTTGTCCGGCCGCTTGGGTGCAGCGAAGCCACCCGGGGAAGAGTGCAAGAGAATACGTCGTGGGGCAGCGTGGTTGGAAGTGATCGTCGCACGAGCGCGCCCTTCGGATCGAGGGCAAACACGTCGACCCACCGCGAGTCTAGCATGGATGGGGTGACCGAATCAAGCTTCAAGGCGGCCGATCCGCCGATACTTACGATGCTGGTGCGGCCGGTGCAGGATTGAACGTGTCGCACACAGGAGCGCGCGGGCCACCAGTGGGAGTATGCCGTCTTGTCGACCGCGCGTGGTACTGCGCGCCCTTTTTAATCCCCGCCGTCATGATAACCGCAGGTCTCGTAGAACGATGGGGGAAGCAGCCACACCTTTCCGGCGCTGAGCGCTTCGGCGACGGCCACGTTCACCACCTCGGCAGGCCCTTGGGAACAAGCCGCCCGGCCGCCGTCCACCCGGCCTCGAAGGTCCACACCTCGTGGCCCGGAGTGAGCCCGAGCGTACGCCCATCCTCGAACGTCACCCACAACGTCGCCGGCGCGGGGCTCTCGAAGACTTGCGTCACCGTCCCGTAACAGGGTTCACCGTGGGCCTATGTTCCCGACGTACTCACCCGCATCGCCGCCACCCCCTCAGCCAGTTCGGCACGCTCCTACCCGACCACTGGCAACCCATCACCGCAGGTTGACCCCCACGCAATCGCACCGCCCCGCACGAGCGACCGCAGCGCCCTGCGCTCAATCCCGAGCAACGGGGTGCACCGGACGGTTGCGTAAGATCATGAGATGCGTGACACTCTGCGAAGAAAGTCTCCCATGCGGTCATAGGATTTCCAGGTGCGTCGAATACTCATGGCGACAGGAGAGTCAGACGGCTCATCTGGGTTAACGTGCATTAGAGCGCCAACCAGTTCGCTAGATACCTTAGCGCCATACCCCACCAGCAACACGGCTTTGCGGTAGTAACTCTCCTCTCCCTCATAGGAGTCAATCAGACACCGCAACGGCGAATCCCCACTGGGTAACAGCGCGTTAGGATCGGCGCCCGCCTTGAGCAATCGCTGCACTGTACGGGTGGCGCCGCTTTCTGCGGCCGAATGCAGTGGGGTGTGCCCCGTTTCGGGAGAGCGCCCATTGACGTCCGCCCCCGCGCGCAGAAGGACCTCCACAATGTCTGTACGCGGTCCTATGCACGCCTGCATAAGCGCGTGAGCTCCTTCCGAACTCCATCGATTCACGTCGGCCCCGTGCTTCACAAGCCACTCGACGCCAGCGAGATCGCCATTGAGGATCCGATTGACTAGCGGCGTCCAGCCGTTCTCATCCTCGGCGTTGATCGGCGCGCCCAGCTCAAGCAGTAACGGCCATAGAGCAGGCTCGCTCACGTGCAGAGAGGTTTGAGGCAGCTTTCCACCCCGCGACACGATAGAGCGCAGCGCCCGAATGTCGCTCGTGAGCCTGTCGATAATCACTTCGAGCTTGCTCTCGTTATGATCGGCACTCATCATGCCATGCCCATTATTCACGCACGCGCTAAACACGGCTACTCGAGGCACTCTTCCTTTGGCGGCGGCTCGCACTTTGCAATGCAAGCATTGTACTTTATGCTGCACTGAATCGCCATGTTCGCCTGATGCATTATCTCCTGGAAATGCCCCTTATCCCAATTTGCGGCCTTCTTACACAGGATTACGAACGCGGCGCGTGACGAGGCGCAGCTCGCCGATCGTCCAGTCGCGTAGGGTGAAACTATGAGGTGGAGGCCGCGCCGGCCGGAGGGCGCAATCACGCGGGTCAGCTCATCCGATTGGCACATGTCGGCTCCAGAACTCGGCGGGATTATGTGGGCGGAAGTGGCCGCGGATGTTCGGAGCTCCGCGCTGCTCCACGCCCGAAGGCACGGCCGGTTCCGCAATGACGATGTGACCGAGCGTCTCATCCAAGCGCATAGTGCAGGTGCCACGGATCACCTTCTCGCGGACATGCTCGCCCAGCGGCTTGCGCATAATCGCATATGCGGTCGCGCTGTCATCCTCAGGGGACATGTCGTGCCAGTACTCCTCTGCGGGTATGCATACGGCGTTGCACACATGCCATGACTCGCAGAGCTCACGAAAGCGGTCTGACACCAGGCGCACACGCAGCCCGCGTGGATAGAAGATGTCTTCGCCAGACCATGTGCCCGGCTCGATGATGATGGCTTCCCACCGCCGTGCGACACCGGTACGGCACTCATCGCACGTTGGCGCCCGGTCCCACACGATGCCGGAACGTTCCAGGTCAACGGCTGCACGGCTGCGGGTGGCGGTCACGCGGTAATACAGCGGTGGCGCGCCTCTTACGTTGCCCCGGCGGGCCAGGCGAATGTGCGAAACGGGGTCGAATCCCTCCAGACCGGTAAGGCCGTACTCGTGGTAGAGCGCGCGAAAGCGCTCAGACACCACCAGGGTGTCACCGGCACCCTCCACGATGTCGCCGAAGCGGTTACCACTACACTCCAATGCCCCCTCGTAAGGCGGCAGCCAGTTCAGCATACTCGTGAACGCACCGCAGCACGGGCACGTCGTGGCCGCCCCGGTACGGATCGATCCCGTTGCCGGATCGACGCGCTCAAGCAGATACGTCGCGTTAGCCTCATCAGGCCTCAGGGCATGGAATCGTTCACTTGTTGCCATGATTGCCTAATCCATGCGGAAAGTGCTCAACAGCATCATTCCTGGAGTACCGCGTCTGCAGGTAACTCTCGAAGTCACTGGTTGTCCATTCGGGATGCCGCCTGATCTCATCCGCCACCTCAGCATCGACCTGCCGGTGAAACTGATCATACCCATTATGTGCAGTTTTGTCTTTCGCCTGGGTCACGAAGCGTGCGTCACGGTACTTGTACTTCTCGCGCAGCTTCGGGTGGCTCTCCAGTGCGCGCCAGACCCTCTTCGAGATTGCATGGTGCCAGTCACCGACACACACTACCACACGGTTTGCGGACGACTTGTATCGTGCGGCCTCCCGGGTTCACGCTGGCCACGATGTTCATTGCGTCCCAGAAGCCGCCGCGGCCGGTGCTGAGCAGGTAGACCGACTCGAAGACGTCCAGGCCGAGCAGTGACGAGGCGATGCTCAGGCCCGTGTTCAGGCCCAGTGACGCCCAGCGGGCCCCCTCGTTCAGCGCGCCGAGCGCGTAGAGCCGGTGCCCCTCCAGGTCGGAGATCAGGTCGTCGAAGTCCGCGTCGTCCTCCCAGCTCAGGCCGGACGGGTCGCGGCGGTTGATCGGATTGGCCCCCAGGTAATCGTAGAGGTTCGCGCCGTCGGCGAACTGACCGGCCGCGTCGAAGGCCCCCAGCACGAGGTCCAGCGCGTCGCCCTGCATCGCCAGCACGATGAGCAGGGGCAGGGCGGACTCGTTCGGATCGCGCGTGACGAACCGCCCCAATTCCGGGCTGTACCAGCGGTTACGCGCGTAGAAGAGCCCGACGGTCGGACGACGGGTGCCGGCGGGTACGCCGCCGGTGCCGGTGGCGAACCGCTCGCCGGCGAGAGGATCGTCGGTGATACGCTCGTCGGGGTCGACGCAGAAGCGCTCGAAGAACAGGCCCTGGTGCCCCAAGCGATTGAATGGGATCGCGACGGTATCGTGGTCCTCGGTCAGAACGACGGCCCCGTACGGATCCCACGTGTACTGTTTGACCGTAAGTGGCTCTACGCCCTGGCCGCCACCATCGTTCAGGTCCCCAACCAATCCCGTGACGTTGTAGTTGGCATCGGTGAGGTACGCCGTCATCATCGGCGGCGCGGCCGGCAAGAGCGGATTCGTCGCGACTTGCGCGATGATCTCGTCCACGTACTCCGGCCCCCAGACGTATTCGCGAACCGCGAACGTCGTAACAGGCCCACCGCTCCCCGGTACAACGGTCGCGCTGACTTCCTGGATGCGCCGCACACCGTCGTAGTAGAGCCTATCCCGCAACTGGACAATTCTATCAATGCTAGTATACTGTGTATATGAAACTCACGGATGAGATTGTGAACTGGCTGGCGGGCTGGATTCCGGATCACAAGGCGCAGCCGAAGGGCAGGCGGCCGCCGTTGTCGAAGGCTCGGTCGTTGCGGGGGATCTTCTGGATTCTGGACAACGGTGCGAAATGGAAAGACTTGCCGGCGGAAGTCGGCGATTGCCGCCGCCGCCAGCTTCCGCGCCGCCGCCGTCCACATGGGGCTCTAGCGCAGGTAGGCCACGTCGGCCTGCCAGCCGCGGATGCGGTTATCGAGTAGCAGTTTGCGCAGACGCGGTGAGATGAGCAGGCACGGTGCCGGTGCGAGCAGGCCGCGACGCACGCCGAGCAGCTCACGCGTGCAGGCCACGTCGCTACCGTCCCAGCGCGCGCGGTCCACGAAGACCTCCGACAGCAGGTTCAGCCCGAGCACGTGCCCGTGTGGGCAGCGGTACCGGCCGCGCTCGTCGGCATCATCCAAGTCGCTCCCTGTCCGCGTGGGCGGCACGATCGGCACGGGCGGCGCGGTCACCACGAGCTGGTACCACGGTGGCGGCACGCGGCCCCGGCTCCGCCGGGCGGCGCGGTCGTCGTACTCCTGCCAGGCCCGCCGGACCAGTTCGGCCTGCTGCGGGTGGTTGATCCACGCGTCAAAGGCCGGCCCGGAGTCCGGCACTCCGTCGGCCGCACAGCAGCGTAGCAGCTCGCGCCCGGCCGGCGTCGTCTTGAGGTTGACCGGGCCGTCGCGCGGCTTCCGCCGGTGGCGCACCAACCGCAGGACAAAGCCGGTCAGCCCGGCCGTGCCAAGCAGGTCCGCCAGCCGCTGGGAGACGATCCACTCGTTGGCGATGGTGCGGGCGATGTCCTTGGAGCGCGGGACGCGGGTCAGGTCGAGCACGAGGTCACCCACCTGCACGCGGCCGGCGCCGCAGAGGTCCGGGCCCAGCGACGCGCCCGGGTAGTAGTCGCTCAGGTCCATGACCGGGGCGAACACGTGCGGGCAGGCGTTTGACTCGTCATAGCGCGTGCCGCACTCCTCGCCGGCGGGTTCGAAGACGGCCGTGATCGACAGGTGGAAGAGCTCGGCGGCCGCGAGTTCATCGCGGGTGTAGGCGCGCTGCAGGTACCAGCCCCAGAAGAGCGAGGCATCCAGCCGGTCGCGGATCTCGTGGGCGAGGCGGCAGATCTCGGCGAAGCGGGGATCGTCGGTGCGCAGCCGCAGCTTGCGCACCCTTTCGCCGAGGCGCTGCCCCTCCTCCGGGCCGCAGATCAGGTGGGCGAACTCCTCGTTGACGCGCAGTTCGCAGGTTTCACGCATAGGGTCAGCCTACCAGTCCGTTGACAGTGTCGCTCTCGACTTCGAAAGGCCGCGTTTTATAGCGTCGGCTGCGTCGAAAATGACCGAGCCGGGCTCATTCAACGGACTGTTAGCAGTCCGCCGCGGAAGTCGATTTGGGGCGGATTTCACGCAGCCGCGCGGACAACGTGATCGGCGAACATTGCGCGGCCTCTCGCCGCCATCATGCCCGCGGGACCCGCCAGGCTCAGACCCGCGCCCAGCAGGATGTCCCACGTCAGGTCCTGGCGGTCGTCGCCACGGACCAGCCCGCGGGTGGCGGGGCTCATGCGGGGCATCGTGTGCTCGGCCACGAGCTGCCACCAGCCGGTCGGCTCATCCCGTTTCGAGCGTGCTTCCAGCAGCTTCAGCCCCCGAAGTGCGGCGCTGGCCAGTGCGGCGTGCAGCTCGCCGCGCACGAGGTAGTCGAAGTCGATGGTTTGGCACACGACGCCCGTACGCGGGAACCCGGACGGATGGTCGCTGAACGACGGGTTGACGCGGATCGGGCCGACTTGGCGCGCTCCGGTGTGGCAGTGCGGGCAGCCGATCGCGAAGTCGTACTGGCCCGCGTAGGGATAGCCGAGCTCGCGCGGCGAGCGATTGAGGCTGAACTCCAGCAACGGGGCGGCGCGCAGCTCGTCGATGGTGTAGAGGGCTTCGACGCGCTGGAGGATGCCCAAGTCTGGTGAGAACGCGGTGCCGAACTCCCGTAGCTGCGCCAGGCGCGGGTCGGCCTCGTCGAGTTCACCGGTGAATGCGGCCCGCACACGGTAGCCCTCAGCCGGCTCCCAGCCGGCCAGGAGGTCCAGCGACTCGAGAAACTTGCGCAGACGCGGCCCGTGCTGTCTCGGCACGGAGAATGTTATGTGCACCATTCTCCTCACCTGAAGTACCTCTCTATTGCTCGTACCCACTCCGGATGCCCGTGTCGTGTGTAGACCTCAATGTACACCGGAAGTGCCTCATGCAGTCGTCCGTCTGGTAGGGACTGCGGCAGTCGTGACATGAGGCTATCTCAAAACCGGGACACCTGTTGACTTTGTACAATGATGCATGTTGACACTCACGAATGAGCAATTGGATTGGCTGGCGGACAGGATTCCGGATCGGCCGAAGAGTCCGAAGGGCGGCCGCCCGTCGCGGACAAGCGGCGGACGCTGCGGCATCTTCTGGATGCTGGACAACGGCGAAGTGGAAGGACCTGCCGCGCGAGTTCGCGCGCGGGCCACGGTGCACCGTTGGTTCCGCGCTGGACGCGCGAAGGGCTCTTTGAGCAGGCCATGCGGGCCGCCGGACGCCTGGTCGAACGGCGCGGCGTACCGCGTGTACGAATGCTTCATCGACGGCACCTTCGCCAAGGCCCGGGGCGGCGGTGATGGGATCGGGCTCGGCCACCTCGGAAAAGGCGTGAAAATCATGGTTCTGGTCGATGCTCGCGGGTTGCCGGTGGCGATCGATACCGCGCCGGCGGACGCCCACGAGAGCCGCTGCGTGCAGGCGCTGTTCGACTTCGTGCTGACGCGCGAGACGCCGCCGCGCGTGATCGGCGACAAGGCGTACGACAGCGACAAGCTCGACGAAGAGCTCGCACAGCGCGGCATGGAAATGATCGCGCCGCATCGCGGCAACCGCAAGCCGGAGAATGTGACACAGGACCGCCGGCCGCTGCAGCGCGTGCAGCGGGCGCTGGACGGTGGAGCGGACGATCTCCTGGATCCAGAACTACCGCCGGCTCTGCATCCGTTGGGAGAAGTCGAGCTGCCTGTTCAGCGGCTTCTTGCATATGACCTGTACGCTTCTCTTGCTTTCAGAGGTTTTGAGATAGCCTCATCAGTTCGCGCGTGATCTGCTTGTGCGTTTCCCGTGGCAGGATCACGGCCGGCAGATCATCCAGCGAGATTCCCGTACCCTTCATGTGGCGCCACTCCAGTAGCTTATGAGCTTCGATCTGATGGTTGAAGCCCCTCGTCAGCTTCTTGGCTTGGCCAAACGGCAGTATCTTGAACAGGTGCTCCGCTGCCTTGCCGGTCACTCTGGCCGTGCGGGCGCCCTTCTGCGCCCAGGCGAAGCCCTTCCCGATCACCTGCCCGGCTTTCCCGATCCGAGCGGCCGGGTTCACGCTGGCCACGATGTTCATTGCGTCCCAGAAGCCGCCGCGGCCGGTGCTGAGCAGGTAGACCGACTCGAAGACGTCCAGGCCGAGCAGTGACGAGGCGATGCTCAGGCCCGTGTTCAGGCCCAGTGACGCCCAGCGGGCCCCCTCGTTCAGCGCGCCGAGCGCGTAGAGCCGGTGCCCCTCCAGGTCGGAGATCAGGTCGTCGAAGTCCGCGTCGTCCTCCCAGCTCAGGCCGGACGCTTACCAACGCACACCGTGATTCTCGCTATGGACCTAGATAGAAGCGAGCGACTCGAAGGACGTGCGCAAAGGACGCCGACACAAAGCCGATCGCCACGTCCGGTATGGGCACGTTGTCCGCAGGATCGATCCAGTCATGATATAACTGATAGAGTCGTGTTTGGTCGCTATCATGCTTTAGATAATAATAGTCTCCGCCCATCGCGCACATGCCAATTGGAGTGTATCCGGCCGCCAGCACCGCGGGTCCAGTATACGTGGCGACGAGATCTTCGACAATATCTTCCGGAGCCATCCAATAGAATTCATGATCTCGCCCGGGCTCGTAATCTTCGGATCGCAACATTACTGGGGCCGATGGGGACCCAGCCCTATCAACCGCAAAGGCAACGTGCATGCCACACACCGGAAGATCGCGGAACACCTCAATCAACCCGGGTATCGTTGCCGGCCCAAGCACCTCTAACATGCGCCTCATTTGGATGTCGCCCGCGCGTGTGCCGACAAGGTCGCGGCGCCGAGAGGACAGAGCATTATAGATAGTGGACATCTTCTTACCCAGGCAGGTCAGTGAATCGTCCCAAATCCCACTGTCGCTCCCAGTATCTTATCTTGGCCAATTCAAAGAGCCTCCGTTCCTCCGTCGTCAGTCCCGGTCGTCTTGTTTTAAGGCGTCGGTGCTCTGAAGATAGTACCTCCATGTATGGTCCCTGTGGGTTCTGGTTCACGTGATGGATCTCAATTGGCTTTCCATCAATGCCAATTGGCGCATTGCCGCGCAAGGACGGCGCCTTCGCTATCGACGACCTCGGGACGCGCTGCACGTTCAGGAGACTGAACGCCCCCTGTTTGAACCGACCTCTGTGCGCCTGGAGCGAGTTCGCGGCTGCACCAATACCCTGAAGGGCCTTACCGACCCCAAGCCTTGCCCACGGCGCCGCACCGAATGCGAGCTGCGCGCCGTTCGCCCAGCTAAGGCCGTTCTCGTAGATATCTAGTCCTGCTTCCGCAGCGTTCCACGCGCCTACAACGAGAATGCCGATCCCGCCGGTAGCATAGACGATGGCCTCCTGCACGGCCGCGATTGCGGCTTGCTCGGCCATCCCTATCCAGAAGCGTTTGCCCTCCGCCAGCGCGAGAGCCCGCTCGGCCTGAAGCTCCCAAACGATGTCATCAACCTCGCCGAAGTAGTCGAACAGCCCCAGCGGGTCGCGGCCCATCACGGGATTCGCCCCGGCGAACTGGTACAGGTTCGCCCCGTTGCCGTAATGGCTCTGCGGTGAGATACTCGGAATGTCGAGGAGCGGCGTCGCCGTCACGATCGGCGCGGCCGTGGCGTTCGGGTCACGCGTGACGAAACGCCCCAAATCCGGGCTGTACCAGCGGTTACGCGCGTAGTAGAGCCCGACGGTCGGACGACGGGTGCCGGCGGGTACGCCGCCGGTGCCGGTGGCGAACCGTTCGCCGGCGAGAGGATCGTCGGTGATACGCTCGTCGGGGTCGACGCAGAAGCGCTCGAAGCACAGGCCCTGGTGCCCCAAGCGATTGAATGGGATCGCGACGGTATCGTGATCCTCGGTCAGAACGACGGCCCCGTACGGATCCCACGTGTACTGTTTGACCGTAAGTGGCTCTACGCCCTGGCCGCCACCATCGTTCAGGTCCCCAACCAATCCCGTGACGTTGTAGTTGGCATCGGTAAGGTACGCCGTCATCATTGGCGGCGCGGCCGGCAAGAGCGGATTCGTCGCGACTTGCGCGATGATCTCGTCCACGTACTCCGGCCCCCAGACGTATTCGCGAACCGCGAACGTCGTAACAGGCCCACCGCTCCCCGGTACAACGGTCGCGCTGACTTCCTGGATGCGCCGCACACCGTCGTAGTAGTACAACTCGGCCTGCGCACCATGGGCGGAATCGTACCGCTCCGCACGTACGAGCCGCCCGATCCCGTCGTAACCGTACCGCGCCAGCAATCGTCCGACGGGGGCCGCCGGGTCTCCGGCGATCAGCCGACCGCTGGCGTCGAAGTGCTCGGGTCCCAGGCAATCCGGCCCATCGCAACCGAGGTTGACCTGAACCAGGCGACTGAAGCCATCGTACTGCAGGAACAGTAGCGCTCCGCCGTTCGCGGTCGTGACCGGGAGGAGCACCACGTTGCCGGCGGCGTCATGAACCAAGCCCGAATCGACCGCCGTCCCGCCATCCCACACCGTCGAGACCGCGTCGAGTTGGTTGCTGACGTTTGGCTCGTGCCATACAGCAAACGTGTGTGCCGGGCTCTGGCTGCCATCGAGGTAATCGGCGCGCGCGAGCCCGGCGACGGCGCCAGCACCCGCCCAGTTCCCCAAACTATCGAGCGACCACTGGTTCGTGCGCCGCAGGCGCACGCCTGGGTCACTCACGATGTGCGAGTTCGTCGGGTCCAGCCGGCCCAACTCGGCAGACAGCAACTGACCCAGGGCGTCGTACGTATACCTATAGGAACGCCCGTTGTCGTAGTCGCTCCACCAGAGGTACGACTGTGTGACGCGCGCAAACAGCCTGTTGCCGGCCGCATCATAGCCGTATTGGTAGCGATGGAGCGGCGTCGCGGTCGCGTCGCGGTAGTGCAGGTCCCGTATACGCCCCCAGGCGTCGAGGCCGGTGTAAGTGTTCGCACTGCCCAATTCCTGCAGTACCGTACCGTCGGCCCGCGTACTCCTGACCCTGCGTCCTGCCCCGATGTATTCGAATCCACCGTACTGATAGCCCGTGGATACGTCCCGGAGTGCCGTAATCCGGGCCAAGGCGGCGTCGACACTCGTTGGGCTCGCGCCGTACGCCAGACTGAGCGACACGGAACCACCCTGTGGCCGTGATGGATAGTCGATTCGTCTGAGCTTGTCGGCGTTGACCATGTCGGACGGCAGGTACTCCCACTCGTAGCCGACGACACGCGGCGCTGCGGACCCAATACTCTGTGTCTCACTGAGCAAGTTCCCACGGCTGTCGTATGTGAACGTGCCATTGGTGAGGAGGGCCCCGCCGAATTCATACGCTGCCGTCCCGGCCAGGCGACCGCTCGGTTCGTAGTGGTAATGCACGCGTGCAATGCGGCCAACCGGTTCATGGGCGGTCGGCGTGGCATAATAGTACGCATCGTCGATCCAGGTGTCGGTGCGGCGCCCTTGACCGTCATAGGAGTAGTAAAACGCACTGAACAACTCGTCGATGCCGCCGACGCTTGTTCCGGCCGTCCGCGTCGCCACCGCGCCGTCGGAGTAATAGGTGAACGCGAGGAAGTCTCCGTCGGGGTAGTCGACGCGCGCGATCCAGCCCCGATGTCCGCTATACGCGGACCAGGGCTGGGGAGCACCCGGGGTTCCCGTCTGCGGCAGCCAGTGCCGACCGCCGTCCGTCTCCATTCTCCAGGTAGCCGACATCACCGGGGCGCCGCCACTCCCGTCGGCGTAGCTGAATCGCGTGACTTGAATGGTCTTGTCGTCGGATGTTGCATTCCAGTTGATGTTGGCATAGGTCGCCGCAGCGAGACTCGCGAAGTGCGCGGGGTGGACACCCGCCATCGCGATCAGCCGACCGGAATCGTCATAACGGTATGCCGTGATGGAGTAGTTGCCGTCGGCGTCACGGTCGGTCGCATCTTCGAGCGTGAGTACAAGCCGCCCCAGTCCGTCGTATTCTGAGCGCGTTACTGTGCCGTCGGCGGACCAGAAATACTCCTGTCTGCCGGCGGCGTCGTAGCTGTAGCACGTGCAGGGCACCGCCGCGAGCGCCCCCGACAGGCCACAGGCGGTGAGCCGGCCGTTGGCATCAAGTGTGTAGGGGGGCTGTAACGATGCGTGCGCCGGTGGCGCTGGCGCAGCGCTATACGTGTGATCCGGGTGATTCGTGCCGAAGTCCACATGCGCCATAAGTCGACCAGCGTCGTCGTACCAGGAATACACATACTAATACGGACACATAATACTGGACATTCTGTGGCTTTGTGATATAGTTCATGCATGAGTCAACTCGATACACGCAGGCTTTCGCCAGACGCGCAGGAGCAGCTTCGGGTGCGGGTGGTGACGGCGATCCGCGGCGGCGTGAGGAAGTCGGCGGCCGCGCGGACCTTCGGCGTCTCGCGCACCTCGATCGACACTTGGCTGGCGAAAGTCGAATGCGGCAACATCACCTCGCTGCGGTTGAAGAAGCGCGGCCGGCCCGCCCAGCCGCGGCTGCCGTCTCATCAGGCCGCCACGATCGTCAAGCAGATCACGGATCGCACTCCCGATCAGCTCAAACTGCCTTTCGCGCTGTGGACGCGCGAGGCGGTGCGCGACCTCATCGCCCAGCGCACCGGTCTGGCGGTTTCGGCGCGAACGGCCGGCCGCTACCTGAAGCGTTGGGGCTTCACGCCGCAAAAGCCGCTGCGGCGGGCCTACGAGCGCGACCCGGTGGCGGTGGAGCGTTGGAAGCGCGCGGAGTATCCGGCGATCGTGAAGCAGGCCAAGGCCGAAAACGCCGAGATTCACTGGGGCGATCAGCTTGGGGCGCGCAGCGATCATCAAGCCGGCCGCAGCTACGGCCGACGCGGCGTGACGCCGGTGATCCCGGGCACGGGACAGCGCTTCCGGGCCAACATGATGTCGAGCATCACCAACCGTGGCCATCTGTGCTTCCTGGTCTTCGACGGCTCGTTCAACGCCGAAGTCTTCATCCGCTTCTGCCGTCGGTTGCTGCGTCAGCGGCGCCGGCGCGTGTTCCTGATCGTCGACGGTCACCCGGTGCACCGCTCGGCCGCCGTGCGCGACTGGCTGCACGCCAACCGACGACGCCTCCGCATGTTCTTCCTGCCCGGCTACAGCCCCGAACTCAATCCAGACGAGTACCTGAACAACGACGTCAAGACCAACGCCATCGGCCGGCAGCGGCCCGCGACCAAGGACGAGCTAATCCTCAATCTCGAACAATACCTCCGCGACACCCAGCGCCGACCCAACATCATCCGAAACTACTTCCAAGCCGATCCTGTCCAATACGCCGCAGGGTAGACATGTTCAATGTTTAGTGACCGGGGTAATAGCTGGAGATTGGGTTGTCCCCGGCGCCATCGTATTCCGTGCTCTGCGAGATGATGGCGCGGTCGTTGACGTCATAGGTCGTGCGGCGAGTGGTGACCGCAATCTCACCGACAAGCGTTCGCGTTTCGACAAGCCGGCCCTTGCCGTCGTAGATGTAGCAGGTTCTGACCCCGCCTGCGCCGCGCGTTTCGATCACGCGGTCCGCATGGTCGTAGTAGTTGCGCGTACTTGTATATTGGCCCGTTGCCGGGTCATAAATGCGCTGTTCGATCACGTTTCCACGGGCATCGTAGATGGATTGCGTAAGGTCGTTCGGAACGTTGGGTCCGGCGAGAATCTGCGCGATGACCGTGTCGATTGAGGGCGGAATGATTCCGACAAACGCGCGCGGGTCGGCATCCGAATGACCGACAATCGACGCACTCGATCCGCCGTCGACGTTCGCAGGGTAAGTTGCCGTCAGTACAATCCGGTCGAGATTATCGTACCAGGTCGCCCGTTCCTCCACGATGGGGGCTTCAGCCAGGCCGTCCGCCGTGGCATAAACCGTTGTCCAGACTGGACGCATCCGCCAGTCGTACTCGTATGCGGTCTCGACGCCACCGGTTGCCTCGGCCACGAACGGATCAGCCCCAAGCCAGCCCGTCGTACACTCCGTTCCGCCGTCGGGGCAGACGATCTGCGCGAGGCAGTCCGTATCCCACTCCTCGCAAGCCCGCCACGCGCGGTATTGGTTGGCGACTTTCGTCCGATACTCACGCACGGAAACCAGCTGGTCCGCGTCCGTGAAGCCGCCACCGTATTCGCGACGCTCAACCAGCAGCATGTTGTCCGGGTGCGTGCAGTCGTCGCATGGCGGGGCGGTCTGCCAGTACTCGTGCACGTCGTTTGTCCCGCGGTAGACCCGCTCCAGTCGACCGCGCTGATCGAATACATGCCGCGTAATGGTGCCGTCTGGATCGACCTGTCGCATCCCGAAACCGTAATCATCCGAACTGATCCGCCCACCTAGCGACGCGCCGTCCGACCCGTGGAGCTCGACACCGGCGAACCGACCGCGCTCGTCATACAGGTAATCCCGCGTAGACACGCTCGTGTAATTCGGCTCTCCGGGCGGATAGGTCAGCGGCGCACTCACCGTCGCAAGCGTCTCGCGGATGGGCTTCCCGTTGTTGGACACTACGATCTTGACCGGAGACAGGGCCCTGAAGTTGTCGCCGCCGACCGGAACCACGTCGGTGAGATGCCAAACTGCGAAGCACGTCGGATCGGCCGCGTCCACGATGTACTCGAACCACTCCTCGCGCGCGGCGGTGCCGTTCGTTCCGACGTTGTAACGGATGCGCTGCGGTCCAAACTCCCCGTAGCTGTATTCCGTCACGATCTCGAGCGGTGGAAGCCCTGCCGTAGAGACGTGCGCAAGCCCCGAGGGATGCGCTTCCGCGGTATCCTCCACCCGCCGCACGAGTCGGCCGTACTCATCGTATGTGTTGCGCGTGAGCGTGAGCTCGCGCGGCGTCTCATCGACAAACGAGCCCCGCGCCGACCACTCCAGCCGCCCCTTGTCATCGTACCACTCCACCTCACGGCTTGTCGCCATAGTGCCGGCCACGTCCACGGGTGAAGCGGGACGTATGACCTCTTTTTTGCGCAGGCGCGTATTCCACTGCGGGTCAAACGTGTACTGAATCGTCATTGTGTCCGGCCCTACGCCATCTGCGCGGGCATAGTTTCTCAGGATCGTGGGATAGCTTGCGAATGGTCCCGGTTGGCTTGAGTAGTAATCGAGTTCAGTCACAAGCGCGCGCGGCTGATTGTCACCAGCACCACGCTTGATCGATGTCCTCGTGAGGTAGCCAGGCCACCGCGTGGCTGGCCATGACCCTTCCGCCGGAACACTGTACTCATAATGGTAAACCAACCCTTCACTCGCTTGATTGAAGTTCGGGTCCGACGCACCAGCCGCTCCACCCCTTGCTGCGGCGTTCGACGAGCCGTCCGAGGTTGTCGTAAATGAACTTTTCAGCGTAGCCGACACCGAGTGTCGGTGACGCCCCCGGGGCGGGCTCGTCATTCTCCCATGACCTGTCACGCAGCACGAAGCCGGCGGCGTTGGCTTCCAGGATGCGGTAGCTGGCATCCTCGGGTTCACCTAAAGCTCCCGCAGGTACGTTGAGCCATACGGACTTCCGCAAGCAGGTTCCGTAGACTGGGCGCTCGCGATCGTGTGGCGCCGAAATCGTATACTCATTCTGATCCTGATATTTACAGCGATACGGGTAGGTGGTATCCAGTGTCCGTTCCACCGCCCCATACATCCGGGCACGATAATGCCAGACATCGTACCTGCGATTCGCCTTGCGGTCATAGAACGTTTTCAGTGCACTCGTCTGGAGATACGTCCAATCCTGGGGTGCTTGTGGATCAGACACATTCTCCCACCCCAGCTCATCCTCAAAAAAAGCCGCCAGCACAGGGTGATCGTTGTTGAGGCCGTATTCGAACCGATAGGTTGGCAGCTTTCTCAATGGAGACTGCACAATCTCATCGGCCGCCCCATCGTACACTTCAATTTCGTCATCGTCGGATGTGGCAAAAAGCCGCTCCAGCGCTACCGTCCGGCCACCCGGCACTGCTCGGTACAGCGGGTCAAGCTGCGCCGGCTCGAAGATCATGGAAGGAAGACTCTGCATCTCATCATACGCGGAATGGTGGAACAAGTCCGTGGCGGTGTAGCGGTAGATTACGTCCTCGACCAACACTTGATTCCCGTCAGATGTAAAGACCGTTGCCTTGACAAGGTGGCCCGGTTCAACCCGGTCCTGTATGGTATGAAACCCATCGAAAGCTGAGTGCGCAAAGAGACTCCACGGTGGGCAGTCTGCGCACGCCTCGCAGGCCTCCGGGCAGTTCGGGCAGGCATCACAGGGCACTCCGCCGCCGGCCGGTGTGGCCAGACCGGAGTCCGTATACGTGTACACGGCGCGTTTGACTCGCTCGTAGCCCAGGGTCGTCAAGGTCGTCACATCGGGGTGTTCAACCTGTTCGAGGGCTGCGAGAGTACCGAGATTCAATGCCGTGGCTCCGATCGTCAGACATCCGCTTGGGATCGGCACCTCCCCACGGAACACGTTGATGGCGTGCAGCATGTGCGGGTTTCCGCGCTCATCCTCGCCGGCAATCTGCGGAGTGAACCAGGACCAGAAGCGTCGATGCTCGTAGAGCAGCGTCCAGGCCGCCTGAGACTCACCGGCCGGGACAAGGCGGATCGCTTTGAGCTGCCCCTTTTCGCTGCAGTTCTGGCAGCAGTCGACGCAATCCGTATCCTCCCGCTCACACGGTTCCTGCTTGAAGTCGCAGTACGCGTACTCTATTCGGTTCCCGGCCCGATCCTCGATCGACTCGGCGAGCGCAAGATACGGGAACCCACGGGTAACATCATTCAAACTACCCGGAGGATCATGCTCGAGCAGATAGGCCTGCAGATCCTGCAGCGCCAGCGGGAGGAGGCGCATCGTATACTTGACACTGTGTGCATCCAGCCAAATTTCAAATGCGCTCCCGAGGGTCTGATCCTCATTGACCCACTCTCTGACGACCATTTGCGCATCGAACCACGGTGGAGCGATGTACGCGTTCTCAACGTCACTCCAGATGAATGGAATCGAGTGGTGCGCGTCTGGGAAAAAGTAACACCGCTTCGGCTCGCCCGGTCCTACCAGACCGACATGCGTCGTATCCACGAACAGGACCGGGTGCTCACTCATCATCCAGCCGTTGCCGTTCCAATCCCAAAAGGCACCGGTGAAAGTTGGATCGTACCAGGTGCGCGGGTCGCCCCCGTTACCATCGGAATTGAATCCTAAGGTGAGCCCGACAAAAAAGTGAATCAGGTTGAAGCCGTAGGTCCGCACATGGCGATAAGTGGCTCCGCCAAACGGCAACTCGAAGTCGACGTACTTCAGGAGCGGTACTCCGGTAGTCAGATCGATGAGGCCCTCCTGCGGGCGACGTACGGCTGCCGCAGAACTGAAGCCGCGCGTCCCTCGACTGCCGACAAGGGGGGCCGTGTTCTCGCTCAGCAGCGGCAGATCGGGAATATTCTTGAACTGGTTAGGGGCAAGCTTTGGTGCCGCGAGACTCGGGTAACCCTCCCAGCCACCCTGGCGCCTGTGGCAGCGCGACACGAAATACGGCGAGAACAAGTCGGCTGCACAATCATGCCCTGGAGGAGCCGAAGGGCCGGTGTGGGCCAACAACAGTCCGTTTACCACGATTTCGCAGCCAAGCTGGTTGGGTATCCAAATCTCCACGGAGTCTTCGGAGCCCGGGAGACTCTCGAACCGCGCCGTGATGGCGTGGCTGCTGTCGAGCGGAATCGTGTAGATCGCGTCGCCCGTCTCATGGGCGCCGTCCAACCACACATACGTGGGCACATAGTCTGTCCCACCGGACTTCACGGCCGCAATGAACCCATTGATGTCGGCGAAGGTTATTCGCCTGTCGCCGTTCATGTCCGCGATGGAGGTAGTGTCAAGTCCTGTGTAAATTGAATCTGGGGCATCCGTCACGTTCGTTCACGCCGCATGGGTCTTCGCCTTCGCCTTCACCTTCGTCTTCACCCGGCGGTTCTTTCCTTCCGGCAGCGGTATCTGGGCACACAGGTGCGCCGCCTTCAAGTGCCGCCAGTTCTGCGACAGCCGCATCAGCACCTGATGCACCGTGCACACGCCGCTCTTGGTCTTCTTGAACCGCTTGGCCGCGTTCGTCCGCAGCCGTACGCCCGCAAACGGCGACTCGATCACGTTCGTCGTCCGCAGGTGCGACCAGTGCGGCTCCGGAAACGCGTAGAACGTCAGGCAGCGATCCAGATCGTCCCCAGACAGTCCGCCGCCCGGTCGTAGCCCGCCCGACGGAAGTCCGCGATCACACCGGCCGCCAGCTTCCGCGCCGCCACCTCACTTTCCGCCTGCCAGATCGCCCGCAGTCGCGGGGTCGCCTCGGCTGCTCGGCCTTCGGCAGCTTGTCGAGCACGTTCATCGTCTTGTGATTCGTGCAGCGCTGCTGGGCCGAGTTCGGACTCTGCTCGTTCACCGCCGCCCACAGCCCCAACGCCCCGTCCGCGATCCAGCAGCCCGGCTCGTTCAGACCCCGCTGCCGGCAGTCCTTCAGCAACTCGCCCCAGCCTCGAGCGCCTCGCGATACCCCCTCCCGCAGCGCGAGCAAGTGCTTCTGCCCCTCCGTATCCGCCCCGATCAGCACCATCAGGCAGGCTTTCTCCGTACCCAGCCCGGCCTTCAGGTAAATCCCGTCCGCCCAGATATAGACGAACTTCCGGCCGCCCAGATCCCGCCGGTCGAACGCCGCGTACTCGAACCGGACCCGCCGTGTCAGCCGCCCGACCGTGCCGGGCCACACCGCCGCGCCGTTCCCCGCCCGCAGCCGCAGGGCCGGCTCGAAGTCCCGCGTCGCCAGGCCTTCGATGAACAGCCGCATGAACGTCTCCTCGATCGTGTCGCTGCGACGCTGGTACTTGCGCACGATCTTCGATTCGAACGGCTCTGCCCGGCGGGATGTCGCGCACCCGCGGGACCTCCAGCGGCACCGTGCCGCTGCCCAGCGTCAGCCGCCGCGGCGTGGTCCCGTTGCGGTAGCCGCGGAACTCGCCCTGTCGCTGATACCGGTCGCGCTGGAGGTAGACGTTCACCTCGTCCTCCAACGCCGCCAGCAGCATCTGCCGGGCCCCAGCCGGGCCAGTTCCTCGACCTGGTCCCGAACCACCTGCACGGCCTCGTCCGCCCCCGCCTCGTCCCGCCGCTTGACGCTCGATCCTCGTCCGGTTGTAGTAGCCATCGGGCTCCTCCTGGGAAACGACTCTCGTTTCAAACGCACCAGCAGGATGCCCCACGTTCTCAATTTCCACAAGATTTCAGGCTACCTCCCGCGATGTCGTAGGCCCGGTGATACATGTCGGGGTAGACGGCGGCAATTGCCGCGCGAAAGCATTCAGGTTGCTGGATCGCATGAATGAATGGACTGATATCCGCAAATCCGACGAGCCCGTCGGCGTTGAGGTCGCACTTCAACCAGACGCGCTCGGTAATCCTGCCATACGACTGGTCCGGTTCAGGGTTTACGCGCTGATAGGCGGGCGGAAAAACTTCACAGTTTCCGGGAGCAGCGATGACTTGGGGCGGGAAGATGCTCACGCGGAGGTTGGCGTAAGGCGCACCTGCCTGGCCGATCCCGTCGAGTTCGTAAGTCACCAGCTCGAACGGGCAGAGCGCATTACCGGATTGTGGTGTGATGGTCAGTGGGGTGAAATCGTTCTCCGCGGCAGATGGGACAGTATCCAGGTAGTCTGGGATCAAGTCGCCATTGTCGTCATCGTCGTTAATAAGGACTGTATGGTTACCCTCGGGCACGCCCTTGAGATCAATGCCACTTATGTAGTCATGCTCACAAGGAGGATCTCCAAGCCCCAGCACTCCGAAGGTTCCGTTATGCAACGTGCTACTCGTCGGACTGACAGCGAGAGACGTTTGCGAAGTCCGGAGCGCGTACTCCACAAGGAAGCCGGGGACATCCTCCGGCGTAACCAGGCCGTCACCGGTAAAGTCGGCGACCGCGACCAGGTGGGCCTGCGACTGGCCGGATGTGGACAACCAATGCTGAGGATCGATCACCGCCTGTAGAAATGCGACCAGGTCCAGATCACTGACGAAACCGTCGCCGGTCACGTCACACGTTTGTGAAGAACTTGCGGAATAAGCAGGAATCGCAATTGCTGTCGCTGCAATCAATGGAAGGAATGCACGGCCCAAGCGCCGCGCGCCGATTGTGCTGGTAGTCCCCACGATGACCCTCGCTCAGATAGCACGGCTACCTGGTTGGGCAACCCCCGTGGTTGCCCACCCCGTTCGTCCGACAGCATAGCACTACTTTATGGATAATACAATGTAGAAAAAAACAGCACCTCCAGATCGTTATCGTGTGGATCGTGACGAATGTAACCTGAGGCTATCTCAAAACCGGGACACCTGTTGACTTTGTACAATGATGCATGTTGACACTCACGAATGAGCAATTGGATTGGCTGGCGGACAGGATTCCGGATCGGCCGAAGAGTCCGAAGGGCGGACGGCCCGTCGCGGACAAGCGGCGGACGCTGCGCGGCATCTTCTGGATGCTGGACAACGGCGCGAAGTGGAAGGACCTGCCGCGAGTTCAGCGCGGGCCACGGTGCACCGTTGGTTCCAGCGCTGACGCGCGAAGGGCTCTTTGAGCAGGCCATGCGGGCCGCCGGACGCTTGGTCGAACGGCGCGGGCGTACCGCGTGTACGAATGCTTCATCGACGGCACCTTCGCCAAGGCCCGGGGCGGCGGTGATGGGATCAGCGCGGCCACCTCGGAAAAAGGCGTGAAAATCATGGTTCTGGTCGATGCTCGCGGGTTGCCGGTGGCGATCGATACCGCGCCGGCGGACGCCCACGAGAGCCGCTGCGTGCAGGCTGTTCGACTTCGTGCTGACGCGCGAGACGCCGCCGCGTGATCGGCGACAAGGCGTACGACAGCGACAAGCTCGACGAAGAGCTCGCACAGCGCGGCATGGAAATGATCGCGCCGCATCGCGGCAACCGCAAGCCGGAGAATGTGACACAGGACCGCCGGCCGCTGCAGCGCTAAGCGGCGGCGCTGGACGGTGGAGCGGACGATCTCCTGGATCCAGAACTACCGTCGGCTCTGCATCCGTTGGGAGAAGTCGAGCTGCCTGTTCAGCGGCTTCTTGCATATGACCTGTACGCTTCTCTTGCTTTCAGAGGTTTTGAGATAGCCTCCTGTGTCAGTTGTATGGGTTAGAAGTAGGATTCATTTGGGACGGTATAGATACTTGGGTCAGATTGGCTCCCCCGCAGTGAACACAGCAGGGCCTTGAACGATATGACATACGTCGGGATCTGATCCGCTTCCACCACACACCCGCGCTCGGTTCGAACAGCGCAACCCCCAGTGCATCCGCTGGCGCCACCCTCAGATCCGGCCGCAGTATGAGAAAATCACTCTACCACACACTTGCAGCATATGTACTTGGATTCCATGCGAAGTGTAAGTACCTGGCGTCACGGACGCCCAGCAAGCTCTTGAAGTGGCTGGTTGTCCATGCGCAGTGGGCTTACCATGCGGTACGGCCGGTGTGATTCAAGCCGCTGACTCCGCGCCAGGCAATCCGTACACCGAAGCCCGTGCATGATGTGAGCAGGACGCCCCATGACCCTTCGTGTCTGCAGACTGCCGCTTCCATCCCGCGAGCACCTCGGCAATGCGAACATCCTGCGGACGCAGCCGATCGACGCCGCCGCCTGGGTATGGCATCCGGAGGTGCTTGACCACGAGCAGGTCTTCCTGCTCTTCCAGCGGCGGTTCGCGTCCGGCGGTGAGCCGCTTGTGCTGCATGTCAGCGCCGATGAACGCTACATACTGCTGCTCGATGGTGAGCGCATCGGCCGCGGCCCGGATCGCGGCGACATGGACCACTGGCACTACGCCTCATACCGCATCGAGCTCGGACCCGGCGCGCATACACTCGAGGCGTGGTGCTGGCGTCTGCTTGGTGCAGCGCCGCTCGCGCAAATCTCGTGGCACGGCGGCTTCATCTTGGCGGCTGAGGACCCCTACGACGCCGCACTGACAACCGGCAAGGCATCTTGGAAGGTTACACGCCTGAAATGCCACCGGCCGATCAAGGGGGATAACACGGACTGTTTCGGCGTCGGCGCCGCGCTGGAGTGGGACGCCCGCGCGCACCCATGGCCCAACAACGTGGATTGCGCATCGTTCGTCGATGCGGCTGTCGCCCGCGAGCCAGTGCAGGACAAGCCCTGGGGTGTCGCCACGCTCGGCTGGCGTTTGCTACCGTCGATGCTGCCCGATCAACTCGACCGCCTCGTACATACCGGCCAGGTGGTGGCCGGCGGTGCCGGCACGCTCAACCGTGACGACCCTCTGCCAGCGGAGGCCCTCCACTGGGAACACCTACCGGCATGGCAGGGAGCGATCGACGGTACGTGTCCTGTGACGGTACCGCCGCACACGCGGTGGTATGTGGTCTGGGATCTCGGACAGTACTACTGCGCCTACCCGCGCCTTGACGTGGTTGGCGGCCTGGGTACCCGGATGACCTGGGGCTGGTGCGAAGCGCCCTATGAGCTGGATCACCGGACCAAGGGCGATCGTAACGCGATTGTCGGTAAGCGCTTCGTGTGCTTCACCGACCGTTTCATCACAGACGGAGGTGCACGCCGCTTTACTTCGCACTGGTGGCGCGCGGGGCGCTACTGCGTTATCCATGTCGAAACGGCCGACGCGCCGCTCACCATCACCGCGCTGGCATTCGATGAGACGCGCTATCCGCTGGAGATGACCAGCCGTATCGAGACGCCCGACCCCGACCTGCCTGCTGTGATCAACCTCTGCATCCGCGGTCTTCAGATGTGCAGCCACGAGACTTACGTCGACTGTCCGTACTATGAGCAGCTCATGTATGTGGGCGATACACGGCTCGAACTGCTCACCAGTTATGTGAGCGCCGCTGACGACCGGCTCGCGCGGCAGTGCCTGCGGTTGTTTGACGGGTCGCGCGTAAACTGGGGATTTGTCAATGAGCGCTACCCCTGCCGCGAGCTGCAGCATAGTTGCACGTATGCACTACTCTGGGCGCTGGCGCTGCGCGACTACGCCTGGTGGCGTAACAACCCCGACTTCGTTCGCGCCCGCATGATCGGCCTGCGATGCATGTTGGAGCACTTCGAGCCGTACCTCAACAAGGACGGCCTGCTCGAAGCGCTGCCCGGCTGGTCCTTCGTCGACTGGGTGCCCGAATGGGACCTGGGCTGTGCACCCCAGGGGCAGCACGGCGTCTCGTCGCTGAACAACCTGCATTATGTGCTCGCGCTCCGGGCGGCCGCCGACCTCGAACGAACCATGGGCGAGCCGCTACTGGCACAGCGTCTCACCCAGCGCGCCCGACGTGTGGGCCACGCCGTCGTTGCACACTTCTGGCACCGCGGCCGGGGACTGATCGCCAACGAACCGACCCGCGAAACCTTCAGCGAACATGCCCAGGCGCTCGCCCTGCTAGCCGGCATCGTCACGGGCACACGGGCGCAGCGCGTGCTCAAGGGCCTGCTCGAAGCCCCCGATCTACACCGCGCCAGCTACTACTTCAGTTTCTACATCTTCGAGGCCCTGCGTGCTACCGGCCACGGCGCGCGCGTGCTGGCACACTTCGACTGCTGGAAGGAAATGGTCGCTGCGGGTTGCAGGACACCACTCGAGACGTACGAGCCCAGCCGCAGTGATTGCCACGCCTGGTCCAGCCAGCCGTTGTTCCACCTCTACGCGACCGTGGCCGGCATCCGCCCGGCCGCGTTCGGCTTCCAGATCGTACGCATCGAGCCGAACCTCGGTGATTGGCCCCGCATTGCTGGCACCATGCCACATCCCCATGGTGAGATCGCATTCGAACTTGACACCCCCGGCCGGCGTGCGTTGCTGAGTTTGCCTGCTGCCATTACGGGCACGCTCGCGTGGCAGGGGCGCGAGATTGCGCTGCATTCGGGCGTCCAGGAGCTTCGCCTGTAACACGCCGCAACGCCACCCGGAACCCATCACACTCCCTCCCCCGGCCCGCCGGCGTTGCGCAGGTTGACAATGCGGTGCACATGGTCCGTTGGGGGCGGTTGCGGGAAGCGACACTATAATAGCCCAGACCCAAGCCCGTATTGGCGCAGCCGGAGGTTTGAATGCTGAGATTGACCGCTCCCATGATGCCCCTCGCGACGCTGGCCACAGGTTGCCTTCTTCTCACCGGCTGCTCTCTCCCGCTGCCGTGGCCGGAGAGTCCGCTCTACGAGACCCCCGCCGACGATCCGAACTGGGTTGCTCCGGCCACCCGGGAAGCGGCCGTCGCCGCCATGGCGGGACGCTATGCTCACTACAGCATCGTCGCCTACGATGGCAGAACGCCGAACGGCCCGCTGGCCACGTTCATCGTCACGTATGGCTTCACGGACCTGGTCATCGAAGGTGAAGAGCTGGTCGCGTACGATACCTTCTGTAAAGCCAAGTACATCTCGAATCAGCCCTTCGACACGATCTTCTCGGACACGGCCACACAGGCCATTCGCCCGCCCGGAGCCGTCGTCGACGTATACCAGGAGGATGGCGTGTGGAAGCTCAACCGGCCGGCGACGCCGACGCTCATCGGGATAGGCGGCGACCCGAACCTGCCGCTCTCCATGGATCGAAACGATCCACGGATCAGCGATGACGATAGCGACGGGAAGCCGGGCGTGACCGTGGTCGTGAAGCTGTTCGGTCTCATCGAAGGCGAGATTTACATCGCTCGCCGCGAAATATTCGCGAACGAGTTGACACTTTTCTCCGATGGCAGTTTGCGGGGCAGCGTCATCGACGATTCGGAGCAGCTCGTGATTGGGGCCTCGCTCGCGATTCTGGACACGCCCAACAACCCGCCGCAGCGGCGCGATCCCGGCCTGAATCCGATCATCTTGATACCGGTCTCCAATGACCTTGGAACGTGCGAAGAACTCATGACCATTCAGAATTCGCTTTTTCCTCCCGAACCCGGATTCCAGCGACCCTCTCGGAACCTGCCGTCCCCGGCTGGAAACTGATCACACGGCGTCATCTGCTTTTCTCATTCCGATCAGCGCAGTGGACCGCATCCGACGCGCAGCGCGGTCTCAGGAGTGACCCACCGTGGACTTGTCGGCGGTGGCGCGAGTGGGGACGAAGGAGTCTGCCTACGGGGTCCAGGTGTGCTGGTTGGGAGTAGTGGATCAGACGGGTGTGGGGTGGGGAGCGTCGCGCTGTGCCGACCTCCACGGTTTGATTGGTGGCCGGCGACTATCCCATGGAACCGGGATGGTGGATCGTGAGGAAAGGCCGGTCGTTTCCTGCTTGGTGTTATTCCGCCAGCACATCCGCCGTGAACGAGTCCAGCCGCCCCCGAATTTCCCAGATCCGCAGCTTGTGCTCGCCGCGGCAGCCCAGCAACGCGCTCAGCTCCGGATTCAGCTCGGCCAGCTCCTCGTCCGTGATCGCAATCGGCTCGTGCCGCAGTTTCACCTGCTCCATCGGCAGTCCCGCGAACTTCGTCAGCATCCGCGGCGTCAGCACGAGTAGCTCGACCGACGTTTCGCCCGCGTCCGTTCGTGAGATTCGCATCGGGTAGTACAGTGCTGGCGTCTTGAAGCGATACTGAATTGCCTCGTTCGTCTTCACGTCCGTCCCCAACTCGACGACGTCGAAAACGAACCACGCGTATCCGTCCTTGAGATATTCGCCGATCGCCTGCTGCAGCGGCTCGGGAATCTTCGGATTCTCGACCCCCGCCTTGCGCAGGTACGCGCTTACCCATTCCACAAATCCGTCCGCGTCGTTCACCTTCACGACGCGGATGTCGTGCTGCCCGATCCGCTCCGCGAACGTGACCTCTCCGGCCGGCTTGGGCAGCAGCGCCGTTTGCGACCGCCAAGCGTCGGCCGCCAACCGCTCCCGTTCCGCCAGTTTGCGATTGATCAGTTCCGTCGCCTTGCCGAAGACCTCGATATCCCCCTTGCCAACCTTCGGCTCACTCGGCAGCGGCAGCACCTCCAGCACCTTGGTCGGTTCCGAGGCGCGCAGATCGGTCGTCAGCAGCAGGATTTCTTCCTCCCCGTTCCACGCAATCAATGCCCGCTGTGTCGGCTCGAAGATTTGCACGTACGGCTTGAACGGCGCTGAACCGCGGTCGGCTTGGGCCGCCAGCGTGCCCAGGAGCGCGCCGCAGATGGCCACGGCCCGAATGCAATTCACTCGTCTCATTGCACTGCCTCCGTTCTGGTCGCCCGCATATTCGACGCCTGACCCTACGCACAGGTTCCCCCCCGGCCCCGGCGAACCGCGCCTCGGCCTGCAGCACGCGTGGCGCCCGCGAGTGCTTTGATCCGTCCCCAAGATCGTCAACCTTAACAGGACCGCATGGCCGCCGAAGACCGCAAGTTGTCCGCGGCCGAGCAAGCCCACGAAGAAGCGATGCGCAAAGGCCTCGGCGCCGCCCTCAAGCAGCGTCAGGATCTCGTGCCGGCAATCGTCGACGCCGCCGGTGCGGGCCACGAACGCCCGTGTGCCGTCAGAGTCGAGCGCGAAGACGCGCTCCGCGTCCCCGAGTACCGGGATGTTCGGGTTGTGCGTCACAAACACCAGCTGCCGACTGACCTTGGCCGCGCAGAGGCTCCCGACGACGTGCTCGAAGATGAACCGATTGTCGAGGTTGTCCTCCGGCTGGTCGATCAACAGCGGGTTGGCGCTGTCGAGCAGCAGAATCGGCAGCACCGCGGTGCACTTCTGGCCGGTCGAGAGGGCCGGCGACGGCTTGTACTCGCCGTTGTCGTTGAGCTCGATCGTCGGCATGTCCCCAAGATCGACGCACTCGAGCTGGAACAGCGTCTCGCTCCCGCCGAGCGCATCGAGCACCTTGCGGGCCTGGTCGGAACTCAGCTCGGCTTCCTCGACCAGCGGTCGCGGATCGCCTGCCCGCACAGCCGCTGCCAGCCTATCGGGCCAGAAGGCCTGCACGAGCTTGGGGACGACGGTATTGGTCCGCACGTGGGCGTTTCGCAACGCGACGGTCAGCAGATCCGCATACTGCTGCACGTCGCCGGACTGGCGCACTCCGACCCGGATGCGGCCCGCGAGCTGCGTCGTGATTGCCTCTGCCACACCCCGCCGGATGGCGAACCGCCGGTCGCGCAGCGTGGCCAGTTGCTGCAACAGGGCCTGGCGCTGGTCGACGAGCATGACGATTTCATCGTCATTAACCGCGACTTCACGGTGCTGATCCAGCCGTCGGTACCGGTGCCCGACGGGTATGGCGCCTTCTGGGCGTTCCGACCCGACCATCGTCCCGTGGTCGATATCACGCTCGGCGTTCCGCTCGCGGACGGTGGCACGGCAGAGATCCTCGGCTACCTGGCACTTCCGAGGCTGATGGTTCCCGAACGTTGGGTGCGATTGTCCGCCAGCAGCGACGCGCGCATCGCGCTGCACGGCCACAACGGCCTTGAGCTGATCCGCGAGCTGCTGCGATAGAAGGGAGCAGTGCATGAACGGGCTTGAGATTCGCGGAATGAAGGAACGCGACTACCGCATGATCCCGGTCAGTCAGATCAACGTCGTCAACTCCCGGCAGCGGGAGCGGACGCAGTTCCTCGAAAACGTCCGGAGCATCAACGATGTCGGCTTGTACAAGCCGATTCTCGTGAACAGCCGCAACCTCGGAACGACCGGCCTGTACGACCTGATCTGTGGCGAGGGGCGTCTGCTGGCGCACATCGAGCTGGGCCGGACCCACATCGCGGCCGACGTGTGGGACATCGATGAGCGTCAAGCCCACCTGATGACGCTCGGCGAGAACATCGCGCGTACGCCGCCGCAGACGATCGAGTTCGCCCGCGCTCAAGGAGATGCGCGACCACGGCATGAGCTGGCGGGAGCTCTCGGCGATCACCGGCAAGACCCAGGAGTACGTGCAGAACTACGTGCGCCTGGTGGAGCAGGGCGAGGAGCGGCTGATCAAGGGCGTCGAAGACGGCGTCTTCTCGCTCAACTTCGCGATGTCCGTGGCGCAGAGCAACAACCGTTCGATCCAGCACCTGCTGATGGATGCGTTCGACAGCGGCATCGTGACGACTACCAACCTGCCACGCGTGCGGCGGATCATCGAGGACCGCCTGGAGAAGGGGAAGGCGCTCGGGTCACGCAAAGCCGCATCGCCTTATACGGTCGACAAGCTCAAGCGCGACATCCGCAAGATCACCCGCGAGAAGGAGGCGTTCGTGTACGAAGCCGGGCAGCGCGAAAACCGCCTCATGCGCATCCTGGACGCAATGCAGCGGCTGCGCCAAGACGCCGCGTTCGCGGCACTCCTCAAGGGTGCCGGCCTCGTCGATGGCCCCCAGTTGAAGGGTGAGTACGCCGTGTAACCACGTGTTCGAAGGAGGTTCCCATGTCACGCCCAGAACGGGCCAACGTCAAAGGCGTTGACGTACCGATCGTGAAGCTGACGCCGCTCCGTAAGCGGACGGTCAGCAAGAAGAACTACGCGAAGTTGCTGGCCAACATTAAGGCTGTCGGGCTGATCGAGCCACTCTGCGTCTGCCAGGAGGGCGAGCAGTACTTCATCCTGGACGGCTATCTGCGGTACACCGCGCTGCTCGAACTCGGCGTCGAGGCCGTGCCCTGTCTCGTCCTGAGCGGCCGCGATCTCTATACGCCGAACCGGCAGGTGAACCACCTTTCTCCACGCGAGGAGGTGCGGATGCTCCGCAAGGCGCTGGAGAAGCTCGATGAGGCGACGATCGCGCAGGCTTTCGGCGTCGAGTCGCTCAAGGGCCGGCTGAGCACATCGCTCTACCGCGAGCTGCACCCGTTCGTGGTCGGTGAGATGGACTCGGGGCGCCTCCTGCAGTCGGTGGCGCGCGAGCTCACATACGTCGCGCCGAAGCGGCAGGTCGAGATCGTCAAGCTGATGCAGGAGACGAAGGACACGAGCCTGGCGTTCGCCAAAGCCCAGATCCTGTCCACACCACCGGCCCTGCGATCGAAGAAGCGCCGTCGCACCAACCCGTGGCAACGGGGCGACAGCACGAAGCGCGACCTCGCCCGCAAACTGGCGGAGGTCGAGAAGCACTACGACTTCTACAGCGCGCTCCGCCGATGATCACGCCGCTGGAGCAGAAGTTGCTGCGGACGGCGCTCGAGCGGGAACGGCCGGTCGCTTATCGGCTGGACATTGATGCCCGGGCAGCCACGATCTACGCGTCGGCCGACGACCGCAAGTGCTTCCTTGAGAGCCTCGACGCTGAGTTTGCGGAGGGATTCGCAGACGCACTCTCCAAAGCTCTATCGCAGCGGTACCCGCCAGAGCTTGTGCAGATGTTCCGCGATCGCCAGAAGCAACGTGGCCAGCGACGCGTCCAGTACTACCCGCTCCTTCGCTTCCTCCTCGTGGATCGACGTCACCGGCGATTCGCGGTCGAGCGTGTGTGTTTCAGCGGCGAGAGCAGTTGGCTCCGCCTGGAGGTGCTGCCGCTCGGGCCCGCGCTCGCCAAGTACCTGCCGCACCTCGGCCGAGACAGCTTCTTCGACCTGCTGTGAGGCCTCGACATGGCGCGCCCTCGTCCGCGGCGTCGGTCACCACAATGCGCCGCTCGGTCGCGGGCCCGACCGGCAACGCCAACAGAAACATGTGCAAGCCGAGGATCACACAGCGAGCCGCGCACGGCCGCCGAGGTAGTCCGCGCCATCCTCCGAATGGAACTGGAGGGGAGGTCGCTCAAATCACGTGACGTGCGAGTGAATCAACCCCTTCTGTTCACGGTTGCTCACCGGCACTTCCGTCGTTGGGGGGACGCGCTTCGAGCGGCCGGGATCGACTCTGAGGCGGTCGCCAACCGCCGCAAGTGGACCGTCGACCGCATCCTCCGCACGATCCGGGCTCTCCACCGCCAGGGCGTGGCCCTCAACTACTCGTCGGCCATCCAGACCGACTACGGCGCCGTGCAGAAAGCCGCAAAGCTCCTCGGGTCCTGGGACAACGCCCTTCGCGCGGCCGGGTTTGATCCCGCGAAGGTTCGGCTGGCCCGTGTGGACAGAAGTCTCGGTCGTCGAGGGGATCCTGCTACGGCAGCAAGCTGGAAAGCCGCTCTACTGCGCAGCGGCAGCGCACGATGCGTCGCGCCTGTACGACGCCGCCCGGCGGCTGTTCGGAAAATGGGAGCACGCACTTGAAGCGGCCGGTGTCGATCCGGCGGCCGTTCGGCGGCGGTGTCCGCCCTGGACGCCGGACTCGGTGCTCGCGGAGTTGCGGAGAAGGAGGAATGCGCTGCACGGCGGCGTTGACGCATTTGCGCGACCACGGCTTGCGCGGCCGGTCCGCGCTGGCGTCGCCGAGGATCATCTCGTCACGGAGCATTCGCAGCTTGTTCGGACCGAAGTCGGCGGCCGGTGTGCTGCCGTAGTACTTTCGCAGAACGCCGAAGACCATCTTCAGGACGTTGATGTGTTCCGGGCAGTAGTAGCTCTCCCCCCAGCGCCGGTACTCGACGAGCAGCTCGTCAATCGTCATCGCCGCAGGCCCGGCGGCCGGTGGGGCATCCCCCGGCACCAGGGGCCAGCACCGGCCGCGCGCCTCCCACTCGGCGATCAGCCGGTGGTACAGCTCGCGGCTCTCGGGCGTGCCATACTCGCCGAGCCAGAAATCGCGGGCCCGGCCGGTGGCGGAGTCGCGGAGCGTGACAACCGCGCGGTCGCGATCCGGGCGGTACCGATAGGCGGGGGGCTTGGTTTTTCGGTGTTTTTTGGTCGACATCGCGGCGCCTCCAACGCTTAGCGCGGTCAGTGACCGCGCTAACTTGCGTCTTAGGCCGCGCTGCCGACTCTCGGCAGGTCCCCACAACTATCGGGGGCGGCGTGGTTTACGAAAAATGGAGCCGATGAGATTCGAACTCACGACCTCTTGCATGCCATGCAAGCGCTCTCCCAACTGAGCTACGGCCCCATCTTCACTTGTCCTGAACTCAAGGCAGTGGTCAGGGGCGGATTTGAACCGCCGACACACGGATTTTCAGTCCGTTGCTCTACCAACTGAGCTACCTGACCGTGTCGATCACGACGCCCTTGGGCTCTGTTGTAACAGCGGGCGGCGGTGCTACGCGGCAGATCGTCCAAACTACGGGCGTCTTGGGGGTCCGTCAAGGGGGTATCGGCGAGTGTGACCCTGGCGCGGCCAAGGTGTTCTGGCGGGTACGCGGGATTCCGCCGCCGGCGCTCAAACTGTGCCACCGCAACGACGAAACCGGCCTCAGGAGCCCTCCGGGTCGCGGGGTTGCACGCCGCTTGGCCGGGAGCGCTCGGGCACAGCGCCTGTGGCACGCGCCCGCAGCGGCGTGGGCGATCTGCTCGCCAGCCAAAGCCCCAATTCGAACAGCAGAATCATGGCCGCCGCCAGCAGAAGGTGGCTGAGCAGGTCGGCCGGTGCCAGGATCCCGGCAATGACCACGACCAGCAGGATGACGAACTTGCGGTAAGCGCGAAATGCGGCCACCGGCACGATGCCGGTCCGCGCCAGAAACAGCACAACCAGCGGCATCTGAAACGCCGCACCGAAAGCGATCATCAGCACAAGGACAAACGTGAGGTACTCGCCGATGCGGAAGTGCGTCGTGACCAGCGCGCGACGGTCATCCCGCGTGAGGGGTGTGGAGTAGACCCCGTCCGGCTGGTGCACCTTCAGCCGATGTTCCGCCTGGTTCACCCAGACCGCGCCGACCGGCGGGTCCACCGGGTCGCGAACCAACAGCGGTACCGCGGCCGGACCCTCCCCGTGTGGCTGTGTGCTGGCGGCTTCGGGCCGTGACATACCAAGCACCGCGGCCTCAAACGCCGTCGGGTTGGCACTGGGCAGGGGCAGCCACCCGCTGAAACCAATCAGGAAGTTCAGACTCAGCAGCAGCACGAAGAAATACATGAACGCAACGCCGGCTGCAAACAGACCGATGCTGGCGGGAAACAGCTTGTAGACCCAGCGGCGCTCGTGGGGATAGAGCCCCGCCGCAACGAATGACCAGACCTGGTACAGGATATAAGGAGCCGCAAAGAGCAGGCCGAAGATGATCACAACCTTGGCGTAGACCAACAGGGCCTCGGCCGGCCCGGTCTGCAGGAAGGTCTCCGGCTGCCCGTGGTGCCGCAGGGCGAGCACCATCGGACGGCTGATCAGCTCGAGCAGGAATTTGGCGGGCCAGATACAGAGCAAGCAGGCAACGAGCAGGGCCACGAGACTGCGCACGAGCGCACCACGAAGTTCGTCGAGGTGTTCGCCAAGCGTCATGCGCACCTCGTCGGGATCCTGCCGGGGACGAGCTTCGGACTTCGCCATACGGCGATGATACCCGGGTCGTGGGCTGACCGGCGAGTTAGCACAGTCGTTCAACGAACGATTGGATGACGACGCGGAGTCCGGCCGCCAACCGAAATTGTGCTTGCCCGAGGGAAGCACATCTCCTAGACTGGGGGGCGTGTTCGGGTTGTGCTCAGGTCGGGGCGGCTGAAAGACTTCCGCGCGAAGTTTTCTGCCGCGCGGCCCGGGCGCCATTTCATCCAGCGTGCGGCCGGCCGGTATCGGAGCCATGGCCGGGTCATCAAGTCGACGAGAGGTGTCAGATGCGCAAGCAATTCATGGCGGCATTGTTGGCGGCGGGCGTCTGCGGCGCGCTCACCGCGCAGGCATCCACGTTTACATTCCAAGGGCAGGTGCGGCAGGCGGGCCTGCCGATCAATGGCACGGCGGACTTTCAATTCCGGCTTTACACGGCGGCGGAGGGCGGTTCACAGATCGGCCTGACGCTGACCCGCACGAACGTTACGGTGGTGGACGGCCTCTTTACCGTCGAACTGGATTACGGCTTGGGTGCGTTTCCCGGGGCGCCGCGCTGGATCGGCATCTCCGTGCGGTCACCGGCCGGTGGCGGATCGTACACGACGCTCGCCCCGCGTCAGCCCGTACGTTCAGCGCCCTATTCCATTTTCGCGCTGAGCACGCCCGAGTCGGGCTTCTGGCTGGCGAACGGCGACCACCTCTACAAGGGCGTCGTTGGCAACATCGGTATCGGCACCTCGAATCCGACTTGGCCGCTGCACGTCATTGAGAACGTATCGGACGGGCGGGGCATCTTCTCGACTGGCACCATCGCGATCAGCCGGAGCACCGACGCCGTAGGCCCTGGACTGCGGGTCTTCCGCAATCTCGGCACCTTTCCACTGATCTCGTCGGCTTCGATGGAAATTGACGGCAATCGCATGGACGCGTACGGGACCTTTGTCGGCTCGCCCAACACGATCCGGTTGAACTCGCTCGCGGCCGGCAACGTTACCCTGGGGGAAGCCGGCGGTAACGTCGGCATCGGCGTCGCCAGCCCTGGCCTGCGGTTGTCGATGGTGGATGCGGGCGTCGGCATGGATCGTCCGACCACGAATACGCTCGCGCTGTACACCGATGCGACGCAGCGTCTCCGTATCAGCAGTGTCGGCAACGTGGGCATCGGCACGACCGGCCCGAACTCGCAGTTGCACGTGAACGGGGCCGACGGGAGCAACGCATTCCGGGTCCAGGTGGCCGGCGCCACGAAGCTGCTGGTGCACAGCAACGGGAACGTAGGGATTGGTGGGAATCACACCCCGTCGGATGCGCTGCACATCAACAGCCCTGTGGGAACCCATTCACTCCGGGCGCAGGTGAATGGCACCACCCGGCTGCTGGTCCACGACAATGGTAACGTTGCGATCGGCGCCAATATCACGCCCCAGGACACGCTGCACGTTTCCGGCACCATGCGGACCAATACGCTCCGCATCATGGGGGGCTCCGATCTGTCGGAGCGTTTCGACGTGGCGGAACTGGCGGCGGCCAAGCCGTCTCCCGGCATGGTCGTCTGCATCGATCCCGCCAACCCCGGTAAGCTGGTCCCCAGTACGCGGTCCTATGACCGCACCGTGGCAGGCGTGATCAGTGGTGCGGGTGGGATTCACAGCGGCATGGTCATGGGGCAGGAGGGCAGTGAAGCCGACGGTGCGTTCCCCGTCGCGCTGACGGGCCGCGTTTATGTACTGGCGGATGCGAAGAACGGCGCGATTCAGCCCGGCGACCTGCTCACCACCGCGGACCTGCCGGGGCACGCCATGAAGGTGCAGGACTACACACGGGCGCAGGGTGCGATCATCGGCAAGGCCATGACAGCACTCGCGGCGGGCGAGACCGGCTACGTTCTCGTTCTGGTCGGGCTCCAGTAAGCGCCCGAGAGAGGAGACACGTCATGAAAATACCAATGATCCTGGCCCTGGGGCTGCTCGCAGCACTGGCACCGTGGGCAATGGCGGAAGAACTCACGCGTGAGGAGGCCACGCGACAATACACGGAACTGCTGGAAGAGCGCTGGCTGGAGTCCCCCCGCGAACCGGTCGATCCGATGCTCGCCTTCGAGGGCTTCTCGGAATACCCGTTCCTGGATGACCTGACACCCGGCTACGTGGTCGTCGAGGGCTGTATCCAGATTCCGTACGAAGATTATCTGCTGATGCTGGAGGACCCCACCCGGGCGGTCTATGGCGATGCAACGTTCTGGGGGACCACGATCCCCTTCGATTTCGCGGGCAACGTCAACGCGACGCGACAGCAGCAGGCGATCGACGCGATGAACGAGATTGCGGCCCGGACCGGCATCACGTTTGTCGCCCGGACCAATCAGACGGACTGGATCCGCTTCAATTCCAGCAGCTTCAACAATTCACCGGTCGGCCGCCAGGGCGGCATGCAAATCATCAATATCGTGAGCTGGAACACGCAGATCATCATCATCCACGAGATCTACCACTCGCTCGGCTTCTGGCACGAGCAGAGCGCCTCGGATCGGGACACTTTCGTCACGATCAACTGGAACAATATCTGCGGATCGAGTGGCGTGGTCGGCAACCAGTGTCATGCCGCCACCTGCCAGGGCTGCGTGAACAGTCAGGGCAACTTCATCTCGTGCGCTTTCAACTTCAACACTAACAACGATGCGAGCGTGTGGGGCCCGTATGACTTCGATTCGTTCATGCACTACCCCCGCTGGGCATTTTCGTGCAATGGTAACGACACGATCACGGTGAACCCGGCTTGGAATGCCCAGTGGCAGAACGTCATCGGGCAGCGCGACCACTTCAGTCTGATCGACGAGTTGTCGTGCCGCGGCATCTACCCGTTCGCCGGTGACCGCTGGCTGCGGACCGGCAGCTCGATCCTCCAGCTCGGGACTTTCCAGTTCCCGTACCGCGGCAACTTCTCGACGGCATTCTCGGGTACGCCGGTCAATGGCACCCTGTTGATCGATCCCGGGACCTATTCCGGCGTCGGGCACTACACGCAAGCGAAACTGATTCGAGGGACTTTCGGAACGGTGACGATCGGAAGTTAACCAGCGGCAGACTGGGCAAACGTCGATCCGGTGCAGCGAACGACCAGCGCAGGGGCCGTGCAAGGCCCCGCGCTGGTCGCCGCCTGGTCACGCAACCCCCCAAGGTCTGAGAAAGGCACTTCTCATTGCCTGCGATGACTGCGGGAGACATTCTTTCCGAAGTCTCAGCCGAAAGTTCGCGGTGTGACGCGGCCACGCAGCTATATTCCTAGAGGGAGGGGCCATGTGGTGCCCCGGGGCGCGCGAACCGCCAGGCGCCCTCCATCTGCTCATTTCACGTTGGAGGTGCGTGGCCATGCGATCCACTTGGATACCAGGGGCACTTCTGCTGCAGACATTTTCCGGATGGGTGGTCGGCGCGCTCGTGCTGGTTGCGGGGGCGCCGCCGGGTTGGGGGCAGGGTACCGCCGGGGCCCGGTCCGATGGCGTGGTGCGGCTCAACGAAGTGATGGCTTCGAACGGTGTGACGATTGCGGATGAGGATGGGGAGTACTCCGACTGGATCGAGTTGGTCAACATCGGCAGTGAGCCGCTGGCACTGGGAGGATTTGGTCTGTCCGACAATCTCGGACAGCCCTTTCGCTGGGTGTTCCCCGAGGTATGGATCGCGCCCGGAGAATTCCTGCTGGTTTGGGCATCGGGCAAGAATCGCGCCGTAGCCGGCATGCCGTTGCACACGAACTTTTCGATCTCACAGGCCGGTGAGGCGATCGTGCTGACGGCCCCCGATGGCAGCCGCGTGGATGAGCTGGGTCCGCGGGCGATTCCTCGGGACGTGTCCGTTGGCCGGCAACCCGACGGTGTGGGGGCCTGGCTCTACTTCTACGATCCGACACCGGGCGCAAGCAATGTCGGACAGGGATTTGCGGCCTTGCTGGACCCGCCGGACTTCTCGCACGCCGGTGGCTGGCACCCGGCCGCATTCGAACTGCACCTGGCTACCGCCGATCCCGCTGCGATGATCCTCTACACGTTGGACGGCTCTGAACCGGACCCGCTCAACCTCGCAGGCAGTGGGCCGGAGTATCAGGTGGACTATTTCTTCCCGGGGGTCTCGTCGCAGCATGTACTGGTGCCGCGCCGCAACCACACCTTCACGTACACCGGGCCGATCTCGATTCTGCCGGCATCACTGCTGGCCAACGACCTTTCGGAAATCATCACAACTTATCGCAACGCACCCAGCTACTGGTGGCGACGGCCTTCAACCCAGGGCTTCCGCGGTACGGTCGTGCGGGCCCGCATCTGCAAGGATGGTTATTGCGGCAGCACAACGACGCACACCTACCTGATTCACCCGCTGGGCAGCGCCCGCTACACGCTACCGGTGGTGGCGCTTAGCACGAACCCGGAGCACTTCTTCGGTTATGCGCAGGGCTTCTATGTCGAGGGGACCCATTATTTTGCCGGTGGCGGGACGGAGTTCCTGTGGGCTGCCCACGGAAACTACTTCCAGGACTGGGAGAAGCCCGCCCATGTCGAACTGTATGAAGCCGACGGCACGCACGCCTTCTCACAGAACCTGGGGCTCAAGATCCACGGCGGCGGGGGGCGCACCATCCCTGACAAGTCTTTCCGCGTGTATGCCCGCAACGCCTACGATGCCAGCGATACCGTTCACTACGAGTTCTTCCCGGGTGCCACGAAACCGGGCAGTGCTGAACCCGTCAACGAGTTTCGCCGCTTTCTGCTGCGAACCGCCGGGAATGTCCGCAATCACCTGCGGGATGTACCGGCGCACCTTGTCATGGCGCCGCTGCAGGTCGGAACGCAGCGCAGCCGTCCCCTGATTCAGTTCGTGAATGGCGAGTACTGGGGGATCACGTACGCCCGCGACCGCTTCGACGAGTATCACCTCGCGCACCACTACAACCTCGACCCCGAGAACGTGATCGTCCTTGACGCGCCGTGGGGCATCATCGACGCAAGCAAGGTCGAGGCCGGACTGCCGACAGACATTGTCCACTACAACCACCTGTACCAGTTTGCGGTGCAGCAGGATCTGGGCGTTCCGACGAATTACGAATATGTGACCACCTTGCTCGACATCGACAGCTACATCGACTTCAACGTAGCTTTCATCTTCATGAACAACTACGACTGGTACGGCAGCAAGCACTTCCGCTACTGGCGTGTGCGTGAAACGTCGCCGGCGCCGTACCAGGACGGCCGTTGGCGCATCCTCGTGTGGGACTTCGACACTTCACCCTATGTGCCGACCTACGACTTGCTGCGCAATGCGCTGCACCCCACCGGTGGCGGAGACAACCTGGCGTTCGGATCGGCGTCCCGGACCGCTCTCTTGCGCGCCCTGCTGACGAATCCGAGCTTCCGACAACGCTTCATCAACCGCTTCGCCGACCACATGAACACCACGTTCCAGCCCGCTCGCATCACCGCCATCGTGCAGGAACAGTACGCACTGCTCGCGCCCGAACTGCTCGAGTACCGCCAGCGCTGGCGACGTGATGCCACCACCCTCGACACGGTCACGCAGTGGGTGGATTTCGCGGAGAATCGCGCGTTCCACCAGCGGGACCATCTGCGCACGCACCTCAACGTCGGCGCCGATGTAACCGTTACGGTGGACGTCTCGAATCCTGCGCACGGCCATGTCCGTGTCAACACGGTGGAAATCGTCCCGACAACCGCTGGTGTGGGTGCCCAGCCGTACCCCTGGACCGGGGTGTACTTCGAAGCTGTCCCGATCGAGCTCACAGCTCTGCCTGCGCCGGACCATGTTTTCGCAGGTTGGGAAGGGTTGCCGCCCGGCACCCCGGCCAGTGTCACGCTGAGTGTCACGGAACCCCTTAGCGTGGTAGCCCTGTTCGAGCCGACCACTCCGCGCGCCCTGGTCCATTACTGGAATTTCAACCATGTGCCGACACTGCTCGATCCCACGCATACCGTCGGCGGGGCGCATTTTACGATCAACCCGGGGCCGCTCACCGTCGTCCTCGACGGGAACGGCAACGGTTTCTGGGGCGAGAACGCGCGCCAGGGCGACGCGCCGGGCACACACCTGCGAGTGAACAATCCGCTGGGTGCGACCGTGACCTTCGCGCTCCCGACCACGGGATATGAGGACATCATCGTGCAGTATGAAACGCGCCGCTCCGGGCAGGGGGCCGGGCGGCAGCAGGTCTCCTACACCACGAACGGGGTGGACTACCTCCCGCTCGTCGAGCTGGTCGTGCAGGATGATGACCCCATCCTGTACGCCTTCGACTTGACCGGTGTCGCGGCCGTGGCTGAGAATCCGGACTTCGCCCTGCGCATCCTGTTCGAGCAGGGCGCCGGGAGCACCGTCGGCAACAATCGGTTTGATAACCTGACCCTCGACGGACGCCCGACCGGTAGTCTGAATGCGCCCCCGCTGATTGTCGCGGTGCCGCCGTTGCAAGAAGTCGTCGAGGCGGCCAACCCCGTGCTGATCAACCTCGCAGACGTTTTCAGTGACCCCGATGTGGATCCGCTGACCTACGGTTTCCAGGTGGCGCGACCCTGGGTCGCGAGTGCTACCGTGGTCGGCAGCATCCTCACCCTCACGCCCCTGGTGCGTGGCGACACGCACATCACCATCACCGCGGATGATGGTCACAATCCGGCCGTCGCCACGAGTTTCCGGGTGCTGGTCTATCCGGAAGCACATTTGCTCGCCACGGGTGCGTACGAATTCGGGGCGTGGGACCCCGACATGCCCGAGTATGCCTATCCCGCGCACATGCTCTTTCTACAGAGCGACCGCACCGATCCGGTGTTGAACACACCCTTGCTATTTCCGTATTACATTCCACATGATGACTATCATGATGATGACCTCGGCACCCTCGGATTCCCCTACAACAACACCCGGCGAACCCGGCTGAATGGACTGGGCCCGGCGGGCATCTCGTTCATCAATACCGGGTTCGACCGCGACCTCGGTGGTGCCTTGCTCGCGGTGAATACGGTCGGGCTGGAGGAAGTGCCGGTCGAATGGGTGGTGGGTACCGTATTGCGTAATTCGCGGCTCTATGCACTGCGGTTGCAGTACCGCGTGGGGAGCACGGGACCCTTTGTGGACGTGCTCGCAAACGGCCAACCGGTCGAGTACCTGGCCGGTGCCGACGGCGATGTTCAGGGCAGCGGACCGGTGACTTTGCCGGGCGCGGCACTCGATCAGCCGTACGTGCAGCTCCTGTGGCGCTACTACCACGTCTCGGGAAGCAGCGGCCCCCGGGCGGAGTTACGATTGGACGATCTCCGAGTCGGGCTCTCGGCACCACCCGGGCTGGGCGATTTCAACGGGGACGGTGTCATCGACTTTGCGGATTTCGAGATCTTTGTGATTTACATGTCAGGACCGGATGTACTCTACGATCCGCAGAATCTGCCCCCGGAGGGTCCGCTGGTGCCCGATGCGGACGGGTATCTCGCGTGCGATTTCGATCGGGATGGCGACGTCGACAAGCACGACCTCGCGATTTTCAAGCGGCAGATGGTGCCTTAGCAGTCCACAGCAAGACCCGATGAGATCAACGGGCGACCTCGCGGGCGCGGCCAAGAAGGCGGTTGCAATGGCCCGCTTGGCTTATGCGGTGGACGGCCAGGCCCCGGCAACTGCTGCAATCGCGATCATGTGATGGCGACACGGTGATGTAAGGGTTTCTGCACGTCGGGCATGACTCCGGTTACACACCGATGTCCTCGTTCCACAGGGTCGGCTCGGCCGCGATGAAGTCGGTCATCAACCGCACGCACTCGGGATCGTCGAGGATCACCAGTTCGACGCCGCGGCTGCGGACATACATTTCGGGGCCCTGGAACGTACGGTGCTCGCCCACCACGACCCGCGGGATCCCGTACAGCAGGACGGCACCGCTGCACATGTCGCAGGGCGACAGTGTCGAATAGAGCGTGGCACGGGCGTAATCGCGGGACTTCAGCCGACCCGCGTTCTCCAGGCAGTCCATCTCAGCGTGAAGAATCGCACTGCTTCTTTGCACGCGGCGATTGTGCCCCCGGCCGACGATCCGCCCGTCGATGACCAGCACCGACCCGATCGGGATGCCGCCCGCGGCGCGACCGAGACGCGCCTCGGCCAGAGCGGCTTGCAGAAATGTGTCCATACCGGCGCAGCGTAGCGGACGCCGGCGGGCGCGGAAAGATCACCGGCGCGCGCTGGTCCGTGTCCCCGTACAGGGACATCCGAGCGGGGCCGTGTGCCGGCCGTCTACGAGTTCGGCCGGCCTCAGCTCACAGAGGCCGTGGTGCCGCGTGCTTCAAAAACATACCCCTCGCCGGCGACATCGACCCGAACCGCGTCGCCCGGGCCGAATTCGCCCGCCAGGATGCGCTTGGCGAGGGGGTTCTCGATTTGCTGCTGGATCAGCCGTTTCAGCGGCCGGGCGCCATAGACCGGGTCGTAACCATCGCGCGCGAGTTGCTCACACGCCGCCGGAGTCAGCTCGAGCGCAATCTCCCGATCCGCCAGGCGCTGGGCCAGCAGCCGAACCTGCCGGTCCACGATGCCGCGGAGGTGCTCGCGCCCCAACCGGTGGAAGATGATCGTTTCGTCGATCCGGTTGAGGAACTCCGGCCGGAAGTGGTGACGCAGCACGCTGCGGACCTTGAGCTCGATCTCCGCTTCGCTCGCGCCGCTCTCCGACAGCGCCTGGATCTGGTCGCTACCGAGGTTGCTCGTCATCACCACCAGCGTGTTGCGGAAATCGACGGTGCGGCCGTGGCCGTCGGTGAGACGTCCATCGTCCAGCACCTGGAGCAAGACGTTGAACACGTCGGCGTGGGCCTTTTCGATCTCGTCCAGGAGAATCACGCTGTACGGCCGCCGATGCACGGCCTCCGTGAGGCGGCCGCCTTCCTCATAGCCGACGTAGCCCGGGGGCGCGCCGATGAGCCGCGCGACACTGTGCGGCTCCATGAATTCGCTCATGTCGATCCGCACGAAGGCGGCTTCATCATCGAAGAGGAACTGCGCGAGGGCTTTGCACAATTCCGTCTTGCCGACGCCGGTTGGGCCGAGGAAGAGGAACGAACCCAGCGGCCGCTGCGGATCGCCGAGCCCGGCCCGGCTGCGGCGGACGGCATCGGAGACGGCGCGGATGGCGTCGTCCTGTCCAACGACGCGTTCGTGTAGTCGCTCTTCCATCTGGATGAGCTTTTCACGCTCACCTTCTAACAGGCGCGCCACGGGCACACCGGTCCACTTGCTGACGACCTCGGCGATCTCCTCTGCGGTGACCTCCTCGCGCAGCAGTCCCTGCCCAGTAGCATGCAGTTCGGTGAGCTTCTGCTCATGCCCCGTGAGGCGGCGCTCCAGGTCGGGCAACTCGCCGTAGCGAATGCGGGCGGCCCGTTCGAGATCGCCGCGCCGCTGGGCTTCCTCAAGCTCGGTCTGCTTGGCACCGTGGGTGGTCTTGAGTGCTTTCAACTCGTCGATGGCGCTCTTTTCATTCTGCCACTGCGCGGTCAGGGCGCGGTCGCGCTCCTTCAGGTCGGCGAGGGTGCGTTCGTTGGTTTCAAGTTGGCGCCGGCTGGCTTCGTCCTTTTCCTTGCGCAGGGCCTCACGCTCGATCTCAAGTTGCATGATGCGACGCCGCAGTTCGTCGAGCTCGCTGGGCAGCGAGTCATTTTCGATCCGCAGGCGCGAGGCCGCCTCATCGACCAGGTCGATCGCCTTGTCGGGGAGCTGCCGGTCAGTGATGTAGCGCTGTGCGAGGGTCGCGGCAGCGACCAGGGCCGCATCCTGAATACGTACGCCGTGGTGCGCGTCATAACGTGGCTTCAGGCCGCGGAGGATCGCGATCGTATCCTCGACGGTCGGTTCGCCGACATAGATCGGCTGGAAGCGCCGCTCCAGCGCCTTGTCCTTTTCGACGTGCTTGCGGTACTCCTCGAGCGTGGTCGCGCCAATGCAGCGCAACTCGCCACGCGCCAGGGCGGGCTTCAGCAGGTTCCCCGCATCGGGCGAACCTTCGGTCCGCCCCGCCCCGACCACCGTGTGCATCTCGTCGATGAAGAGGATGACCTCGCCTGCTGACTGCACGACGGCGTTGACCACCGCCTTGAGACGTTCCTCGAACTCCCCGCGGTACTTCGCTCCGGCAATGAGGGCCCCCATGTCCAGGGAGACGAGTTTCTTGTCCCGCAGCGCCTGGGGCACATCGCCCGCCAGAATCCGCTGCGCGAGACCCTCGACGATCGCCGTCTTTCCCACGCCCGCTTCCCCGATCAGGACGGGGTTGTTCTTGGTCCGCCGCGCCAACACCTGCATGCAGCGCCGGATCTCCTCGTCACGTCCGATGACCGGATCAAGCTTGCCTTGCCGGGCGAGTTCCACGAGATCCCGGCCATAGCGCTGCAACGGCTGGTACGTGTCCTCCGGATTCTGCGACTGCACAGACTGGTTGCCGCGTACCGCTTGGAGTGCGGCCAGCAGGTCGTCGCGCCGTAGGCCGTTCAGGCGCAAGATTTCACGCGCGTCACTGGCGACTTCGCACAGTGCCAGCAGCAGGTGCTCGACCGAAACGTATTGGTCCTGCATCTGGCGCGCGGCTTTCTCCGCGGCCTGGAGGACCTCCACGAGCCCCCGCGAAGCATGAACCTGTCCACCGGTCTGGCGAGGCAGGCGGTTGAGCTCGCCAGCCACCAACGCACGCACCTGCGCCGGGGGCGCCCCCGCTTTCTCAAGTAGCGGAGCGGCAATCCCCCCGTCCGAACCGGCGTCCGGCTCGATCAGGGCGCCCAGCAGGTGAAGGGGCGTGACTTCGGGATGGCCGGCTTCCTGCGCCTTGTGCTGGGCGCTCTGCACGGCCTCCGCAGCACGTATGGTGAAGCGATCCATCTGCATGAGAATCCAACTCCTGTCGGTGCAGCGGCGCGCCGCCGCGACCCACTGGTGCCGGATTGCATATACCATGCCAGCCCCGGTGCACGCGGAATGCTGATTTTCGGCGAGGGGCCGGCCTGACAGGATGGTAGTCCCTGCCAGTTTGGCACGGCTGGCGGCGAAACCAGCGTGGCCGGAGCGCACATGGCACGCTTCGGCCACGCTGACTCACCTGCCCCCCCGTGACCCCACCCAGAGAATTAAACCGCGGCGGTCGCTGGTGTCGGTGTTCCCTTACGCCGACGGTGACGCTGTTTGACGAAACCGTGGTGGGTGGCGGAAGCGACACGCGGGCCCATGGTCCGGATCAGCTCGAGTGCGGTACGCAAGTGATCCGCGAAGCCGTCAGCACCGATTTCACGCCACAGTCCGTCAGCGCGATTGAAGATGCCGCCGACCACGACAATGTTCATGGTCGGACAGGCATTGATGTCGTGCAGGTGATCAATCAGTGCGCGGGTCTGCGGCACCGCCTCGGGGACGGCGCCGAATATCAGCAGCATCTGCGGCCGGAGCTGACCTGTGATCGCGAGGATTTCGTCATCCGGCACTCCACCACCGACCAGGAAGACCTCCCAGCCCTCGGATTGCAGCAGGTCACCGACCATCTGGGCGCCCAGTTCCTCGTGTTCCGTATCCGCACACATGAGAACGGCGCGTTTACCGTTGGCAGGTGTGTTCGGAAGGTGGGCCTGCAACTGATCTGCCGCCGTGCGGTTGATGCGGCAGGCCATGTGCTCGGTGGCTGTGCTGATGCGATCGTCGCGATAGAGCCGTTCAACCTGCGCCATGGCAGGCCAGATCACATCGCACAGCAGGTCCGTGCTGTTCGCGCCCGTGCGGAGCGCGTCCATGATCAAATCGAAGCACTCGGCACGGCGACCGGCGAGCAAAGGTTGCAGATAGCGTGTCAGCAACGGTTCGGGCATGGGGCGCGTCTCCAAGGGTGGCGCCCACCAACGCGTCCACGCGCGGCCCCGGTGTGGGGCGGGGTGAGCACTCGGAATCCGCCGCGGCGTCCATGCCCACGGGAGGGTACATTCGCTCGAAACTCTGCCTCCGGCCGGGTCCGGCTGGCACCGGCCGCCGGCTCGCAGGATGCTCCTCCGTATCGGGGCGGGTCGCACCGTACCTTGAGACTCGTAACGGTGATGCACCACGACCGATCGCAGTGTGGAGGAAGGTTTGTGGATTCCCGGACGTGTCGGGGTGTGCATCTGTGGGTCGGGGCGACTGTTTCTCGGAACCAACCGGGAGCCCCCGCCCGATACCAACCTTGGGATCAGAAAATCGTCTGTGAAAACGCCGGGCAAGAGCTGCGCTGCCCCCTTGGAGATGGCGCTACCCGCGCGGGGTTGCCAGCTCGAAACTCGCCGCAGCTGCCCCGTACGCGGAGAGCGTTGTGGCGCCTGGTGTGTGGCGTAGTACCACGGTGAGAGCGGGTTGCCGGCTGCACACCGCCGCCACGTCTTCAGGAGACAGGATCATGCAGGCGGTACTGAGCGCATCAGCGGTCGCGGCATCGCCGGCCAGCGCCCAGGCGGCGCGGTGGGATGCCACGGGCTGACCGTTGCGCGGATCGAGGATGTGCGCGCCGTGGAGGAATTGGCCCGAGCCGGCGAGCGCGCCATCATGCACCGGCACCCAGCCCAGGGCGACGTCCGGTGCCGCCGGATCGCGCAAAGCCAGTCGCCAGCCGCGGCCTGGGCTCGGCCCTCCGAGTGCGTAGACGGTACTCTGCCCGCATTGCACGAGGGCACGCGCGAAGCCCCAGGTGCGCAGGAGAGCCACGAGGCGGTCGATGGCGAAGCCCTTGCCGAGCGCGCCCAAATCGAGCTGCAGCCCGGATGCTTGAATGCGCACAGCATGCGCTCGCGGATCGAACACCAACGGCGGCACGCCGGACGCATCGCGCCTGGGCCGTGCCGCGGGATCGCTGCGGAAAGCGATGTCGAAGACGCCCCCCGTTGCAAGATAGAGTTCGGACGCGCGCGTAAGGCAATCACGAGTCTCGGGCTGGATCGGGACCAGGTCGCCGCGGGTCGCGCGGTTGATCTGGGCAATGTCGCTCTCCGGCCGAAACCGGCTCAGGAGGCCTTCGAGCCGCGCGAGCTCATCAAAGGCGACCTGCGCGGCCTGTGCGGCATAGCCCGCCGGCTTGTCGAAGAGGTACAGCTCGAACGTGCAAGCCATCGCATCGCAAGCAAAACGCTCCGGTTTGTCACTCGCGGCGTGGAGTGCTGCCGCGAACGGTGGCTCGGGCGAAGGGAGCGGATCGGGCGTGGGGGCCGACGGTAGATTCATGGGCTGACGGCTGTCTGGCTTGCGAGCCAGCTTTCCCACAATGGGCGTCGCACCAGGACCAGGAGTACCTCGTCGCGGCGCAGTCCGTAATGACTTGCCACGTAGTCATCTTCGCACCCGCGTAGTCGCTCCGCCAGCGTCCCCTGCTCTGAAATACCGACTACCAACACCTCGCCCGACAGATCGGGCGGTGGCGTATCCCAATAGCCCACCCGCGGCAGGGCGCGCAAGTACCACGGCAGCGGCCACGGGTTGTGCGCGATCACCTGGATGCTGGGCGGGGATTGGGCCGGTGCCGCGGCGTGCAATTGCGTAAGTCGCAGTGCGAGGCGGCCGGCGTCAGCCACAGTGGGCGCGTACACCCAGGGATTCCGCGGGTCATTGTGAAAAACGGGATGGTGACTGGTGCGCCAGGCCTGCGCGCCGAGCTGGCCGACTCCGAGGCCGAGCAGCAGCAGGAGTGCCGGACGGCCGATCGGGCTGCGGCGGGCGAAGTGCCAGAGGGCCGCCCAGCCGACCCCGGCCAGGAGAATCCACGCGTGCAGGAACGGCAGGGCGTTCCACGGGGTCTTGTAGGGAATGGCGCTGTAGAGCGCGGTCAGAAGCAGCGCGTAGAGTGCGAGGAACCGCGCCAGTCCGAGATGCAATCCCGGGGCCGTGGTGCTGCGACACGCAGCGAAAGCGCCCACGACAGCGAGGAGGGCAATCAGCAGTTCGCTGAAGATCGGTCCGCCGGGTTCGCGAAACCAGAGTAGCAGCCGCAGGTAGTAGGCCCATGCTTGCCGATGCCCCCCGTCGCCGGCTCGCTCGAAGTAAGTGGCGTAAGTCAACCAACCGTCGAGTGGTCCGCGCAGGTTCGTAAAGCCGCCGGAAAGCAGTGCGGTCGAGACCAGGAGGGCCACAAACAGTGCGAGCATGAGCGGCCCAAGGTGCCGCCGCAGATGCCACTCCCCCGATCGTCGCCAGTACAAGACGACGACAGCGGAGATCGCCGCCGCGAACCAGAGCAGCAGGCAGGTGGACTTCGTGCCGTGCATGGCACCGAGCGCCGCACCAGCCACGCACGCCCATGTGGCGCGTCCCGTCCGCAGGTACCACCACGTCGCGCCCAGTGCGAGCGCGGCGTAGGCAATCAGTAGCGGCTCCGGGATGTAATAGCGGCTGTAATACGTCAAAGCTGGTGAGACGGCGATCAGCAGAGCTGCGACAGGGGTGCCCGCCGGCCCAAGCCCATCCCGAAGCAGCGCAACCAGTAGTACCAGCAGGAGGCCGTACAGCACCGGGACCAGGCGGTAGGTTGTCGCGCTCGTCGCGAGAAAATCGGAAGCCCCGGTCAGCCACACCACCGGCAATGTCGAGTAGTACGGCGTCGGACCATGGTACTCGTGCGGGTCATAGAGATACCGGCCGTGTTCCCACAATTCAGCGAACTTGATCGTGTGGACCGCCTCGTCTGCGTGCATGGGGCGGCGTTCGAGTTGCGGCAGGCGCAAACCCACTGCCACGCCCAGGACGGCGAGCCCTCCGGCGATTGTGAGGGCCAGTGCTCGTGCGGTCATCGTGGGAGGCCCAATGCGTGCCCCTTAGGGACCGGAGCGGGGTTCGATGGGCAGACCGTACACCTCGACCTCGATGTAGTGGTTCTGTTCGTCGGCCGTGCTGCCGTTTGAATAGAGACGGATGTATCGGGCTTTCACGGCCTCGAGCTCCAGCAGTTGCCCCTCGAAGGTCTCCCAGAAGGCCTTCTGGCTGCCGATACCGAGGCCGGCGGAATTGTCGTGGTCGTTGTTGAACACAGTTCGTACGTTCTCGATGAAATCTCCGTCGTCAGCGACCTGGATCACGACATCGTGGTAGATCCGCGCGCTGGCGTGGTACCGCCACACGGCCAGCGCGTGCAGGATGTGCGGCTTGCCGAGATCAATCTGTACCCACTGCACGCCCGGCCCGAGTTCGACATAGCTGCCTTCGCGGGCTTCCTTGTCGCCGTCGGTGATGCACTTCAGTGTGCCGACGATCGGCTCCATATCGCTGCTTTTGACCGGCCGGTTACGCGCGATGTTGCGTACTCCCACGGGTGCGAGCAATTCCGGCCGCGGCCCCTTGCGCGGCGGATCGAGGTGGATCCCGGGCGGCGCGTTCGTCGGGGTGCCCTTGAACGCCGGCCGGGGGAGTTCGAGCTTCAGCGGTTCGTGGCCGGGCTTCGTCGCGGGTGCCGGCTGGGTCTCCGCGGTCGTAGCCGGTGCATCGGTGACCGGGGGCTGCTTCTGACCTTCCTGTATGGGCCGGGGGGCCGAAAGGGCCAGCGCGCCGAACGCCACCAGCGCGGTAGATGTTGCCGTCCAATGCATCGCCATGGTTCGGTCTCCCGAGAGCGGGCGCACTACTGCGCTGCTTTCACCCGTTGCGGGCGCGCCCATCGACCCGCCAGCAGATACAGGGCCACGGCCAACACGAGACCGATCGCGCCACGCTCGTGCCACTCGATCCACTCATGCTGCTGATCCATGCTCATGTGTCCCTGCATGGCCATGAGCATCGTCCCCAGAACCCCTGTTCCGAGCAAGAGCACCAGCCAGAACAGTCCGCCGTGCAGCCGGGACCGCGCGCGACCGGGGACATGATGCCGCGCGCCAAGCCAGGCGAATCCGACCAGCGCTGCGATGAAAAGGCCTGCGCCAACCATATGCACCAGCAGGGCCCAACCGGCGAGCTCACCCCGCAGGTTCAGTGCTCCGAACGCATTGACCGCCTGCAGTACGATCGCCACCAGCAGCACACCCAGCACCATCCGCACGCTCCCCCACTGCGCCGAATCCGAAGTTGCCGCAGGGAGTGTCCCTATCCGCAACACCCGCTGCCCGAGCCACTCCTGTGCCGCCCGGAGCAGCAACAAGCCCACCACCGCCGCAGCGAGCCAGCCGTACAGCTTGAAGATCGGGCGCGCTTTGAAGCTCAGTGCCCAAACCTCCGCGAGGCGCGGATCGTAATGTGTGAAATCCGCCATCGTCCGTGGGGGCAGATCCGTATTCGCCTGCAACGCAGGTACTGCAACCTGTCCGAAAAACATCGCGCCGTCGCGTGCGTGGCAATCTGTGCAGCCCCCGCTGCCGAGCGCCTGCGCCGCCGGCCGCACCTGGTGAGCCAAGGGCCACAGGTACGGTTCTGCGGCGGTATGCTCGTACGGCACAACGCCGGCATCCGTCGGATCATGCAAGTAGCCGCCGTCGACATACACCACGCGAGCCCCGTCGGGGGCGTCCGCCTGCAGCCGAGTGGCAAGCTGTATGCGAAACTCGTCGCTGCCGGGGACCAGATCGCGGGGCAGGCGCCGCACGGTTCGTTCAACCCGGTCCACCGGAATCGGCACGACATCGTCGCCGCCGGCGTACCCCCAGAACGCGGGCCACACGAGCCGATGAGGCGTAATCATGCCTTCTCGAGTTGCAAATACCGGTTCCTGGATTTGTGGCACAGCGCTCCCCGAGCGCCCGCGCTCCGGCAGCCCGAGCCCATGCGCCAGCGCTGTTTGCACGCGCTGCGTCTGCAATTGGGGCCACGGTCCGGAGTGGCAGGCGGTGCAGCTCAGCTTTTCCAGGTGCAGGGGCGGCAGGCCGGCGTGAGCCGGGCGCGGCGCGCCCGCCCGTCCGGCGACCGCCGCGTTGCGCACTTCCGCCGCTCCACTGTCGCCGTAGTGGCAGCCGCGGCAGGACAGCGTGGCGCGGGTCGGATCGCTCCGTGGATCGACTTCACCGGGATAGCCGCGCGTGGTCGCGTGGTCGAGGCCGTGGCGGTGACAATCAACGCACGACAGCCCCGCCGCAAGGTGGACATCATTCTCGGTGTGCCAGCGCTCGATTGGTGGCGCCGGCGGTACGGCGACCGTTCGCAGCGTGTGGCAGAACGTGCAGCGCTCGTTCGGCACGCGACGGGTGACGTTGAAGAACACACGATCGTCGGGATCGAAGCGTGTACGGTCATAGATGAGAATGGGACCGGCCTGGTCGGGGTAATCGGGGTGCGGCGGGGTGAAGGGGTCCCATTCGTCGGGAGCCCGCCGGGCCTCCCCGCGTACGACCGCCAGACCCAGCGCAGCGGTGGGAGCCCACTTGAAGTTCTCACGTTCCACCTGGCGTGCCAGTTCAGCCGGATCATGCTGCTGATCGACACTGTGGCAGACCATGCAATCCACTTCGTATGTGCCAGATACATTCCACCGCGGGAAAACGCGGGCCGCTTCCTGCTCGGCCGATGTGGGTGTGCCGACCCCACCACCCGGTTGGTGACGGCCGAAACGCTTCACCAGGTCCCAACTCTCGAGTCCAACGTCGGACGGACGCCAGGCACCGGGCCAGTGGCGCTCCGTCAGGGGTAGCAGTGTCCCGGCCGCGGCGTCGTGGTAAAACCAGGGCTCACCCGGGCGCCCGGCCGGAACCGTGGTTATCCCGGCATTGAAGTGCCAGCCGTGGGCGATCTGACCGACCGCATGACACTTGCCGCACGTCATCATCGGGGAATAGGGCAGCGCGGGCGTAGCGCGCGGGTCGATGGCTTTGCCGCTGTGATCGTACAGCGTGATGCGATGCACGTACGGGGCCTGACTGTCGGTCCGCAGCAGATCGCTGCCGGGCTCGTCGGCTACGCTGAGTGCCGCCGCACCGGCGAGCCCCGCGGCCACCAGCGTCAGTCGAACCCAGGCCGTGAACCGACGCCCCGTGCTGCAATGCCGATGACGCACGGTTTAGACCTTGAAATCTTCGGGCTTGAACTCGATCCGGGCGCCCTTCTCGACCGCGTCGTTCGCAGAGAGCACGGCAACGGCGGTCTCGTATCCGACCTCGGGCGGACATGACAGCGGTGTGCCGTTCCGGATGGCGCTGAAGAAGTTCTCCAGGTGAAGCTGGTGGATCGGTTTCTGGCTCTCGGCCAGCATTCTCTCGGCTTCAGGAGTCCGTGTCCCGTCCGGTGCGAGGGTCTCTCCGATCTTGAGTTCAATGGCCTCCCGCCCCATGGTCTCAACCTTGGAGGCCTCGTCTTCCCACTCGCGCCGCTTGGCTGTGACTTCGCGGAAGACGTGTCCCTGCCGGGGATCTTCGGAAACGACGAGTGATCCCTCCGTACCCTGGAAGGTCTCAAAGAAACCGCCGTGGCTCGTCGTGCTGAGAACCTGGTAGGCACCGCGGATCCGCTTCTCGCCGGATGGGTACTCATAGAGGGCGAGGACGTGGTCGTACCACTCGCGGTCGTCGTAGAAGCGTCCGCCGATCGCCATCACGCTCGCCGGCGGCGTGCGCAGGAACCAGTTAAAGACATCGACCTGGTGCGAGCCGAGGTCGGCCATCGGCCCACCCGAGTACTGCTTGTACCAGCGCCAGTTCCGGAACCGATCCATCGTGTCGTAGCCGTATTTCTTCAGGGTGTCGGCGTCGAGTTCCTGGCCCTCGGGCCAGCCCAGTTCAAAACGCTGCGCTCGGTTCCACTGTCCTTGGAAGTTGGTGATTTGCCCGCACACTTTGTCATTCTCGATCATCTTCAGGGCATGCCAATAGCGCGGATTGCTGCGCCGCTGGTGCCCGATCTGCAGGAGCTTGCCGCTCGTGCGCGCGGCCCGCACCATCTGCCGGCAACCTTCGAGCGTGTTCGACATTTCCTTCTCGCAGTACACGTGCTTGCCGGCTTGGAGACAGGCGAGCGTCTGCTCGGCATGCACATGATCGGGCGAGGCGATAAGGACCGCATCGAGGTCCCGCTCCGTTGCAAGCATCTCCGCGTAGTCGGCGTAGACGTTCACCTCCTGGTCATAACGCTTCAGGATGTTCGCAGCGTAGCGTTGGTGATACGGCCAGATGTCACACACCGCGGTAAAGCGAATCCCGGGAATCTTCAGGCAGTTGGTGAGCAGGTTCCGCCCCTGGCTGCCCGGCCCGATGATGGCAATGCGCAGCTCATCCGTGTTGCCACCGGCGGCGGCGCCGACTTCCTGGGCCCAGGTCGGCAGCGTCACCATGAGACCGGCGCCGGTAACGGCGGCTGTACGGAGAAAGTCCCGGCGGGTCCAGTGCAAATCCTGTGGCGGCGGGGTGGGGTGATGACTCATCGGACGGGTACTCCTGAGTTCCGGGGCCCGCTGGGGGTACCGGGAATCGCACTCTATCGCATGGCGGGGGCGCGTCAATGCACCCCCGGATTTGAGCGCCTGCGGCGCAACTCAAGCCCCCCGATTGTCCACCAGTGCCTCGCCCGCTACGCTGCACGGCGATGGTTCCAACGCTCTCGATCGTCATTCCCGCCTGGAACGAGGGACTCCGGCTGGGCCCGACACTGGCCCGTGTACAGACATGGTGGCAGCAGGAGTCGCAGGCCATCCGGCTTATCGAAATCCTTGTGGTCGAGGATGGCAGTACCGATGACACCGCGACCGTTGTGCGCGCCGCGCGCCGCGCGGGGCTGCCGGGGCTGCGCCTGCTCCGAAATCCGACCAACCGGGGCAAGGGCTTCAGTGTGCGGAGGGGGTTGCTCGCAGCCACGGGGGATTGGCTGCTGATGTGTGATGCGGATCTCGCCACGGACCTCGGTGAACTGCGCAAGCTCGCCGCAGCGCTGCAAGGCGGAGCCGACATCGCGTTCGCCTCGCGGCGTGCTCCGGGTGCCGTCCTCCAGCGGGCGCAGCCGTGGCCGCGGCGCATCGCGGCGGCGCTCTTTCACCGTGCACGGCGACGGGTCCTGCTGCCACAGTTGGAAGACACCCAGTGTGGCTTCAAACTGCTGCGCCGGACTGCTGCGCGCGCCATTCTGCCCTTGTGTCGTGAGGACGGTTGGCTCTTCGATGTAGAGCTGCTGGCCGTTGCCACCCGCTACGGTTTTCGGTTGGCCGAGATCGGCATCACCTGGTGTGATGCGCCGGACTCGCGTTTGCGGATCGGCCCGTGGGTGGTGGGGCTGTGGGCGGACCTGTATCGCATCCGACGGCGCGTCGCGGCGCTCACGCCGGAGCGGTAGGAGCTATCCCAATACATCCTGCCCCTCCCTGTGCGGGCAGGGAAGTTCTGGAACAGCTTCTGGTCCACCCCTACATGCGGTGCTGCAATGCGGCGACATCATGCAGGTCGATATCCCCATCCTGGTCGAAGTCGAACACGGCCGCGCAGCCGCCGTCTTCTGCGCCCGTCAACACGTCCGGACCTGTGAAGCAAGCAAGCAGGACGACAAAATCGGCGCCTGTCAGCACGCCGTCGCCGTCGAAGTCGCCCGCCAACGGGGTACAGACTGCGTCCAGCAGCGCGAACGCATCCAGGGCGGCTTCAGTCATGGAATCGTTGGGCGAGTCGGCCACCGCAAAGCGGAATTGCACAGCGCTGGTCAGTGGCACGAAGTCGCGCAGTCGGAACTCGGACACCACCCAGGCGGGCGTGTGACGGATGTCCTCTAGTGTGCTCCACGTCGCGCCACCATTCGATGAAATCTCGACGTGCATCCGGTCGGTCCGGCCGAACTCACTGGCGAACCACCGGGCGTAGCGCACGCGCGGGTCGACCAGCGTGCTCAGGTCGAACACCGGCGAGTAAAGGGTCGTAGGGCCACCGTCCACATCGGACTCCGCGTTCCGGTTGTCGGTCAACCAGCATTGTCCCGATCCATCGAAGTCGTGCGGTGGTGGCTGACCGTATCCCACGGTGTAGGTGACAGGGGTTCCACGCTCCCAGGCACCGGCCGCCAACGCCGTGTTGACGACCGTCCAGCCCGCGGCCTCCTCGAAATCGTATGAAACGACCGGCGCGAAGCCCGTCGCCACGACGGCCTCGAATGTGTGCAGCGGAGCGCCCGGCGGCAACGTCACCGCGCGGCCGTCCATGTCCTCGGCACGGAGGTAGTAGTTGAGCTGCGCCAGGCAAGGCAGCGGCGGTAGCGTGCCGCGGTGCAGAGTCCAACCCAGGTCCGCGAGTGGCACCTCCGCAAAGCTGCCGCCATTGATGCTGTAATGAAGTGTGCCGGAACCGGCCGCCGGCAGGTTGCCATAATCCGGTGCAAGGGTGGCATTGACCTTCGCAGAGCGTGGCGAAAGGGCCGCGGGCGGGCGATGCGGTGAGAGCATGAGCCGCAAGGCCCGCGGGCCGGCCAGTCCCACCGGATTGCTGAGGGCTTGCACGATACTGGGATGATCGATCGCAGTACCGCTGTTGCTGCTGGTCGCATTGGTTGCAGTGCAGCCGGCATTCGTATGCACGCCGATGGCCCAACCACGGTCGTCATCCCACACCGCTGAGCCGGAGTTTCCGCCGGTCGTGTGTGCTCGGTAGCGCAGGCGGTAGATTTGCCGGGTGATGTACGGGCCGGCGTGCGTGGTAAGAACCTGGTTCCATGTCCGCGGGTTCGGTTCGGCGCGCGTACCGTAGCCCGAGATCCGGATCATGGCCGGGGTATTGCTACCGGTTCCGATGACCGGTTGCAGCGGGACCGTCGCCCCTTGCGCTTCCGCGGGCGGCAACCCGGTGACGCTGTTGTTAAACATCCCGAACACCGCCCAGTCATTGCCGATTTCCGTGGGTGATGAGTTCATCACGATCGAATTCTGCTGCACTGCGTACTGGTGTTCGGGGCCGGGATGCACCTTTGTTCCGTTTGAGGTGGACAAGGGCACGTGAAACTGCATGACCTCGATACCGTCGGTACAGTGTCCGGCCGTCATCCCCGCGTTGGATCGACCGTTGATGAGCCAGCCCGTGCAACCGATCGGCAGCAGTCGGCCGGAGGTCGGGTCGCCGCTCAGCACGCGCTCATCATTCGAGCCGCAGATCGAACGATCGTCCCCGCCGGGAAACTCGACGCGCGCGGCGTCGATCAGAATGCGGTGCGTCGCTTCTTCGCCGGGTGCGAAGAGCTGCACGAGCACGGCGTCACCGTTGAAGTACGCGCTGGTCGCACGCCATTCCGCGAGCGTGGCCGCGTTGTGCATCTGCGTCGCGCCGTCCAGAAGTGACGTGATCAGGAGTTGGGCCGCGGGTGCCGCCAACTCTGTGCCCGTGAGTGACAACCGCACCGAATCCGCTCCGGCCACCCGTACAATGGTTTGGAAGCGGAGCAGCAGTACTTCGCCGCGATCGTCCGCGCGCAGCGGGCCGGAATCGATGGCCAAGGGCACGCGGACTTCGAAGTTCGGCAGGTCCGGTGGGGCATCATCTTCACCGCGGGCGGGGGTGGCCGGGAGCGTGAAGAACAGGATACCTACCGCGCAGTACAGGTGCAGCTTCAGGCCCATGAGGGACTCCGGATGCGTATGCGACTCATCGGCAGCGACAAAGGGTTCGGCTGTGCTCCATCATAAGGTAAGACCCCTGCACACCCAATGCGATTTTCGCACGGCGACACGCCTGTAACGGGTACCCGCGCAGTCGTACGTCCGATAGCTGCGCCCGCACCGTACCCACCGGCCCGTTCACCGGTTGCATTCACGTGGCGCAGGCGTACGATGCCGGGCGCCGTGCTCGTTCGCGGCCACTATCCGCCGCCGGGCCGGGCGGCCGTTTCTGCCGGAGCTCAGCATGCCAGCACCCATTGCCCATCTCGTTGCGGCGAAGCGCAGTCCGATCGGCAAGTTCCTCGGCGGACTCACGAAGATGTCGGCGACCGAGATCGGATGCCATGTGGCGCGAGCGTTGTTCGCGGAGGCGGGCACCGACCTCGCTGCGGTGGACGAGGTATTCATCGGCCAGGTGCTCCAGGCCGGCGCCGGGCAGAATCCGGCCCGGCAGGTAGCGCTTGCGGCCGGATTGCCGAACACGATTTCAGCGACGACTGTCAATAAAGTCTGCGGTAGTGGATTACAGGCTGTCATGTTCGCGCACAGTGTGATTCGCGCCGGCGAGGCCGAGGTGGTGCTCGCCGGCGGCATGGAATCCATGACCAACGCTCCATTCCTGGTGCGTGGCATGCGGACCGGTCATAAGTTTGGGGATGTGCCGCTGGTCGATTCGATGCTCTACGATGGTTTGACGAACGTCTATGACCAGGCCGTCATGGGTGTGATTGCAGAGGAAACGGCCGCACGTGCCAAAGCGACGCGCACCGAACAGGATGCGTGGGCGGTGCAGAGCCACCAACGAGCCGTCGCCGCCGAGCGGGCCGGGCACTTCGCCGCCGAACGGGTGGCTATCCTGGGCAAGGCGGGCGCACCCCCCTTCAACACCGACGAAACAGTCCGCGCCGACACCAGCATGGAGACCCTCGGGGCACTGAAACCGGTCTTCGCCAAGGATGGCACGGTCACGGCGGGGAATGCCTCAGCACTCTCGGATGGAGCGGCGCTGGTGCTCGTTGCGAGCGAGGCCGGTTTGCGTCGCGCTGGCGGCACGCCACTGGGGCGCATAGTCGCGACGGCGACTGCGGGCGGTCCACCGCGAGAACTGTTCTTCGCGCCCATTAAGGCCTGTCAGCAAGTCTGCGCACGGGCCGGGTGGGAGCTAGGCAGTGTGGACCTCTGGGAAATCAACGAGGCGTTCGCTTCACAGATGGTGGCTTGTCTGAAGGGTCTGGAACTGCCGCCGGAGCGTGTCAACATCAGCGGCGGAGCCATTGCGTTGGGGCACCCGATCGGGGCAAGTGGTGCTCGAGTGCTCGTCACGCTGGTGCACAACTTGCGGCGTACGGGGAGTCGACGTGGAGTCGCGTCGCTGTGCCTCGGCGGCGGCAACGCCGTCGCACTGGCAGTCGAAGCGGCCTGAAGGCAGGGCTCAGCCGAACCTAACGGCACCGCCGCAGCTACCACCACCACCAGTCATCATCGTCATACCAGCTTGCATCACCGTAGTCGTCGCCCCAGTAACCGGCGTCGTAGTAATACCCGCCGTCATAGTAGTAATCGTCGTAGTAACCGTAGTCGTCGTAAGAGGTCGGGGCGCCGTAGTCAGAGTAGTAACTGTCCTCATACGCCCCGCCATAGCTGTAGCTCGGCCCGTCATCGTACGTGTCGTACCCGACGTCGTAGTAATCACCCCCGAAGAGCCAACCGCTACCGAACAGACCCGCTGATTCAACGTAAACACGGTCTTCGACGACCACTGTGCCGGGGCAGGTTCGACACGGGCGCTCCACCCGGCCGAGCCCGAGATCATCCACCGAAAGCACCAGGCCACTGCCGCAACCCACGACCATTACGGCCAGCCCGCCCGCGGCAGCAACGCCAGCATAGACGGAAGTTCTTGTGCGCATCGCGATTCTCCTCGGGGTTCTGACCTGTTACGACGTATAGACCGGTTGGAGTATTCACACGTTGGTCGATTATTCCTGGTATAGCCGAGCGACGCTGGGGTTGGCAGGGAGGTACCACACGTGGATTCGTGCTACCCCAGCAAGGAGGTCTGATAACCGTTGATACTTACCGGCTGGAAGGATGATGCCAATCTTAATTCCGGTAGGCGGGTTCGAGTTGCAGGGTGCCCGGGTTCAATCGTGTGGGTGGGCTGATGCCCGCCCGTCCGTTTGACGGCTCACCCACGGGAGCGGCCGGCGCGTCTTCCAGCGTAACCGATTCAAACGGGACTGAGGTCACCGTTCCACTCCCGTCTCCCGGGCTCCGTACAAGGTCCAGCAGGCGGCCACCCGAAAGAGCCATTGCCATCCCCGCCCATGCCAGCATCAGCAGTCCAGCCGCAAGAACCACGTACGTACGGTGTCGGCGCCGGGGGCCGGGGTGCAATGCCGGATCGGGTAGCACCACGACGGATGTCGCGGCTCGTGGTTCGACCGTGGTCGTTACGACAGAACCGATGGCTGTCGGATCCGTGGCGCTACTCCCAAGCGGCTCCGAAGCGCGCCGCATCGGGCTTGTGGCTGCTGTGGCTGGTGGTGTCGTCACGAGACCGTCAGCGATTCGTTGGGATGCGGAGCGGAGCGGCTGGGCTGCACTTGTCGTGGCCGGGAAGATAGCTGGGTGTCCGGAGCGGGTGGCTCGGGCGCGCGTGTTATTCACCGGGTGGGGTGTGTTGCCGAGGTGGCGCGCCGCGTGCCGGGTGGCCGTGGCGGAGAGGTCCTTACTTGGCGCAGCCAATGCAAACGAGGCCGTGGAGACCTCGTGGTTGGACCGACCCACGACCGTTGCAACCAACGGTTGTTTCTCCTGGGTGACAGCCCGTTGCATCCGCACCACACAGCCCTCGGACAGTGGCGCGCTGACCTGCTCGAGGATTCGGGTGACGACCGCACGATCCCACCGTTCAACCGGAGCCCAGTGGTAGCTGCCGCGCGCCTCTGCCCGTGCAATGCCGCGTTGCAGGACCACGCTCACGATGGGACCAAGTGCCGCTTCGCAGAGAACGGTCGTTGCCACAGCCGCGATGGCGCACTTCGCATTCGTAAACAGAGGTGCCACTACGAAAGCGTCGTAGTCGGGGTGACGGATGACGAGGCGGTAGACGGTGGTGGGCGGGTGCGGACCCATCCGCGTCGACCCTCCAGCGCGACCTGCAGCGGGTCGCGAACCAGTTGGCATTCTTGGTCGGCCCCTTTGGCCTCGCGAAGCGGCGGAGTGTAGTGCGGCGCCACGGCCATGCAAAGGGGCGCACTGCTCCTTCACCGACCTGTGACCCTTGGCGCGGAGTTGTCAACCGAATATGACAGCACGTACTTGTACCGGCGGCCTCGGCACGGGTATCTTCTGCACAAGGGCAGGTACGCCCCGGGAGGTCAACACCATGTGGAAACGGAAGTGTGCTGCGGCCTTGCTGGGGCGGCTCGCGTTGGTTGCGTGCCTCTCCGGCATGGTCGCGGGTTGTGCGGTTCGATCCACGTCGTACCTGATGCCGGGCGAATATGAGAGTGCAGCGACGCCGAATGTGATCCTCGGCCGCGAGCTGATGGCCACCCCCGCGGACGCTCCGACGGTGCTGCCCGCCGCCGCCGCGGAAAATCGCCCAGTCGAACTGACAACGCGCTTTGTGATCTACAACGCCCGGCTTCGTATCGTGGTGGTCGATGTTGCACAGGCCTTGCAGGATGCGCAGGCCGTCGCCGCGCGGTGGGGGGGCTACATGCAGACGATTCGCGGCGATGCGATTGTCATCCGCGTACCCGCGGACCAGTTCGAATCGGCCCTCGAAACCTTGATCAAGTTTGGTGCGGTGATCGAACGGGAAATCGATGCGCTCGACGTGACGGAGGAGTACGTCGACCTGGAGGCCCGTCTGCGGACGGCCCAGGCCACCGCCAAGCGGCTGGAAGCGCTGCTGGAGAAAGCCGCCAGCGTGCAGGACACGGTGACGATCGAGAAAGAGCTCGCCCGGGTCAATACCGAGATCGAGCAACTGATCGGTAAGCTCAACGTGCTCAAGAGCCGTATTGCGTTCAGCACGATCACGGTGTATTTCGAGCGCATCGCCCGGCAGATCCCCTCGGTGCAGAACTTCCGGCAGTTGCCCTTCGTCTGGCTGCGCTCACTCGATCCAGCGCAGCTCTGGGAGTAGAACCATGCGGCGAACGATGCTAGGAATGACGCTGTGCGGTGCGCTGCTGGCGTGTGCGGGCGGCTGTCGAGCGTTGGAGACACCGGAGGGTTACGTGCAGTTGCGTGATGCCGGGTTCCGGTACGACTACCGGGCGGTTTCGGCGGCCGGCGCGGTACTTGCAACCCGCACCGTCGCCAACCAGACGGACGGCGGTGATCTCGCTTTCTGGTCGGCCGCGGTCGAGCACCAGAAGGTCGACCTCGACGGAATGAAGCTGTTGGCGCGCGAAGACCTGCGGAATGGCAGCGGTCGCCCCGGAGTGCTGTTCGAGTTCTCGATCGGTGTCGGGCAGGGCGAGGTCCGCTATCTCGTGGGCATGTATGTGCTGGCGGAGCGGATTCACCTGCTCGAGGCCGCCGGACCCGCTGTCAACATCGAGCAGGATCGGCCGAAGCTCAAGGCGGCCATGGAATCGTACCGGGTGTAGGGTGCCGCTTCCGTTGCCGGGGCGGCTGAGCCGGCGGAGCGCGGCCGCCGCGGGAAGGTGCTAGACGTGCAGTTGCTTAACGAACCCCTGGATCAGGGGCCGCGGCACCCGGGCCAGCCGCTTCGGCGGTAATTCATCCATCGTCAAGCGCTGGACGACCTCGGCCGCACGCTCCGGTTCGCGTCGAATTTCCTCGGCCAGTTGCTCGGCTTCATCAAGCCGTCCGTCCGCCATGGACAGTACGTATTCAATCACCAGCGTTTCTACGTCGCTGGGCAACCGGGCGTCATTGTCCGACACCGGAAATGCTTGGCGCGGTGCCAAGTCGGGGACATCGTCGGTCTCGCTCCGGAGTGTACGGGCGAGCAGGCGGGCATCCTCTTCAAGTTGCTGCCGCGTACGTTCGGCGGTTTCATCGGACGGCGCCAGCCGCAGTGGCTCCACCTCGGCCTCCGCCATGGGAATGTACACGGTGTTATGGCAGAAAGGGCATTTGCCCCGCTTGCCGCCGGCCGCATCATTCGACGTCTTGATCATCTTGCCGCAGTGGCTGCAATGAAACTCAATCGACATGCGTGCTCCTTGCGGGCAGCGGGGCCACACCTCACCCGGGGCCATTATCCACGAGCCGGGCACAAGGGCAAGCGCTGCGCGGCCGTGGAGTTTGCGGCACGCGTGCCACCGCGATTACGCGCGTGGGGCGCCGCTCGGCCGGAACCAGAGCCGCACCGGCACTTCGGTGAACGGGGTCACGCTGCGTAACTGCCGCAGCAGGTAGCGGCGATACTCTTCACGCACCAGTTCGGGATCGTTGCAGAACAGGACCAGCGTCGGCGGCGCGACCGCGACCTGTGTGGCATAGTAGATTTTCACCGGTCGTGTGCCGTGCTTCGCACTCGGACCCCGCAGTGCGAGCACTTCGCGCAGGGCGCCATTGAGCTTCGCAGTCGAGAGCCGGGTGTGGGCCTGCTTGTGGAGACTCAGCGCGAGGTCCACGACAGCGTCAATGTTCTTTCCGGTTGTTGCGGTCGTAATGGCGATCGGGGCGTGTTCCAGCATCGGCAGGACACGTGTCAGGTACGCCTGGAAGTCATCCATGCTCGCCTCCCGCGCCTGGGCGAGGTCCCACTTGTTGACAGTCAGGATGACCGGTTTGTGCTCCTCCAGAATGGCGCTGGCGAGCTTGAGGTCCACCTCTGCGATTGGCACGAGCGCATCAATGAGCAGCAGCACGACGTCAGCCCGTTGAATCGACCGCAATGCCCGCGTGTACGAGTAGAAGTCGATGTCGTTCATGCGGGCCTTCTTCCGCACACCCGCAGTATCGATCGCGACGAACTGTCGGCCGTCCTTCTCAAACCGCACATCCACCGCATCGCGCGTGGTTCCGGGAATCTCGCTGACAATCATGCGCTCTTCCCCCGCGAGCGCGTTGACGAAAGTGCTTTTACCGGCGTTCCGTTTGCCCACGATCGCCAGCTTCATCACCGGTAGTCCCGGCTCATCACCAGCCAGGTCGCCCACCAGGGCCGCCACGCGGCTGAGCAGGGCCGTGCGGCCGTGGTTGTGCAGGGCCGCGATGCAGAGGGGTTCGCCAAAACCCAGGCGCATGAACTCGCCGGCACCGGCTTCGTGCTTCGGGTCGTCCGCCTTGTTGGCGACCAGAATGACGGGTTTCTCCGCCCGGCGCAGCAGTTCCGCCACGGCCTGGTCGAGTGGCACGGGTCCCTCGGCCACATCCACGGTGAAGAGAATCACATCCGCGCGCTCAATCGCGAATCGAATCTGGTTTTCAACGTGGCTCTCAAGGTTGTCATCATCGACGATCCCGATCCCGCCGGTGTCGATCACCTCGTAGTAGCGCTCCTGGTGCTCGACCAGTGCGCTGACACGGTCGCGTGTAATCCCAGCGCGCGCATCCACGATGCTGATGCGGTCCCGGGCGAGCATGTTGAGCAGAGAGCTCTTCCCCACGTTGGGCCGACCGACAATGACAATCAGGGGCAGTTTCATAGAACGGCATCATAGCCGCAACCGGGCAGCAGCGCTCGCGGAGTGGGCTACCGAGAACGGTGGTATACTAGCCGCCGGTCGGCGGCGAGCGCCGCCGCGCACGGACCCCACACAACGGGTCGTCCCCGGCGGGATTTCACCGTGAAACATGACCTCAGTGTTGCACCCCCAGCCAATGCGTCCGAAGAGGCCTACTATGTCGCTCTGATGGCCGAGACGTTTGTCTCCCCCCCCGAGCGATCCGCGGAATACCTCCAGAGCGTCGGTGTAGACCAGGTCCGACTTGTGCGTGTCGGCGGCCAGCCGGTGGGTGGGTTGGCATTGTTGCCGAAGGGGCAGTATTTCGGCGGACGCCGTATTCCCATGGTGGGCGTGGCCGCGGTCTGCGTGGACCCCACGCAGCGGGCTGGCGGCGCGGCCAGCGAGTTGATGCGCCAGACCTTGAGCGAACAGCACGCCGCCGGAATGCCGCTGTCCGCACTCTATCCGGCCACGGTGAAGCTCTATCGCCGCGCCGGTTACGAATGTGCCGGCGTCGAGGCCCTGCTCAAGGTCAACCTCGATGGGATCACCTGCCGGGATCGGGAAGCACCGATGCGGCCGGTACGACCGGAGGATGAGCCCGTGCTGCACGCGGCCTACCAGCAATGGGCGGCCCGACACCCCGGCAACGTCGATCGCACGGAGTTTCATTGGAACCGGATCCTTGACCTGCGGGGTTCCAAAGCGACCGGGTATGTCGTCACGAACGGCGACCGCATCGACGGGTACGTCTACTTCGTGACCACGACGGAACCCAAGCTCTGGAACATGGATGTGCGCGACATCGTGGCACTGACACCGGCCGCGGCGCGGCGGCTGCTGACTTTCCTGGCCGACCACCGGACCATCCGGCAATTCGCCTCGTGGAAGTCAAGCCCGGCCGACCCGCTGCTTCTGCATCTGGGAGAGCCCTGCTACGAATTCACGCGTGCCCGTCCGTGGATGCTGCGGATCGTGCATGTGGCGAACGCACTGGCCGCCCGCGGTTATGCCCCGGCGGTGCAGGCCGAACTGCACTTCGACGTGGCCGATGACGTGCTACCCGAGAACGGCGGCCGGTGGACGTTGCGGGTTGAAGCCGGTACCGCGCAGGTGACACGCGGCGGCCGGGGGAGTCTCGCGATCGATGTGCGTGGGTTGGCAGCGCTGTATTCGGGTTACCAGTCACCGAGCGACCTGGTGCTCGCGGGGCTGCTCCGCGCGCCGGAAGCGGAGCTGGCCGCGGCGGCCGCCGTGTTTGGCGGACCGCTGCCGTGGATGCGGGACGCTTTCTGAGCCGCGCGTGGGTGGCAGTCCCGGGGTGGCCGGGTGGCGCTGGCTTATGCTATACTGCCGCTTCGTTTTTTCGGCTCGGCGGCGGTGCGCGGGCGCGCGTGGTTGGCCCCTGTGGGCGTACCGTCCGGAGGTAGTAAGCTGATGGCTGACAGCGTGACGCCGATCGAGACGCCCGCGGATGAGGACTCGAAGAAACGGGGGGGCATGCTCATCAAGTACTTCAAGGCGGTGATCAAGCTGCAGGTGTCCGACCTGCACCTGAAGGCCGGTTTGCCGGCGATGGTTCGTTCGAAGGGTGATTTGCGGCCCTTGCAGGGGGGGGCGCTGACGGGCGAGCAGATCCGCGACGGGATCTTCGAGCTCCTGAGTGACAAGCAGCGGCAGCTGTACGAGGAACGCGGCGCGATCGACTTCGCCTACGACGTCGGCATCCAGGGGGATGCCGACCGGTTCCGGGTGAACGCCTTTCAGCAGCGTGGCAAGATGTCGGTTGCGGCCCGGCGCGTGGCGCGCGACATCAAGAACTTCAAGCAGCTCTACCTGCCGGATTCGATCGAGAAGGTCGCCCTGTTCAACCAGGGGATGGTGCTGCTGGCGGGCATCACGGGTTCGGGCAAGAGTACGACGATTGCCGCCTTGATCGATTACATCAACGAGCGCTTCCCCGTCCACATCGTGACGGTCGAAGACCCGATCGAGTACCTGTTCACGGACAAGAAGGCGGTCATCAACCAGCGTGAGATCGGCATTGACGTCCAAACCTTCCACGATGCCCTGAAGTACCTGATGCGCGAAGATCCCGACGTGGTGCTGATCGGCGAAATGCGCGACGTCGAGACATTCTCCGCCGCCGTCCACGCCGCCGAGACCGGGCACCTGTGCTTTGGCACGATTCACGCGTCGAGCTCGGCCCAGACCATCTCGCGACTGCTCGACCTGTTTCCGGCGGAGGAGCGGCGCTCGATCCGCCAGGCCCTCGAGTTCAACCTGAAGGCGATCATCTGCCAGAAACTGATTCCGAGCGTGAAAGAGGGGGTGCCGATCGTCCCGGCGGTTGAGATCATGATCACGAACGCCTCGGTGCGCAAGCTGATCCGTGAAGAACGGGACAACGAGATCATCGACGTCATCCGCGCTTCGTACAACGACGGCATGGTGGATTTCACGGAACACATACGGCGCCTGGTCGATTCCGGTTTCATCGATCACGCCACGGCCTACGAGGCGGCGCCGAACCCTGACGAGCTCCGCATGGCGCTCAAGGGCATCAAGTCGGCCTCCGCCGGCATTCTGGGTTAGTAGGACATCGCGGGGCCGCGTGCCACGCGGCCGCAGGAGCTGCCTGTGATCGTATCCCTCGATCTGCTCGCTCAGGTTCCGCAGGGCGCCATCCTCATACAGCCGTTCAAGCTGCTGGCGCTGGTCCTGGTCTTCACTGCGTGGGCGGCTATCGCCCAGTGGGTCGACAAGGATGCCGTCGCGGTCAACACCTACCGCATCCTCTGGAACTTGATCACGCTCAGCGCGGGGGTGGTGGGTTTGCTGGTGGGGCTCTTCATCCCGATCTTCTGGGTTGGCTTTCCCAGCATGTTCGTCGTGGTCATGGGAGCGGGTCTGGCCTACGTCCTGCACCGCAATGCCCTTGTCCCCGAGGTGGACAAGGTGCTCACGGCGGCCCACTTCCGGCGGCTTCGTGAGGAGGGGCTGAGCCGCAGGAAGAAAGTTATCGAAGTCAAGGAGCGGGTGCGTCTGGCCGGGGCTGACCGCAAACCCGTTCCCATACCCACCGACGAGGTGCCGCGCGAGCAGTTCCGCCTCACGCAGGATCTGCTCTTCAACGCCTTCTGGCGGCGGGCCACGGTGGTCGAGGTGGCACCCGCCGGCCCGCAGGCCGCCAAGATCACCTATTTCGTCGATGGAATGCCGATCGAAGGCGACCCCATCGCACGCGCCGATGGGGACGCGATGATCCAGTTCCTCAAGCAGATCGCTGGTCTCGATCTCGAGGAGCGGCGCAAGCCACAGAAGGGGCAGATCACCGCGGCCATCGGCGACAACAAGCACCGCATTTTCGTCCGGTCGGACGGGTCCACGGCCGGAGAGCGGCTGTCGTTCCAGATTCTGCGGCGCGAGGGTGAATTTAAGGTGCCCGATCTCGGCTTCACGCCCCGGCAGCTTGAAATCGTGCAAGCCACCAAGGAAGACTCGAAGGGCCTGATCGTGCTGACGGCCCCGCCCAAGGAAGGCCTGACAACCACGATTTACAGCTTCGTCCGCAACCACGACCGCTTCCTCCAGAATGTGCAGATGCTCGAGACCGAGATCGAGCTCGAAATCGACAACGTGACACAGCAGGTGGTCACCCCTACCGAGACGACCACCTTCGGCGAGCGCCTGATGAAGGTGGTCCGGTCCGATCCCGATATCATTGTCCTGCCCGATCTGCGCGACCGGGAGGCGGCCGCCATTGCCGCCAAGTCCGCCTCCGAGAAGCAGAAAGTCTACGTCTCCCTGCCGGCGCTCGACGTGTTTGACGGCCTGGCGCGCTGGCTCAAGCTGGTCGGTGACAAGAACCTCGCCACCAAGGCCCTGCTCGGGGTCGGCAACCAGCGGCTCATCCGCCTGCTCTGCCCGGAGTGCAAGCAGGCCTACAAACCTGACTCGAACATGATGCGCCGCCTCAACCTGCCCGAGGACAAGGTGCTGTTCCGCACGCCCGAACCGCAGTACGACAAGCACGGCAATCCGATCCTCTGCCAGGCCTGCCAGGGCACCGGCTATACCGGCCGCACCGCCGTTTTTGACTGGTTGGTGATCGATGAGGGGCTGCGGCAGCTCATTCGCTCTGCCGATTCGCTGGCCGAGGTCAAGAAGTACGCGATCAAGCGCGGCGGCATCGGGTTGCAGGCCCAGGCCCTCGAGAAGGTCCTCGCCGGCCAGACGAGCATTCAGGAAGTCGCGCGGGTTGTGAAGGCGAACAGTGCTCCCGCTGCCGCCCCACAACCGAAGCCGCAGTCGCGCCCGCCGGCTTCGGCGAAGTAGATCGACCTGGTCCGGACGACGTGTCGCAGCAAACGGAGCGACCCGATGATTCTGAATCTCTTCGTGCTCCTCTTCGTCATCGGCATCACGTTCATGCATTCGCTGTTCGGCCTGTACAGCGGCATCCTGAACGTGTTCTGCTGCATCGTCGCTGTCGCGGTCACCTTCGGGTTCGGCGAAGCGCTCACTTTCTGGGCCACCGGCCAATTCGGCCTGCACCCGGCTTACACGGAAGCCGTGGCGTACCTGCTGCTCTTCGCGGTGACGCACGGTGGGCTGCGCTTCCTGGCGGATACTTTTCTGCGCGGAAACGTGCGCGTGCCGATGCTCGCCGACTGGATTGGTGGTGCTGTGGCCGGCGTCATCATCGCGCAGCTCAGCATTGGCATGCTTTTGATCTGTTTCCTCATGCTGCCTTGGGGGGGCCGCATCATGATGTACCAGCCGATCGAGCGCAACCGCGAGGAGGAGCAGCGCGGCGAGGAGCGGCGGCCCGGCGAGCGCGCCCGGATCGATCGCAACCGCATCTGGCTCCGTTCTGACGACTTCACGGCCGGCCTCGGAAAGTTCCTCAGTGGTGGCAGTCTGCGGGGCGAAACAACTGTGGCGGCCGTTTATCCCAACTTCACGGAATGGCTTGCATGGACCGGAAACACGGTTCAGCCCGAGTCAACGCCCGCCCCCTATCGCGATCCCAAAACGGGTGATGGCTTCAAGGATGGTATCACCGTGGAGTCCTGGTGGACGCAGTCTACGCCGCTTTCGTCCGCCTACACCCGCTACCGCAACCTCGCACCGAGCGAGGATCGCCCGACACCGGCTTTTGCCCCCTTCGAGTACCGGCCAGAAGCAGGCCATCACCTGCTCGGTGTGCGGCTTACGTTGCGTCCGGCGGCCGGGGATCGCGATCGCACCGCCATTCACCTCTTCCGCCCGACCATGATCCGCCTTGTCGGAGACGTCGTTCAGTCGGAAGACCTGCGTTTTCCGCGGCAGTTTGCGCCGGTCGTTCTCGGCGGTGTAAATCCGCCCGCGCTGGCGGACAACCTGCGTGTCGTTGATTTTGACAACAACCTCAGTCTGCCGGCGACCGCGAAGATTGATGCCTACTTCGAAGTCCCGACCGATTTCGTCCCGCGTTTCGTCGAGTATCGCCGCCATGCCCGGGCCGCGGTCGTCGCCGACCACCAGGCCAAAACCCCGCCGGGCACGCGCCTCGCCGCGGGCGAATCCGCGCCGGAAACGCCCACCGGGGCCACCAACCTGCGCGACGTGCTCGACTATGCACTCACCGGGCCGGAACACCGTCTGCCGTTTCCGCTGGCAATGGATCGCGCCCGGGCCGCCAGCCAGATTGAAGTTTCCGGTAACGCGCTCGTGCGCGGCCGCCTGACCGGCGATATGTCGGCCTGGTCGCCGCCGGGCACGTTGACGGACGGCAATGTCTCCGTCCTGCGCATCCCCGACGGCATGTGCATCATGCAATTCCGCCTGAATCTCCAGCAGGCCCGCTCCCTCCCGGGGCAGATCATGAACTTCGTTACGGGGACCACCAACCAGTACTACGCCGCGGACGATGTGGGTGAGCTCTACCCCCTCGCCGGCTATTACGCGGTTGTCACACGCAACAATGACCAGTACTTCGAGCTCTTCTTCGAGCCCAACCCGCTCGACGCCGGCTACAACCAGATGCTCAATTTCAGCGACACCGGCCTCATGCGGCAGTTGCAGAACGACAACACCGCCGTGTTGGGTCTCATTTTCGTCATCCCGAAAGGCGTCAACATCGTGGCCCTCAACAGTCGCCAACGCGACGGCCGCATTGAGCTTGGCAACATTTTCACGTCGTTGTGCCAGTAGGCGGGCACAGGGCACGCGGTCGGGCGGATACCTGCAGGCCTCTGCGAGCGAATGGGTTCGGTGGGTGCGTCAACAAAGTCAACCCGTTCAGGTGAAGAACACGGGGACCGCCGGTTCCAACATATCGGCGGGTGCCTCATCCTGCACTTGGATTTGGGGGGTAAACACCGATAACGCCCTTGGGAGCAAGAGGAGAATGGCCGCCCACAACCCGGGTAGTTCGTTCCGTCGCAGCAAGCCGCCCGGGGACTTCCGGTGCGCCCGTTATCGGCCGGTTCTGAAGGCACGGGAAGTGGGGGCGGCTTGACATTGGTCCCAACAAGGGTACGCTTCCTAGATTCGACCGTGCCAGCCGGGCTCAACCCGGCGGTACCGGTGGCCGATGCTGGCAGCAGAGGCGCCGGTGTGAAGAGAATCCAGTCCCCGATAGCTCAATGGTAGAGCGAGCGGCTGTTAACCGCTAGGTTGCAGGTTCGAGTCCTGCTCGGGGAGATCGACGAACGGTCGCGAGTCTGGCGACCGACCAGTTAACGCGAAACCCCGGGCCAGAGAGCGCCCGGGGTTGCTCGTTTTAACGCGAGGATTCGCAAGGGTTTACGGATGCGGCCGGAGCGGCCCGGGCGGCGAGAGAGTGCGTTTCCCGGCACCGGGCGCGACCGGTCGGCGTGGTGAGCGTCCTTCCGATCCCGGCGCTCTCGGTTTTTCTCGTTAACAGCCGACCGCCGAGTTTACAGCGACGTCCCGGGCGCAACGCCGTAGCCATGAGTCTCGACCCAGACTCCGGTCTCATCGCGCTGTGGCCTACCCCCCGGTCGATAGGCGTTCCAAAGAGCGGGGTGGTTGATAATCACCCATCGGGACGAGGCTTGATTAGAATATCGTCGTCATGGACGTGAAACGGACAATTCACTCGCCAATCGCCTTCGATGCTGCTGCTCGCCCTCGACGAGCTCGATTCGAACGCGCGGAGGCTGTTCGAAGCGATAGTCTCGCGAGAGCATGGACCGTTGGCACCGATGAAGCGGGGCCGACCTCTCGGCTCATCTCTACGGCGCCCGCTCGTGACAGGAGGGAGTATCAGCGTTGAAAGGAGTCGTCCGTGACAGCATTCTTCAGACGGCGGACTACACGCACGTGGCCCGTAACGGCCAAGAAAAAGTGGACTGCGCCTACCTTGTAACCATCGGTGACAGCCCTCATATCCCGACGCAGCTTGCCCGTATGTCGCGCTGCGCCAATCACGTGGTCGTTCTGCACACGGTCCCATGCCTAGCCGCAACGGATGCTCGCTTTCAGGGCGTGGAGTTCGTTCTATTTCGGGCTGACCTTCATCATCAACTGATGAATCGGCCCTCTTCGAAGAATCCGACGCGTCGGTGGAACCAACGGTTCGATCTGCCGTCGAAACGCATGTACGCTTTGGAGCACGCCACACGCGCTGGCTACAGCATAATCCTCCTCATCGATGATGACATCATCTTCCGGCAGTCCTTGATCCCCTCAGCTATACACGTGCTTTGCAATGGGACTGATATCGCCTGCACCTATTCGCTGATTCACGCCGACGTTTCGACGCTGGACCGCGTGTATAGCGCAATGACAGGCACACCGCCACACGTGTCCATTAGCGGCAATGCCGTAATTCTCAAGATTAGTCCACGGCTCGGTATTTTTCCTTACATATACAACGAAGACTGGCTATTCTTCTGGTCATCGATTAAGCATGGCGGCGCAGTGGTGACCCCGCTGCAGACTGTCGTGCAGCGCGCGCCACGGAAGGAACGAGTGGCGCTCGTGCCAATGGAGCAATTCGGGGAGTTGATTGTATCCATGCTATTTCACCATAAGAATAGCCACGCGGACCTGTCCATGCTTCAAGACGCTGATTTTGTTGCAGGCTGCATGGAGGAATATCGCGATTGGGTTCAAGGGCTACTTCAATGTCCTGGCCACGAACACACCGTCGAGGCGGCGCTGGCTGCATTGGCTGACGTATCGTCGGACGATGTTCGCACTTTTGCCGCGCGCTTTGAAAGTGAGGTGTTAGAGCACTATGAGCATCAACGCGCAATGTAGCACAGGTGAGCTACCCTCACCGGGTGGCTACAGAATTCCCTACATTATCGAGCGGTCGCGTCGACAACCGCGGACAGGTGGCTTTCTGTTGCTACACGGGCTTGGTGTAGACAAAGATGAGTATCTCGGGTTCTATCGCACGCTGTCACCCAAACTTGCCGAAGCAGGATTCGACGTGCTTCGATTCGATTTCCCAGCCCACGGCGAGAGTAAGGCGAACGCGAGTAGCTTTACACTACGGAACTGTGCCGTAGATGCAATAGTGGCGGCTGAGTTCCTGCTGCAGGAGATCGACAGTTCTCGACTGCACGTTTTCGGGACGAGTTTTGGAGCGGGCCCCGCCATCATGGCAGCAAGCTTTTTTCAGAGCTCGCTGCGGAATGCGACTCTGCTGGCCCCGGCGATCAGTTACCGTGAACTGTACATAGAACCTGCTCATCCGCTGCGTACTGCAAAGTATAGTGATTTTTATCGGCGCGCCGTTCTTGAAGGGGCAACTGTCCCAGTATCCGATCGTGCAGCGCTGAATTGGCGCAATGCAATCGAGTTCGCCATGTGTGACCTTGGTCACCAGCTATCGGCCATCGCGAGCCGCACGGCCATCCTTCATGGTGAGGCCGATTCGATGGTGCCTCACGAACTCTCGCGCGATCTAGCGGCACGATATGCCGGCATCGATCTCACAATTATCCCTGAAATGGATCACGGGTACATGGATCATAATGACGAGACCGGAGAGAGCGAGCGCAGTCAGCACAATCTGCGCGCAATTCTTCGGAAGGCATTGCGATGACGCCCGCGCGGGCCAAATTCGTCGATAGTACGGCCATTCTCAATTGCGCCCCGAGGTTTTTGCAAGGGGCGCGGCCTTGGCCGACCGAAGCCGAGTTCAACCGTCCTGTCGTTCTCCCGGAGTTCATTTATGTCGGACCCTTTGCGGTGATCGGTTGCGGTGCGGTTCTAGGTAATGGGTGCGTTGTTGATGCATACTGCCGAGTTGAGCCCTTGGCGCAGCTCGGCGAGGATTCGCTGGTCCTGTATCGTGGGACTATTGGAATGCAGGCACTTGTTGGCAAACGATGTGTCGTCGGAGGCTCGGTTTCGGAACATACAGTGGTCGAGGACGACTGCACTTCCTTTGGTAAGCTTATCCACACGCATTGGGATTCACGATCGCCTTGGGATGACCGAGAGGAGCCAGAACCAAGCCCTGTCATTCGACGCCGATCATTCATTGGACATGATGCCCTAGTGATCGGCGGAGTTGACGTCGGCCCGCATGCCTATGTGTGTGCGGGCGCCACCTTGACACGTACCCTTCCGCCGTACCACATTGCGTACGGCGTGAACCAGATCGTCCACTACTCACAATGGCGAGGGAGGCTCGCTCAGAATCCTTTGTTCCTGACGGATCAATAGCCATGAGGTACCTGCTATCATCGTATGGACTTGGAAATCCGTACATCATAACTGACATACCAGATCATGCCGTGAGGCTATCTCAAAACCGGGACACCTGTTGACTTTGTACAATGATGCATGTTGACACTCACAAATGAGCAATTGGATTGGCTGGCGGACAGGATTCCGGATCGGCCGAAGAGTCCGAAGGGCGGACGGCCCGTCGCGGACAAGCGGCGGACGCTGCGCGGCATCTTCTGGATGCTGGACAACGGCGCGAAGTGGAAGGACCTGCCGCGCGAGTTCGGCGCGCGGGCCACGGTGCACCGTTGGTTCCAGCGCTGGACGCGCGAAGGGCTCTTTGAGCAGGCCATGCGGGCCGCCGGACGCCTGGTCGAACGGCGCGGCGCGTACCGCGTGTACGAATGCTTCATCGACGGCACCTTCGCCAAGGCCCGGGGCGGCGGTGATGGGATCAGCGCGGCCACCTCGGAAAAGGCGTGAAAATCATGGTTCTGGTCGATGCTCGCGGGTTGCCGGTGGCGATCGATACCGCGCGGCGGACGCCCACGAGAGCCGCTGCGTGCAGGCGGCTGTTCGACTTCGTGCTGACGCGAGACGCCGCCGCGCGTGATCGGCGACAAGGCGTACGACAGCGACAAGCTCGACGAAGAGCTCGCACAGCGCGGCATGGAAATGATCGCGCCGCATCGCGGCAACCGCAAGCCGGAGAATGTGACACAGGACCGCCGGCCGCTGCAGCGCAAGCGGCGCTGGACGGTGGAGCGGACGATCTCCTGGATCCAGAACTACCGTCGGCTCTGCATCCGTTGGGAGAAGTCGAGCTGCCTGTTCAGCGGCTTCTTGCATATGACCTGTACGCTTCTCTTGCTTTCAGAGGTTTTGAGATAGCCTCGTGTATCCTATCGGGATCGAAGGATCGGACTTCATTGATTTAGATTATTCACTATTGCTGGTCGGGACGGGCTTTCTGTTTGACCAGCAAGCGTTGGATTATCTCGTAGCACAACGATCTCGTCTGCGCTTTCTGGCGCCCCTTGTTGAGAGCATCTTGAAGCTGAAGGCAGAAGGCCTGCTCGAGACCTTTGATGGGAAGGCGATCATCGGGGAGAACATTGACAAGATACGTACCAAGACCGAATCCCTTTGCGAGGACATTGTGGGGTGGCTTGGTCCTGTGCGTGCTCAGTGGAGTGTGCTCAAGGCGGACCGCGAGACGTTTCTCCAGAGATTTGGAAGCCAAGAGAAGCGTGCGATAAACGAACAGCACTTTTCGGTTGTCAATGCGGCCATGAAGATCGATGGCTCGCTCAATGCTACGCTTGTTAGCACAATCACGAAGATCATCAACTCAAGGCGAAAGACCTTCGACGCTAAGGAGTCTGTCTATATCAAGGAGGTGCTGCGCCCGCTGGTGTGTCACACAGTGATTCAGGATTTGTTCAGATGCAAGACCCAAGGAGCGGTTCTCGATTGGGATGATAGCCAACCATACTACGAGCGTCTGTACGCCGCAAGATGGGATAGCCAAGAGGACCACCTGCTCGCGTACCATGCCAGGAGCCTGTTTACGCTATCGCTCCCCCAGCTGCGACCCAAGAATGTTGACAGTGTTATTAGGTTCATTCGGAACAACAGGAACGTCGAATCACTTCGGGCAGATATCACGTCGAGTCTTGGCAGAGGTGAGAAATTCGATGCAGAGCTCGGTAGGCGATTGCTAGCTGAGGTCTTGGAGCATGAGCTTGGAGTCAAGAGGAAAATGAAGCGGTTTCGTTTTTTGGGGGCGCTCGCTAGCGTCTTTGTTCCGGGCGGATCTCTGCTCACTGAAGCTGCCGTCGAGGGCGCGACGATGGTCGGTGAAGACGCTGTGGAAGCGGGGCTTGGCCGCGCCCATCGCTGGCTGTATTCCCTCCGAGCGTAGTGTGGTGCAAGGGCCCGCCGCGGTTCGGCCCTTTCCCCGCACCATTCTGTAAACACGCCGCGTATGTAACCAATAGCGGGCTGTGCTGACCCGCTCCCGCCAGACGACGCGCCGGTCGCAAAGCGAAGGTCGTCGTGGGCATCGTCCAAATGGAGATGCTCATGGCCGCTCGCCGCGCGCGGTTCGATCCGACTGACTCTACCACCCTCCAACCCGAGCAACGGCTACACGAAGTCGCAGCGATTCTCGCCGCCGGCATGATTCGCATGCGCGCAGCGTTCAGCGCCCGCGCGCGGGCGTCCGGCCAGCAGGCCCGGGCGGACGAGCCGCATCATTCGGACGTGCCACACGCCGCATGCATGTCGCAGATTTCGACAGAATCTGGCGAAACTCACCTTGAGCTTTCCCGCCGAAGTAGCCCTGATGGCCGGCGTGGTTAACGACTTGCGAGAGCAAGGGTTACGGAGAGAACGCATGGCGATGAACGTCGGAAAAGAGCTGGCGGACCTGCGCGAGATGAGCGTTCGCGAACTGCGCGAGAAGTATGAATCCGTCTTCGGCGAGCCTACGCGGGCCGGGAACAAGGACTGGCTGTTCAAGCGGATCGCGTGGCGGATTCAGGCGCTGGCCGAGGGCGACCTGTCCGAGCGTGCGCTCCGGCGGGCGGAGTTTCTGGCCCGGGACGCCGACCTCCGGACCACCGCGCCACGGACGCCGGTCGCCAACGCGGGAAACGGCGTAAACGTCGCGGTAGGCGGGAACGGTGGGGGCGAACCGGGGCCCGCGCCCGCCGTCCTCGACGAGCGCGTGCCGCCACCGGGCACGGTTCTGACACGACGGTATCGCGGCCAGGCGTACCATGTGCGAGTCCGCCACGATGGGTTCGAGTACGACGGCCAACACTTCCGCTCGCTGAGTGCAATCGCCAAGATCATCACCGGCTCGCACTGGAACGGGCTACTCTTCTTCAGGATCGCCAAGCGTAGGACAACCGACAGCACAGCACACAGCGCAACCAGCCGGCCGCGAAGCGGAGGCGTTGCGGGTGTCGCGGAGAGGCGTGCCTGTCGATCCCGCGCTGGCTGTGGCCGGTGACCTTCGCGAGCTACCCGAGCGTGGCGGCCCGCCAGGCGGTGCAGCAGTGCGGCTGGGGGCTGTGGAAAATCCGCGATCAGGATGGACCGGCCATCACGCAGGAGCGCCGCGCCATCGGAGGCTGCAACGGATGAATTGGGAATCAAGTGCAGCGACGAATGCGAGGCGCCCGCCGTGCCGAACTCCAGCGCCTGTCACGAACGTCGCTGCCGTGGCGCGCCCTTCAATACCTCCTCGGCTGCTGGGCCTGCCAGACCTTCTGGACGGCGGTCCTGACGTATGCCGCCACGGCTGGCATCACCGCCCCGGCGGCCTGGTTCTTCTCCGCCGCCGCCTACTCCGGCGCAGCTGTCCTGCTGTCGACACTGCACGGCTTGGCCCCATCTGCGCGTCCGGAGGCGGCGCCGGCTCGAAGTGGCTGCAAGGGGTGCGGTAAATAGCGGCGGCCTACGCCGCGCCCGTATCCGAGGGTCCTCCGGCTACGGCTGCCACCGCAGCATGTGCCATGCCTGATCTGGAACTGCCGGGAACCGGTCATGGCGTTTGCTGCCGCACGCATCGTCGAACGGTCGTTACAGCTCCAGGGCGCTGAAATCTATCTCCTTTGGCACTTGCCATCCCACGTGCTCCATCCACTCTATGAAGTCTTCCGGCAGCCGCATGTGGTGCCGGCGCACATAGTGTGGCACGTCCGCCGTCCAGGCCCACGTGCCATCAGTGAGGACGTTGGGCGGACCAATGATGGGGTGACCTGCATCAACTGCATCGCGCGCGATGCCCGGACATAGTAGGAAGATGTGTCCGCTCTCAAGGTACGTGATGCAGCGATCCTCATCCGGTGCAGCGACCGGCCGCACCAGTTCGGCCAAGGTCTTGGAAGCGACCTCCAAAGGCATGTCGTTGAAGAAGCCGATCCGCCTCAACCTCACGGTCTGCCTCCCCCCGGCACGAAGGTCATCCAGCAACCACCGGGCGCCAGCAGTGGATCGCTGACGGAATGCATCGGAACATATACAGTGCTGGTTGCCGCCTCCACGCGCACTCCGACTGGCTCTCGCATGCTACCTCGCCGGGTCAGCGATCACTGGGTCGAGCCGTACAGCCGGTTTTCGCTGGCCAATGAGGCAAGTCAACTCGCATCTGGAAACACCCGATCGAGGATTGGCCCAGTCACACGTGGCAGGATGCGATGGGCAATGTACGCTGCAGGCACGAATGCCAGTAACGAACACACACCGCGTGCGACAAAGCCCCAGGGGGCGAACGCCCAAACGAGCCATGCGCTCGCGCCCCAGATAGCCAGTAGGCCAACTCCGTTCGCTGCAAGATGGAGGTTGGGTGATGCCATGTTACCAGCCTCCAGGGCTCAGTGGAACGGTCGCTTCCGACAGAAACAACACGGTCTTGGGCGGTAGCCGCAGAAGGCTCGCTGTCTGAGCGGCTCCTGAGCGGACCCCACTACTTCAGCCTCTCATAGGCGTACTCAGCCTCCAGAACTCGCTCGCCCACAGGCGAGTGGAGCGGCCACGTGTCAACGACAATGTGGCCTACTCCCGGAGCTTGGGGGCGTTGAGCATTGGTCAATCCGGACAGCATCTCCTCAAGGCCGTCGATAACAACGAGCAGTTCGCGCTCCGACCCGACGGCGGGCTCACCCGCGCGGAACTTAGCGAGCTCCTGCCGAACGGCGTCAAGGGCGGTCAGGAGCTTACTCCGTACCTTAGCAATCTGTTCCGATGTGCTCATGGCTCGACCAGATTCGCCCGCCAGTCCAGAATGAACTTCTGTGGCTGACCACCGGGTAGATATGGGCCTTGCGGTGCAGCTCTGCCTTGGATGATCGGTGTGCCGGCTCTGATCTGGAACTGCCGGAACCCGGTCATGGCATTCCATTCAGGCTTCAGCGCCAGCGTGGCACGCGAGGCGGGGAACGTCTCAAATAGCCAGCTTCCTCCAGGTCGTGCTGGGTCGCTGAAGTACCGGAGGCCGAACTCGGACGATCCCGCTTGCCGGAAACTGATGGTGCCGCGCTCGAAAGCCTGCAGAATCTCTACCCGCCGCACACGTGAGACCCCTTGCGACCGCAAATACGCTGACGCCTCACGAACGCCCGCGAATCGGTCGTATGATCGGGCGGCTGCCAGTTCGTCAGCGGGACTGGTCGCTGAGCGAGAAAGCGACATCGTCGCGTTCCGCAGCGTCGGAGATAGTTCAAATATGCCCTGCCCGACACCGCCGGTAACCGCACCGAATGCTGCCCCGCGAAGCCCGGCCTCACCCACCTCGCCGAGCGTGGCTTCGCCGAACGGGACGAGGACTGCGGTGCCCCCCGCCTCGCCAGCACCGGTGACAAGCGCGTTGGTTGCCGACGAGATCGCAACGCGACCGAGGGCTGTGGATGAGCTTACACCAATCTTGGCGGCACCTGACGCGACAAGGGTCTGGGCCGTTCCGGCAGTCGCGATCTGAATCGGGGCTGATGCGGCCACTACGATCGCGTCGCGATACGCCTTCGCATCGGCGTTGGCTGTAAAATCATCAACCAGCCGTTCCTGCTCGGCCGCAATGCGATTCCAGATGTTGATACCTTCCCGACGCGGGAAGTACTCGACGATCCGCTCGCTCTCGCTGAAGTTCTCGTTGTTCCAATCGCCCCACCACCACTGGTAGAACGTGAACACGTAGCCCACGTCGAGCTTGTTGCGGTGCCGCGTGTAGGTGATCTCCCACCACTCGCGCCCGGTGGCGTCGGTGAGTTCGCGCGCGTCGGTAGTGACCCACACGTCCCTGCCAGACGGGTCCACGTGGCGTGCAGCATTCCCGCGGAAGGACTCATACAGATTCCCGCCGTCGACATACCCGCTGGGGTCGCGCTGGAACCAACGTCCGTGCTGCGGGTCGTAGAAGCGGGCGCGGACGTAGAGCAGCACCTTGCCGTCCGCCAGCACGTCGATCGGCCGGCCGTGCAGGGCGAACGTGCCCGTCGGCGGCGGCGTGCCGTTCCGCAGCGTCGGCGCCACGGCGCAGCCCGGCTGCGGCGGCAATTCCGGCCCGTTCATGCACTGCGCGAACGCGTCGAAGTCGTCGATATCGATCACGCCGTCGGCGACGCCGTCCAGATCGAAATCGTGGATGTCCAGGCAGGTCGGATCGGTCGTGCCGAAGCAGATCTGCAAGCTCGCGAAGTCGGCCAGGTCAATATCAAGGTCCGGCTCGGCATCGTGCGCGAAGCTGCCCGCCGGCCCCTTGGCGAAGTCGCCGCCCGAGCCGAAGTCGATCCGCTCGATTACGCTGCCGTCGCTGTTGCCCCTGCCCGTGACCGAGTAGTTGCTGCCGGCGAGGTAGTACGTGAACTCGCCCGAGCGCGTCCCCGTAACCGTGTACGTCGCGACCCGCTCGTCGATGTACTGCGCCCCGTTGACGTGGTAGAACGTCAGCGCATCGGCCCCATCGCGCTCCTCGATGATCCGCTGGCCGTCATACACGTAGCGGATCGTGTACGCATTCGGCGGATCGTTCGGCGAAAACTCGCTCAGCACCCGCCGGCCCAGCGCGTCGTAGGTATAGCGCACCAGCACGGCGTTGCCGCTGTCCTGCACCTCGATCAGCCGGTTGAACTCGTCGTAGAAGTACTGCCGGCCGTCCTCATCGACCGTCAGGTTGCCCGCCGCGTCGTACGTCAGTGGGTTGCTGTCGATCGAGGCATACTCGTTCGCGGCGTTGACCGCGCCATAGGTGAACGTCTGCCGCGCACGGTCGATGTGCGCTTCGGCGTTCGCGGCCAAGCCGAAGGCGATGACGCCAACGAGTACGAACCGAGCATGGAGCTTGCGCACTGATCGCCTGTTCCCGAATATCATGCCGATACAAGTCGGCTTCACCGTGCTCACGATATCATGGAGAACGTAGATATCCTCCTTTGTGAAGATCCTCGCGAATGCGTGCACGTCGCTCCTCGGGGTTCAAGCGCAACCACTCATCATGCGTAACTAATGGAACCTCTGCAGTCGCCGGAGGGTCGGCTGGTCTCCAGGATGCATAGTGACGACCACAGGAGGGGCACTGGGGAAGGCGGCCGATGCGAAAGAGCGTGTTGTCTGGCGCAGGATCACAGGTCGCTCCAAATGCGTATTGAATCGCGTCAGTACAGTCCGTGTCCGATAGGAAGCTCTTGACGAGTTCTGAGCATTCTTCGAATACAGGATCCTGAATTGCATCGCAGTAAGCGCTATGATCACTCTTGTCGCTTCGAAGAACGAACATCCCGTAGACTTCCGTCAGTTCCGGGGCAATGCCTTCATTGCCGCAGTTTGCGCACTTAAATAAATACAGCGGTAATCTCACGGCGCCACCGGACTGACCATTTGAGGGACGAGGATGTCATCGAAATTCGCAAATATGGCGAGATTCGCACCCTCGCCGCGCACGGACGGAAATCTGATGACATTGAAGCCAGCTTCTCGGGCTCGTTTGCCAATGCCGATAGTCGCTTCACTGATCTCACCACCAGCGTAACCCCACCGCGCTGCAGTGGCGGCATCGGTCAGGTCCAGAACCCTCATTGCCTGTGCTCTGAGCGCGTATCTGATGCCGTGCGTGGCATTGATCCCGCGACTGGCTAACTCGGCGACCGCTGTACCCGGTTGCTCCGCCAAGTAAAACGCCGCTCCGAAGCGGGCTTTAGGATCGAAGTACTTTGGATCAATACCCCTCAGCACGCTCTGCGCAACATCGGCACTTCGGGCTGCGTGGAACCCTCGCGCTGCCTCACCCAACTCCTCACCCTGACGGCTCAGCGCGCGAAAAGCGCCTGAGCCCGTGTCGAATCGGCCGAGAAGCTCGCCGGACGAGCCGACGACCTTCACCGTGCCGGCGCTGACCAAGGGCAGGAAGGCGGCCGCGGTCGCCCAGTTCGCCTTGCCCGCTGAAATGTCCGAGATCGTGACAACCCAGTCGGCGCCCTCGCTCGCGACGCTGATGCCCGCCAGATACAGTTCCGCAGCCATCGCCGCAAAGGCGGCGCCCTGCTGCAGTCCTACCCGCATATGCTCCTGGTAGGCTGCGACGTACGCATCGAGGTCGCCCGCGTCGAGCGCTTGTTCCTGCATCCATCGGCGGTAATGCCACTGGATGTCCGAGTCATTCAGCGCGTTGAATAGGGCCTCAGCCGCATCCCAATCCGGCAGCGCATCGCGAATCCAGATCGTGCCGACGGCTGTACCCCACTGAGATACAGACCAGTCTGGATCCCACCACCACCAGCGATCCTGGTAGCCGGACACCGTGAATACGCTGCGATCTTCGAGATGGCGCAAGAACGCCGAGGCATGTGGGCCATACCGAAGCTCGAAGAAATAGCGCATCAACTCGGGGTCGAACAGGCCAAGCGGGTCCGTCTGAGCGATTGCGTTGCTGCCGAACGATTCGTAGAGGTTGAGCCCGCCCATGAACCCCGCTGGGTCGCGTTGGAACCAGCGGCCGTGCTGCGGGTCGTAGAAGCGGGCGCGGACGTAGAGCAGCACCTTGCCGTCCGCCAGCACGTCGATCGGCCGGCCGTGCAGGGCGAACGTGCCCGTCGGCGGCGGCGTGCCGTTCCGCAGCGTCGGCACCACGGCGCAGCCCGGCTGCGGCGGCAATTCCGGCCCGTTCATGCACTGCGCGAACGCGTCGAAGTCGTCGATATCGATCACGCCGTCGGCGACGCCGTCCAGATCGAAATCGTGGATGTCCAGGCAGGTCGGATCGGTCGTGCCGAAGCAGATCTGCAAGCTCGCGAAGTCGGCCAGGTCAATATCAAGGTCCGGCTCGGCATCGTGCGCGAAGCTGCCCGCCGGCCCCTTGGCGAAGTCGCCGCCCGAGCCGAAGTCGATCCGCTCGATTACGCTGCCGTCGCTGTTGCCCCTGCCCGTGACCGAGTAATTGCTCCCGGCCAGGTAGTACGTGAACTCACCCGAGCGCGTGCCCGTGACCGTGTACGTCGCGATCCGCTCGTCGATGTACTGCGCCCCGTTGACGTGGTAGAACGTCAGCGCATCGGCCCCATCGCGCTCCTCGATGATCCGCTGGCCGTCATACACGTAGCGGATCGTGTACGCATTCGGCGGATCGTTCGGCGAAAACTCGCTCAGCACCCGTCGGCCCAGGGCGTCGTAGGTGTACCGCACCAGCACGGCGTTGCCGCTCGTGCGGACCTCGGTCAGCCGGTTGAACTCGTCGTAGAAGTACTGCCGGCCGTCCTCATCGACGGTCAGGTTGCCCGCCGCGTCATACGTCAGCGGGTTGTCGTCGATCGACGCATACTCATTCGCGGCGTTGACCGCGCCGTACGTGAACGTCTGCCGCGCACGGTCGATGTGGGCCTCGCGGTTGCCGAGCAGGTCGAACCAGCTCTCTTCGTCGACCGCGGTCTCGGCATACGTCGTCGCGATCAGCCGATCCAGGTCGTCCACCGCGAACGTGCGATCGTCGGCGGAAAACGCGCTCATGCCGCTGGTGCTCTGCGTCAGCGGGTTGCCCGCCAGATCGTGCGTGTACGTGTAGTCGGCGATCGTCGTTGGCGAGCCGGCGACTTCCAGGCGGTTATTCTGCCGCGAGGAGCGCCGGTGAATGTCGAAGCCGAGGCCGACTTCGTAGACCGTGTTGCCGCCGGCGGCATCGGTGGTCGTGCGGCGGGTCTCCGGCCAGCGGCCCTCGTAGGGTTGCAGGCCGCCCGAGACGCCGCTGATCTGGTAGTTGTACGCGACGTCGAACAAGCCGCCGATATCCATCGTCTTCACGCCGTTGAGGCGCGTGTGCGTGTAGTCGATGGCCACGCTGTTCGGATAGGTAAGCTGAGTGCGGTTGCCGGCCTGGTCGTGGGCATAATCCACGGTGCGCGGCGTGCCGGCGGCGTAGGTCTGCGTCTCGTAATCGATATCGCCCAGGTCGGTGTAGTCGCGGTCAACCTGCGCGCTGCCGCGATCGGCGGAGAGCATGCGGCCGAGCGCGTCGTATCCGAACGAATCGACGTTTCCGCCAGTGGTTCGGCTCAGCAGCAGGCCGCGATCGTCGTAATCGTACGACGTCACCAGTCCGCGCTGGTCGCGCCGCGTGTCCATGCGGCCGGCATCGTCGTAGGTCATCCGGACGCAGTCGGTACACGCAGCGTTCTGCGGATCGTCGCTGCTGTCGGGGAAGATGGCGCGCAGCAGACGACCCAGCGTGTCGTAGCGGTAGTGCGTCACCTGGTCCGCGAGCGCCGTGCCGTCGGACGCCTTGTTGGCGGCTGTCTGCGTGATGAGCTGGTTGAGCCGGTTGTAGTTGTACGACGTGCTGCGTTTGAGCTCGTCGCCGCCTTCGTTTTCGACGACCGCCACGCGCTGACCGGTGAGGTCGTAATCGGTCCGCGTGGTGACTCCCTTCGGGTCTGTGACCCGGATGGTCCGGTTCAGTCCGTCAAGCTGTAACGTAGTGACCAGATCACCCACACCGGCAGCGCCCGCAGCCGTCTGCTCGATGATTCGGTCATGGCCGTCGTAGTCGAACGTGACGGTCCGCAGGCCACCGGCGCCCAACCAGTCGCGAATCTCGCGCGCGGCGAGCCGGCCGTTGGCGGCGTCGTACAGGTTCTTCGTGTAACCGAGGCTGGCATCGTAGACGTACTCGACGCGGCCCAGGTCGTCGTAGGCGGTTGCCGCCTCAAGCGCTATCGGCGAATTCGCGCTGTAAGTCTTACGGATCTGGAGCCGGCCGTCGGCGTCGTACACGAAATCGACAACGCGATCCACGGCGCGGCTTTGGAGCGTCGTGCGCGTGGCGTCAGCGAGCACCGCCTGATACTGCATCCGGCCGGCGGCGTCATACTTGAAGATCGTCGTCTGGATCGGAGTGCCAGCGGAGTCCTTCGCCGTCTCGCGCCGCAGGTTGCCGCGCGAATCGTAGAAGCGCTCGTGATAGTGGCGCAGCCCGCTGGCGTCTTCTGGGTCGGTGACGCGCGTCGGCCGGCTGAGGGCGTCGTACACGGTGTCGGTCAGCGCGTAGGCGGCGCCGGCGAGCTTGACCTGAAGCTGTTCCACATTGCCGCGATCGTCACGGGCGTAGATGGTCTGGCCGCTCTCCGAATCGGTGGTCTCTTCGACGCGGTTGGCATCGTCGTAGGTCGTCGTGATGACGCGGTCCTGGCCACCCGTCGTGGCGTCGCCGAGCGACCGTTCCTCGGTGACGTTGCCAGCCCAGTCGAATTTCCATTGCATGAGCGGGTCGCCACTGCGTCCGGTGATCGGATCGGTTCCATTGTCCACGCCGGCTACGATTCGCTGGCGGGTCTCGTACCGGAACCCACCCTCGTCGTACTGGTGTGTCGTGTCGGACAGGCCGTACGTCGTCGAACCATCGAACTCGGACACGTAGGTGCGGGTCAGGTGGCTGGCGGCATCGTAATCGTGGTCCGTCGTGATCGTCGCGCCACCGTCGGGGCCAGGGTGCCTGATCCGCTTGTCCACTCGGCCAAAATCATCGTAGGCGATCTCCTCCTGGGCGCCGGTAGGCCGATCGGTGAAGCGCAGGCGGCCAACCGCGTCGTACGTGAACGTCGTGGTCAGCGCCGGCACTTCCACCTGGCCCGCAGCCAGCGGGATCTCCTCCTCGACCAGCCCCCGACCGTCGAAGACGCGTTTCACGCCGCGCCCAGACGTGTCGTACAGCCGCGTCGTCTGTCCCAACCAGTTGTACGCGAAGTGGCTGGTCGTGCCGATGTTCGCGGGGTCCACGACCATCTGCGTGAGACGGCCCAGCCGATCGTACGTGTACTCCGTAACGATCGGGTTCGTCTCGCCCGAAATGGCCACACCACTCTGGTCTTTGTTGTCGACTAACTGCTGATCAAGTCGACCGTTGGCATCGTAGACGTGCTCGATCTGGTAGTAGTTCCCGGTTGCGCCGCCCGGGCTCAGATACCGGATGATCTTCCAGACACGACCGTCAGGATCAAACTGAGTCTTCGTCCAGTAATCATCCGGATCGATGACGATCCGATCCTGTGTCGAGGCGTCATCGACGTACTGGTACTCGGTGACCAGGGCGCTGCCGCCCGGCGCAACCGTCTCGAATGTTCGACGGAGCAAGGAGTCGTACTGGTAGCTGACGTCGCGGAGGGCGCCCGATGCGTAGTCGGTCTCGACGCGCTTCAGCACCCGTTTCACATGTGGATCAGGATCACTGTCGTCATAATAGAAGTAACGAGTCTCGGGCGTGCGCGTGCCAGAATAACCCAACGTGATTGTCGGACCGGTGCGACGAAGCAGGTGGTTTGAGTCCTCGCCCTTCAAGCCGTCGTTATTCTCGTCGCTATCGCCGTTCTCGTAATCACTCACAATTTCCGTCGCGGCTCCGCGTCCGTCGCGCTCGCGGACTACGCGTGGCGCGTAGAACAGACGCGTGTTCGAGCCGACGGAATAGAAGAATTCGTAGTCGATATCGTAGGTTACCAACGTGCCGCTGCTACCGGTGTGAATGGCCTTGCTTCTCAAACCGAAATTGCAGGACTGCGTACCGATGTGGCTGTTGTACTCGTACCCGACTGTCGTGCCGTCCGGAAGATCAACATGGTCCAACACCATCGTGCCAGCCGAATTCGGTGGATCAGTGGGCTGCCCAACCTGATGAACGAATGTCGTCGTGTATGAAGTCCCACCACCCGCCGGCTCGGAGTAGGTTGTGATGCTAGCTAGGCGGTGAGCCAGCGGTCGGTTCGGATCGCCGGTGTTTTCGTAATGGAAGTCGCGGAGGCGATATGAGCTGCCGCCCGTGCCGAACCAGTCTTTGCGATATCGATGATGATCGTCGGCAACCACATGCTCGACCACCTTCCGAAGCGCACCATCGACGTGGCGCCACTCTTCACGCAGGTCACCATCGGCATCGTAGACAAACTTGTACATGATCTCGTCACCGAGATCCGGGTCGTGGGGGTCGCCGCCCGTGCCCGCTCCGAGACGCACCTGCGTGATCCGGTACATGGTGGCCGGGTCAGTGGAGTTCACGTATTTGAAGTAGCGGGCACCGTTGCCTGAAGTAGTCGGAACAATGCCCGTAACGCGCCCTTCGGTGTCGCTTTGGACCGCCCAGCTTCGTCCATCAGACGTCGAGATCGACTCCACATGACCCGTGGTTGGATTCCGCGTCAGCGTGATGGTGTTGTTCGGCGTTCCGCCGTCGCGGATGCTCGTGACGCGGTTGTTCTGGTCATACGTGTATTGCTGTGCTGCCGGGTGCGTAGCCGACAGATTAAGGGGGCAAATTCGCGCGATCCAGCCGGTGCTGGTAGCGCTTGGGTAGCTACCCACGTCGAACCACGTCGCATCCCGACCGAAGACATCACCGGACCACACGCGATAGCCAATCCAGTGACCGGGCCAGGGCGTACCGTACGCCGATTTGGAGTACGGATTGCTATCGGATCCCCTTCGAAACTGCCGCACGTCCTGAATGAAAAGCGACTCCGCAGCGCCAGGCAAGACGACGTCGTAACGTGGCGCCACCGCAGAGCTCATAGTGCGCCGGTATACGTACGCGGCCCCGATCATGTCGGCAGTGACACCGCTACGAACGACGAGACGCGCGTTGCCAACAGCCACCGTCAGCAGCGGTGTCCCGTAGTGAAACGCCTCGCTCTCAGCAGGCACGTTCAAGAACGTCGCCGTCGTCGGTGCAACGCGCACATGGCGTGTGAACGTTGTTGGACTGCCAGTGCCCAGCTTATACCGGAACTTGAGCACGAAATGCTGCTGCGCCAGCGTCTTCGTGTTCATGGCGCGGAAGGAAAACCGCTCGGCCGTCAGGGGAGACTGAATCTGGTAGGCCGATGCCTGATCCGTACGATTCGTCAAATCGATCTCGATGCCCGAAGCATCTACGCCAGAGTACAGCCGCAGCACACTGCGGTCCCACGGCTCGCCCGCGACTGGGTCATGCCACACATAGAGTGGGTAGGTGCTGTCAATGTTCAGGCTCGAGTAGACCGCCTCGATGTGGCTGATGACCTCACCGTAGCCGATGTCCATCGTGGCTTCGCGCAGCGAATCAATGGTGCCCCGATAGGGCGCGTTCAGCACATCGTCGCCTTCGACGCCGTGAATCTGGGCCTTTGCAGAGTACCCTATCGCAAGCAGCGAGAAGAGCAGGGCTGCCAGGTATGCACGTGCGGTGTTCATTACTTGTCCTCCCCTGCGGTGCTCAGCAGTGCGTCGAGCTCTGCAAGTGTCGGCAGTTCCGGGTACTTCGACCGTACCTGCCGGAGTGCGTCCGCTGCGTCTACGAAGTCACGCTTGGCTACTGCCAACCGCACCATCTCAGCCAGCAGCAATGGCTCCCACAGGGCATCGCCAGGCACCGCGTTTCGCAGGCCCGCCAGTTCCCTCGTCGCCTCGTCGATGTCGCCGCTCTCTCGCAGCAGTTGGATGCGCCGGAAGCCGTCACGCCTGGCGCGTTCGGCATTCGGTTCCAGGCCTATCGCCACCTGCAGCGCCACGGCTGCCGCGCGCTTCGCATCTCGCGGGGCCGCGGACTCAGCAGCTAGGGCCAGCGCCAGATCCCGGCCGCACTCCGCTCGCATCTCATTCGACCACGTCGACTGCGTCAGGGCCCATTGTGCCAGTCGCGCCTGCGCCTGTGCGTCACCTCTACGTCGCAGCCAGTCCAGGTACAACCGGTACATTCGCTGAGGCGAGTCCGCTGTCGATGCCGCGCTGATCTGTTGCTGGAGGACGTCAATTGGATCCCCCCCTTCCTGCGCGCCCCAGCGCGCCTCAAGCTCAAGCTGCGCGATCCTCCGCTCAATCGCGGTCGCCCGAGCGCCAGTTACGCCATCTTTGAGCAGAAGCCGTAACCGACTGACGCCGCCTTGAACGTCGCCGAGCAGTTCGAGATTCTCTGCCGCCAACCAGCGAGCGCGTGCGCCCGTTGCTGTTCCCGCGCCTGCGTCGGCACAACGATCCCAGGCGCGGGTCGAGGCAACCCAATCGCCAAGGGCCCGATGCAACCAACCCACCCTCAGCAGTGCATCTCGCTTCGTTGTCGCACTGACATTCGCGTTACAGATGTATTCGCACACCTGGACCGCTCGTGCCACTTGAGCCCGTTCGACGACGACATCCCCCTTCCAAGCAGGCATGAACTCCGGGCCGTGAGACGTGCAGCCGAGGCCGCTCCGTTCCGTGTCGAGCGGCGCCAGACTGTCGATCAACCGTAGTGCGACCTGCTCGCTGTACGGGTGATCCGCGCCGAATTCGTCCAGGAATGTCACGTAGGCCGCAGCGCTCAGCTCGAAGTTGCCGCTTGCAGCACTGGAACGGCCAAGCATGGCCAACAAATCGGCCCGCGTGAACCGGCCGCTCTCGTCCTTGGTCAGCTCGGCTTCGACCATCGCCCGCTGCGGGGCGAACGTGCTGAGATCGATCCCCAACTCGCTCGCCTTGAGAGGGCCTCGATCGTCGGCGCGTGACCAAGCCCCCGTTACACTCAACGCAGCCACTACCACCAACAGGATCGTTGCACTCGGCCAAGGTTTGCATTTCATCGCGCCACCTCCGTTTGCTCTTGCGCCAGCGCTGCCTTGCGGCGGAGACGCTGGTAGGCAGGTTCATCTCGGACGCCCGATAGTCTACCGCGATCCAGCCGGCCATCCAAGCCAAGATCGCGTTCGTGTTGCGTTACGTCCCCGCGAATCGCGGGCCTTCACCAAGCGGCCCAACCGGGCAGCTCCGGCGGCTCCCGGCTCCGCGGACGACGTTGAACCGGTTCGCAGGACGCCGCGAATCGCCATTCTGCCCCGACTCCCGCCCGGCCCTGCCGTTACCGCCAATTCGGGAACGCCCCGATGGCGCCGAGCGTGATCGAGGGACGCCGTGACCATTCTACCTCGTGACACGGAACTCGTGTCAAGGAAGCCTGACCTCAAGATCGGGTCAGAATGGCCACGAAGTCCCAGCACGCCACCTCTTACCGCTCGCTGCCCGCGTTCCTGCGAACGCTGCGGGAAGAGGCGGGCCTGACGCAGCGCGCGCTGGGCAAGCGGCTCCGCAAGCCGCAGAGCTACGTCTACAATTGCGAAACCGCCAATCGGCGGGTCGACGTGACCGAGTTCCTCGCCTGGGTCAAGGCGTGCCGGACCGATCCTCTACTCGCCCTCGACCGCTTCATCCGCCGGCGTTTCTGAACGTGCGCGGAGAGCCGAGCGCGTCCACCACGACTCCGCGGGCGATCTCGCTGAGAGCGACCACATTCTGGAAGTGCGGCCCGGACGTATGTTGCAGCGCTGCCGACCCGCCCCACGCGGACCCGCCAGCCACCGCGTTGACTCTTCGATCAACGCCCGGTACAAGCGCCCGTTATGGAACTCAGATCCTTCATCCGCGAACGACGGCAGGCCGCGGCGGTATCGCTCCGCGCCCTGGCCCAGGCGGTCGGCTGCGACGTGGCGTACCTGTCGCGCGTGGAGACGGGTAAGATCGCACCGTCGGACGAGATTCTGGGCAAACTCGCCGCCGCCTTGGTGTGCGACGACGCCGAGCTTCGGCTGCTGGCGGGCCGGTTGCCCGACCAGCTTCGGGAGGCGCTGGCGAAGCGGCCACACGCCGCCGCGATCGCGCTGCGCGAGCAGCTCGGCTGGGCGGCGGACAATGCCATCGCGATCGTGCGACCCCCGACGGTGAGGGCCGGCCAGCCCCGGGCGATCGACGACGGCTTCCCGTTCGAGGAAGTCAGCGACATCGCCGAAGCCGAAAGCTGGCGCAAGGAGGTATACCGGCCGGTCTACCACCTGCACAAGTGGTGGGCCCAGCGACTGGGATCGGTGTTTCGAGCGGCAATCCTCGCCGCGGCTTTGCCACGCGGCGAGTCGGTGCTGGATTGGTTCTACCGCCCGACACGGCTCGACGGTCTGACCGTCTTCGACCCCTTCATGGGGAGCGGCACCACGATCGGCGAGGCGCACAAGCTTGGATGCACGGCGATCGGCCGCGACATCAACCCCGTCGCCTACCGTCTGGTGCGTACGGCGCTGGGACCGATCGACCGGGAGCAGCTCGCCCGGCACTTCGACTGCCTCAGTCGATCGGTCGCTCCGAAGCTGCAACGGCTGTATCGCAGCACCGATCGACGCGGTCAGCCGTGCGACGTGCTGTACTACTTCTGGGTCAAGGTGCTGGACTGCCCGGCATGCGCGGCAGCCGTGGATCTGTTTCCGCGGTACGTGTTTACACGACATGCCATGTCACGCACCGCGCCGGTGCATTGCCTGTGCCCAGACTGCGGCGCGGTGTTCGCGATCGGGGCACAAGATCAGCGGGCACGCTGCCCGAAGTGCAAGGGGGGGTTCGACCCACTCGCCGGCCCCGCGCGCCGCACGACCGCGGTTTGCCGAGCCTGCACGCACGAGTTTCCTCTGGCCGCCACGGCGCGGGCGGCAGGACGCCCTCCCGCACATCGGCTCTACGCGAAGCTCGTCTTGCGGCAGAACGGCGAAAAGGAGTACCTGCCAGCCACGCCCGACGACCTTGCGGCTTACGAGCGTGCGTCCGCGCAACTGCGTTCGTCGGGCCTGCCGATCCCGCGCGTGCCGATCGAAGCGGGCTACAACACCAAGCAGATTCTCAACTACGGATATCGCTACTGGCACGAGCTGTTCAACGATCGGCAGCTCCTGGCGCTGGGCACACTGGCCCAAGGCATCCGCGAGTTGCCGGCGGGGGCGGAACGCGACGTGCTGGCGCTCCTGTTCTCCGGCGTGCTCGAGTTCAACAACATGTTCGCCTCCTACAAGGGCGAGGGGACGGGTGCGGTTCGGCACATGTTCTCGCACCATGTTCTCAAGCCGGAGCGCATGCCGATCGAGGCGAACGTCTGGGGCACCCCGGCCAGTTCGGGAGCGTTCTCGACGCTGTATCGTTCCCGGGTGCTGCGAGCGATCCACTACCGCGAGGCGCCGTTCGAGGTCGCGGTGGCGCACGACGGCCGTGCCGCGCGAGGCTCGAAGGTCTTCCGCCTCAGTCCACCCATGGGCGGGCGCGTGTATGACCGCTGGCCGTCGGCCGGCTTGCCGCCGGGCGCTCTCTATCTCGCTTGTGGCGACTCCGCGCAGACCGACTTGCCGGATGCGAGTGTTGACCTCGTCGTGACCGACCCGCCCTTTTTCGACAATGTGCACTACTCGGAGCTGGCTGACTTCTTCCATGTGTGGCAGGAGACGCTGTTCGATCGGCGCGGGGGCAAGACGAACGGCACGACGCGCGCCGTGGCGGAAGTGCAGGACACCGACCCGGCCGCCTTCGCGACCAAGCTGCGGGCCGTCTTTACGGAGTGCTGCCGCGTGCTGCGCGACGATGGGCGACTCGTGTTCAGCTACCACCACTCGCGGGAAGAGGGGTGGACCGCACTGGCCGGCGCGATTGCCGGCGCCGGCTTCGCGCTGATCCAGAGCCAACCGGTGAAGTCCGAGATGTCGGTGGCCGCGCCGAAGAGTCAGGCGAAGGAGCCGATCGATCTCGACGTGCTGCTGGTGTGCGTAAAACGAGGTCGGGACGCGCGCCAGCGAGCCAAGCCGGCCGCGGCACTTGCCGCCGCACAACGCAGCACCGCCGCGAGCGTCGCGCGGTTCAATAGCGCAGGACGGCGGCTCTCGCGGGGAGACGTGCGCATTGTCCTGCTGAGCCAACTGCTGGTCGATCTGTCGGCGGGCCGGGATGCACGGGATTTGGAGGACAGCTTCGCAGTCCTCGTTTCCGACGCGCAGGCGGTCATCGAGACGGTCTGGGAGTCGCAGGCTGTGGACACGAAACCCGCCGCCTCGTCTCGACAAGAAGGCCGGCAACTCGCGTTGTTCAGCGATCCCGAGCAGCCGTAGCGGCTACGCCGCCTCGAACACGTCGAATTCCAGCACGCGCCCGGCGTTTGGCGCGGGGGTCTTCTCTACTTCCGCTTCGCCGCGCCCGCGCAGCCGGATGCTGTAGCGGTCGATCGTCTCGGCGGCGATCCGGCGCGAGATCCGATGGACCCGCCGGAGGCGAGAATCCGCAAGCTCCCAACCAGCCGGCACGATCAGTCGCTGGCGGCCGAGCCCGCTCTCGTCAATCGCGATCGGGTGCGGAAAGACGTACATTTTGCGGTTGCGGATGAAGCCGTCCGCGAACGAACCGAAATCGTGCACCGCGACGTTCAGGTGCTCATCGGCGAGTTCGTGGTCGCAGTTGATCAGATCGCCATGCGCGAGGCTCAGGCTATGCACGGGCCGATCCTGCCCCCGGCCCTCGTAGAGGCAGAAAACGAGGAACACGTCCCGTCCGAGCTTGCGGCCGGATGGGATCGTGCTGTTGAAGTCGATCGTCGTGCGTGCGGGGCGGCCATTCGCAAAGGCGAGGGACTTGATCTCGCAGCCGGCGATTTCCGGGTCCGCGCCCACCCAAAAGTCCGGGTAGCTGTTGCGGCCTTGCTGCTCGAACGGAACGCCGAGCGCGTTCAGCCGATCGATGAACCAGTCCTGGGCGAAGTACTCCTTGTCGTTCGCGCTCCGCGGCCGCATGCAGTCGCCGGCGCGGCAGGCGCGGACCATCTCGCAGAAGATGTCAACGACAGCGGAACCCATGGCCGAAACGTAGCAGAACGGATGGGCTCGCACAATGCCCGCGCCTGGCTGTCACACGGCCGGGGTGCCGGGACACGGCGTGTTCGGCGTAGGATTACGGCGACAGTGGGACGCCGTCGCCGGACGGCGGGATGGCGTTGCGGTGGGCGGGCGTGGGGCCGGCGGCCAGCACCATTGGCAGCGGCTTGACGCTCGCCGGGCCAGCCGCGCCCTCGAACCGTCGCCTGTTAAACGGCCGGAAGCCGGCGCTCTCACTCTCGGCAGCGGAGAGAGTTCGTATAAGGGTTGCGTTCGGGGATAACATCCGATGTAACCTGTTGCGGATAAATGACTTACGATCGCCCGGCCGTTGACCTGCCTGTTCGGTATTTGACCGGGGAGTTAACGTCGCCACCGCGCGGTTAACAAGTTGTTGCGTTCAAACAGGTTGGCTCCGTCGGGCACTTGATCGCGGGACGCCCTGGGGGTACCGTGTTACGAAACCTCTGCCGATACTGGTAGTTGCAGAGGAATCGTAACAAGGGCCATCATGGCGATCGCACCACAGGCAGAACGGCTGCTTCGCCACGCTCGCGAATACGGGTTCGTCCGCCCGCGCGACCTGGACCGGCTGCGCGTGCCGCGCACCATACTGAAACGTCTGGTCGACACCGGGCTGCTGGTACGTCGATCGCGCGGCGTGTACACGGTGCCGGAGTACGAGCCGACCGAGCACACGGATCTGGCCGCGGTCGCAAAGCGGGCGCCGAAGGCGATCGTCTGCCTGCTGTCGGCGCTGCGGTTTCACGAGCTCACGACGCAAAACCCGTTCGAGATCTGGATCATGATCGGCCAAACGGCCTGGCGTCCGCAGATCGAACATCCGCCGGTGCGTGTGATTCGTGCCTCGGGCGCCGGGCTCACCGAGGGTGTCGATGTCCATGAGATCGAGGGAGTCGACGTGTGCATCACCGCGCCGGCCAAGACGGTTGCCGACTGCTTCAAGTACCGCAGGCAGGTCGGGACCGACGTCGCCATCGAGGCGCTGCGCGACTGCTGGCGCCAGCGCAAGGCGACGATGGACGAAATCTACCGCTTCGCGAAAATCGACCGGGTAGCAAACATCATGCGACCGTACATGGAGTCGCTCGCGTGAAGGACAAGGGCGTCACAAACATGGCGGCGTCCGTCCGCCGGCGTCTGCTCAACCTGAGTCAGGGCCGCGGCGCTGATTACAACGCGCTGCTCACGCAGTACGCGATCGAGCGTTTCCTGTACCGCCTGTCCAAGTCCACGCTCGCCGATCGCTTCGTGCTCAAGGGCGCCATGCTGTTTCGCGTGTGGGCGGCAGACCTGCACCGGCCGACCAAGGACCTCGACCTGCTCGGGTTCGGCGACCCCACTCCCGACGCCGTCGCCACTGCGGTGCGGCAGATCATCGCCACGGTCGTTCCGGACGACGGCCTGCAGTTCGATCCGGCTTCGGTCACGGCAGCGGAAATCCGCGAAGAGCAGGAATACGGCGGCATTCGCGCCAAGCTCGTCGCGATGCTCGGCGACGCCCGCATACACATGCAGGTCGACGTCGGGTTCGGCGACGCTATTCTGCCGCAGCCAAAGGTCGAGCCGTTTCCGACGCTGCTCGACCAGGAGGCACCGAAGCTGCGGATGTATCCGCCAGAGGCGGTGATCGCGGAGAAGCTCGAGGCAATCGTGAAGCTCGGCATGGCCAACAGCCGCATGAAGGACTACTACGACCTGCTGGCAATCCTCCGGCTGTTCGACCCCGACAGCTACGCACTCGCGAAGGCGATCGCCGCCACATTTCAACGGCGGAAGACGCTCGTGCCGGATCGCGCTCCGACGGGACTCTCCGACGAGTTCGTGCGTGATCCGATCGCACAACGGCGCTGGCCAGAGTTTCTGCGGCGGCTGAGAATCGAAGACGCGCCTGCGGACCTGGGGGAGGTCGTGAACACAATCTGGACACGGGTAGAGTTGGCGATGATCAAAGCCAACGCGCTGACGCTCGGAAAGTGACGAACGAGATATCCGTTGCGGATTCAAGACGTGATTGACGAGCATCGTGATTACCATCGATCGTGATGACCTGTACAAGGAAGTCTGGTCCACGCCCGGCCTTACGCTGGCGAAGAAGTACGGGATCAGCGACGTAGCGCTGGCGAAAGCCTGCAAGCGCCACGACATCCCGCGCCCGCCGCGCGGGCACTGGGCCAAGCTCGCACATGGCAAGGAATCGCCCCAGATCCCACTCCCGCCGCTGACCGATCCACGCCTCAAGGAAGTCCGGTTTTATGGAGGCGAGCCGGGTGCGCGAGCGTTCTTTGACCCTGATCTTGAGAGTCTGGCGGAACGACCGCTCCGAGCCGCGGCAACGGCAGTGCCGGAAAGGCTATCCTCACCCCATCCGCTCATCGTCGTCACACAGGAATACCGAAAAGCGGTCGATGCCGGCAAGGCGACGGACCGCGAGCGCGCCAGGGCATTGAGCGTGTACGTATCGCGCGGCACCCTCCCGCGGGCGCTGCGGATCATGGACACGTTGATCAAAGGCTGGGAATCGGTCGGCGGTGCGGTGACCGTGGATCGCCACATGCATGACGCAACCAAACATGCGACATATTTCGCGGTCGGGGAAGACCAGGTAGCGGTGGAATTGGAGGAGAAACAGGAGCGTACTCCCGCCAAATCTGGCTGGGGGTATGACCACCACTACACTGGGCAGCTCGTGCTGCGTCTTGAACACGCCTGGGACGCGAAGTTGCGGGGCACCTGGGCGGATGGAAAACGCCAACGGGTCGAGGAACTGATTGACTCGATCATCACCGGGCTTCTGCGGCGGATCGACCACGAGAAACAGGAGCGCCTGGATCACGAGATTTCGGCGCGGCAGAGCGATCGTGCGAAGCAGCGTCGGGGGACGGCCGAGCGACATGTAGCGGAAGAGCAGAAGCGTCGCGAACAGCTGAAGGTGGAAGTCGATCGGTGGCACGAGGCGGAACGCATCCGCCATTACCTTTCCGTGCTTGACACCGAGGTTGGCCTGGGGAACCTGAAGCCGCACAACGAGGAGGCGTTCCGCCGCTGGCTCAAGTGGGCATTTTGGTACGCCGACCACATCGATCCGCTCATTCGTGCCGAGCCGTTGCCGGAAGACGTCGAGCCGCCAACGAATACGCCGCTTGAGAAGCTGGAATGGACCCGCCACACGCGGCCGATTCTCGAACGCCTGGGTGTCGGGGATACCGACGCGCTGCATGCGCTGCACGAAGACGAGATACGCGCGGCAGAAGGCGACGGACGGCGCGGCGCGTGGGACGAAGTGTGCCGCGTACTCGAAGGACTCGGTTACGACATGACGGGGCGTCGCTACTGGCTTCATTGAACCGGGTGGGACGCCGCCGTTTCTCCACCGGAGCCGCAGTTCCAGTTAGCACTGGGCAAGCGGCATTCCCGGCCGTGCCGTGTTAACAGCCCGAGAGCAACTGCCACTCGCCCGAAGGCGCAAGTTGCTTTGGGGTGGCGACTTGCGCATGGCGCGAAATCGGAGAGCGCGCTCGCGCATCGGCGCGAGAGTTACTGCTAGGGTTACATTCGGGGAGATACGACGGTCCGTCTCAAACCGAGGCGGACCCGTTTGTTTACAGGGGGCGAGCGGCGGGCCGACCGGCCGCCGGCGGCTATATCCCGTTGTTGGCAAAGGGTTACGGCGATTTCGGCGGGGCAGTTCCGCGCTCTCGGTTTTGATGAGGCGACGCGGGGGCCGGTGCCGAACGGGCGGTTCTCGGGGCCGATCCGGGCCCGACTCTCAGACTCTCACCCCGCCGCGGCTCTCGTGGTTAACTCACGCGTTCGGAACGCGAAGCGGTCGCGGGGATTTCGATACTGCGCATGCCTCTGCCTCTTCCGGCCGCGCCGGCTGCCGCGCCGACTGCGCGCCAAGGCTACGCAGGGAACCGCTGGCATGGCCATGGCCACAAGTGGACACCGCCCATCCGGCAGGTCTTGCCCGAACTGTGGAAGCCGGACGTGGTCTGGCCGGTCTGACGCACCAGCGCCACGCAACCCTGGAGACGGCGGCGCGCCCTGTCGGCACATTCCTGGGACGATGCAGCGCGCAACACTCATGCAAGAGTCGCATCGTGTTCGCTCGCGCCGTGCAGCCGAGGTGGCGCGGCAGCTTTCGCACCCGTCGAACCGTGCCGTCACGGACCGGCGGCCGTCGGACGCGTGCGGCGGCGGAGCCGCTTCTCGATCGCGATCAGCGGCATCGCAGCCGCGCCGACCGTGGCGCAGAGCAGCAGGTCGAACGGCGTCAGCGGCGCCGTCCCGAACAGCCGCTGCATCGGCGGCAGGTAGACGAACAGCGCCTGCAGCACCAGTACGACGGCGACTCCGATGAAGAGCACCGGATTGCTGAAGAGCCCGATGCGCAACAGCGAGTCGCGCAGCGACCGGCAGTCGAGCAGGTAGAGGATCTGAAAGAAGATCACCGCCGTGACGGCGCCGGTCTGGGCCCGCGCCGGACTCGCCTCCGCAAGGCCGCGGCGAAGCAGCAGGAAGACGGTGAGCGCGCCGATCGTCATCAGCGCCGCAACCATGAACGTGCGGTAGACGATGAAGCGGCTGAGAATCGGCGCCCGCGGCGGCCGCGGCGGCCGCGACATCACGTCCGGCTCGCGGGCTTCGAACGCCAGCGGCAGCGCGAGCGCCACCGCCGCGACAAGATTGATCCAAAGCAACTGCACCGGCAACATCGGCAGCAGCAGCTCGCCGGTGGCGGCGTTGAACGGAAAGGCCGCCACCGCCGCCACCAGGATCAGGGCCAGGCCGATATTGGTCGGCAGCACAAACGCCAGCGACTTCACCAGGTTGTCGTAGACGCGGCGGCCTTCCTCCACCGCGGCCGCGATGGAGGCGAAGTTGTCGTCGGTCAGCACGACGGCCGCGGCCTCCTTGGCGACCGATGTTCCGGTGACGCCCATCGCGACGCCGATGTTGGCCTGCTTGAGGGCCGGCGCGTCGTTCACGCCATCGCCCGTCATGGCGACCACCTCGCCCTCGGCCTGCAGCGCGCGCACCAGCCGCAGCTTGTGCTCGGGCGCGACACGGGCGAATACACTCTCCTCGCGCGCGGCGCGGCGAAGCTCCGTTTCGTCCATCGCGCCGAGCGCCGCGCCCAGCACGGCGTTGCCGCCTTCATCGATCAGCCCGAGCTGCCGCCCGATGACGGCGGCCGTCGCCTGATGGTCGCCGGTGATCATCTTCACGCGGATGCCGGCGCGGCGGCAGGCGGCGATGGCGTCGATCGCCTCCTGCCGCGGAGGGTCGATCATGCCGATCAGGCCGAGCAGACGCAGGTCCCGCACATCGTGCTCGTCAATCCGCTCGGCGATCAGGCCCGTGCGCTCGGCGACGGCGAGCACCCGCAGCCCGGCGCCGGCGAGCGCGGCGAGCTGGCGGCGGCCGCCTTCGGGCGCCTCGCCGGCGCAGCGTTCCAGCACGACTTCCGGCGCGCCCTTCACGATCATCCAGCCGCCGTCGCCGTTGGGGTGCAGCGTGGCCATGTACTGCCGCTCGGATTCGAACGGGATCGCATCGCGGCGCGGGTAGTGCGCGCGCAGCGCATCCTCATGATCGCCGACCTTGCGCGCCGCGACGATGAGCGCTCCTTCCGTCGGATCGCCGGCGATCGTCCAGCGGCCGTCATGCTGCGCCAGCGAAGCGTCGCTGCACAGCGCGGCCGCCCGCAGCAGATGGGCGACGTCGGGCGGCGGTGCCGCGACAGGCTCCCCGTTGCGGACAAACGCGCCCTGCGGCTCGTAACCGACGCCTTCGACGTCGAACGCGGCGCCGTCGGACGTCCACACGCTGCGGACCGTCATCTCGTTGCGGGTCAACGTACCGGTCTTGTCGGAGCAGATGACCGTGGTGGAGCCCAGCGTCTCCACCGCCGGCAGCAGCCGCACGATCGCGCGGCGCCGCGACATGCGGTGCACGCCGATCGCCAGCGCGATCGTGACGATCGCGGGCAGGCCCTCTGGAATCGCGCCAACCGCGAGCGCGATGGCGAAGATCACGGTCTGGCGGAGGGCCGTCAGAAGATCGACGCCGGTCTCCGCCACGGTTCGCGCGACGCCGACCGCCAGGATCACGACGGCCACGACGACGATGCCGACGCTGATCCACAGGCCAATGGACTTCAGCGCCTTCGTCAGCGGCGTTTCGAGGTCCGTTACCTGGTCGAGCAACTCCGAGATGCGCCCCAGCTCCGTGGCGGCGCCGGTCCCCACGACGACGGCCGTACCGACGCCCGCGGTGACGAGCGTGCCGGCATAGAGCATGCCGAGGCGGTCACCGAGGACGGCGGACTCCGGCGTTGCCTCCGGCGTTTTCTGCGTCGGGACCGACTCACCGGTGAGGGCGGCCTCCTCTACGTGGAGCCCGCGGGCGTGCAGCAGCCGGGCGTCGGCCGGCACGCGGTCGCCGGAGCCGACGAAGATCACGTCGCCTGGAACAAGATCGGCCACCGACACGGCGATGCGGCGTCCCGCGCGGCGCGCGGTGATCGATTCCGGCATCATGCGCGTGAGCGCTTCGATCGCGCGGCCGGCGCGGTACTCCTGCACAAAGCCGATGATCGAGTTGAGGATGACAACCGCGAGGATGACGAGGCCGTTCTTGAGTCCCTCGCCGTGCCAGTCGGCCGCCACGGCCACCGCGCCGGAGGCGATGAGCACCCAGATCAGGGGGTTGTTGATCTGCCGCCAGAGGAGCGTGAGCGGGCCATCCGGCTTCGCACGCGGGAGCACGTTCGGACCGTGCCTGCTCAGGCGCGCGCCCGCCTCGGCGACGGTCAGACCGTCCTCATTCGCGTCAAGGGCGGCGAGGACGTCGCGGCCGTCCCAAGCGTGCCAGGGAACGTCGCCGGGCCGCTGCGCCTCGGCGATGCGGGAGGCGAGCCGTTCGGCGGGGGACATATCGCTCCTGACCGGCGCAGGTGAACCGCCGGCGACGCCGTGCGGTTTCACCTCTGCCCAAAGGAGCAGCCCGCAACCGGGAGCGGCGTGGCGGCCGGCTCCGTGCTGACGGCGGCGGGTCCGCGTCGCGCGACGCGGTTGGTTACTTCCCGATGTGGGCGGATTATAGGTGACGGGCGGGGGCGGGACCAGATCCAGACTGGTCATCACGCGCGACCGCGAGCGATCAAGGTGACGACGTGCGACGTCCGACCGTGGCTGGGTCTGCAGCAGCGGCTGTCGAGCGTGGACGACCGCGCGGCGCACCAAGCCTGTGTTCTGGCTACTTCACGCGGCGCGAGTGCCGGCGCACTGGACCCGGTGTAGTGCGGCGCGAGCCGCGGCGACGCTTGCGGCCCCCATCCATGCCCATATAATGCTGGGAGCGGCCTCGGCGTGACCGCCGGCGCGCCGTCCAGGGCAGGTCATTAGCCCGCATGAGGACGTCGTGTCGCCCGCTGCTTCCCCCCCTTGGCACACCCGTTGCGGTGTGGCCATGGCTTGCGATGCTGATTACACCCGATTGTGGGGGTGCGGCTGCCGGACCTGCGGAATGGTGACGGACGGCTGAGCAGGCTCGGGATGGGCGGGCGGAACTCGTGGTCGGGCCGAGGCCCCGGCCGCAGCCGTCGGCCGGTGCGCGCCGCTGGGACACCGGGCTGTGCAGACACCCGCGGCAGCAATCGATCCAGGCCAAGCGCTTACGGGATCGAACAGGAGTGCCGTTGAGCGATCCGCTCTTGCCGCGTGCGACGCCTGTGGCGGAGAGTGCGCCCGAGTCGTCCCGCACTCTGCGGCTGTCAGAGGAGTTGGCGCGTCTGGTCCACGTGTTCGCCGAGCGCCCGGTGACGCTGCGCGAGGTGGTGGAGGTACTCCAGGGGCGGGGCTACACGCTGCTGCTGATCTTGCTGGCGTTGCCGTTCTGCACGCCCATCCCCCTGCCGGGGCTCTCCACGCCGTTCGGGCTGGTGATCGCGCTGATCGGCTTCCGTCTCGCACTGCGGCAGAAGCCCTGGCTGCCGGCGAGGTTGTCAGACACGGCGCTGCCGCCCCGGTTCTTCGCGAAGCTCCTCGCTGCCGGCCAGCGTATTGTCCGCTTCCTGGAGTGGGGCCTGCGCCCGCGCTGGACGATTCTGGTGGATCAGGGCGTACTCCACCATGCCTACGGCGCGATGGTCCTGGTGTCGGGGCTTCTGCTGCTGCTGCCGTTGCCCATTCCGTTCTCGAACTTCCTGCCGGCGATTGTGGTCGTGTTGACGGCAGCGGCCCTTCTTGAACGCGACGGCTACTGCGCCGTCGCCGCCCTGGTGGCCTTCGCCCTGACCCTTGCCTTCTTCGGCGCGCTGGCTTGGGGGGGCACGCAGGGCGTCGGCTGGGGCGTGGATCAGCTTCAGGGATGGTTTGGCGGCGATTGATCGGCGCGATCGGCCTCGGACGGCGGCGGCCACTGATGTGCCCGGCGGTTCCGGGACACGGAGCCCCCTGGCGCTGCGCTCAGCAGTTCGACGTAGACTTGTGCGGTAACAGGGACTCCAGCGCCCCGGCGCGAATCGGAGCAGGTGGTGAACATGTTGCGTTCGCACTTCAAGACACTGCTGTCGGGAATCGTGGCGCTTCTGCCGCTGGCAGTTACGGTGGCCGTGCTCCTCTGGGTCGGTGCGGCGGTGCATCGGCTCGTGGGCCCACAGAGCTATGCCGGCAAGTTCCTGTCGTCGATCGGGCTCGCCGTCGCGACCGACGTGTTCGTGGGCTACTTGATCGGCATACTGGCCGCCCTGATGCTCGCGTACGCGATCGGCCTCGTGGTCAAGTCGCGCTTCCGCCGCCAGCTCAAGAACGCCACTGACAAGACGCTTCGCCGGATACCGGTGATCGGCCCAATCTACGATCTGTCCAGTTGCTTTGTCGGCCTGCTCGAACCGCGGGAGGAGTCGGCGCTGCGTGCGATGAGTCCCGTCTGGTGCTTCTTCGGAGGTGAGGGCGGGGTGGTGGTTCTCGCACTCATGCCGGCTCCGGAGCCCATCGAACTGAACGGGCAGCCGTACGTCGCCATACTGGTTCCGACCGCACCGGTGCCGTTTGGTGGCGGCCTGCTGTACGTGCCGGCGAGCTGGGTGAAGCCGGCCGGGTTCGGGATGGATCGCCTGACAAGCGTGTACGTGTCCATGGGCGTGGTACCGCCAACGGCGATGGGCGCGGCGTCAGCATGAAGAGCCGCAGGGCCCGCAGCTGCCGGCGGGCGGCGGGCGGCGGCGTGGCGATCGATGAGCCGTGCCCGCGACCACGGACATTGGCGAGCGGCGGCCCGCTTCGGTAGAATGAGGGCCATGATCGGGCGCTCTCACTCGGCAGCCAGCACTGTGCGGTTGACCGGCCACAGGCCGGAACAGCGGGCTGTGACTGCGCCCTAGACCCGCCGCGCCGCGGGCGCCCCTCCCTGCCGATCATCCACCAGGCAAACGGCACGCACGCTCCGATGTCGGCGGCAGGAAACGGTGGCGTGGGTGCTATGTCCGACTGCCTGTGCCGGAGGTATTCACGACGTGACCGTCTTCGTTGCTGCCGTCGCACTTGCGCTCGGCGTATCGTTTGTCTGCTCACTCATGGAAGCGGCGCTGCTGAGCCTGACGCCCAGCCAGGTGGCGGATCTGTCGGCTCGTCATGCCAGAATCGGATCGATCTGGCGCGGCTTCAAGAACAACATCGAACGCCCAATCGCCGTGATCCTGATCCTGAATACGGCCGCGCACACGATCGGCGCGTCGGTTGCCGGGGCTCAGTTCGACGAGCTCTTCGGTGACCAGTGGATCTGGCTGTTTTCGCTGCTGTTCACGTTCGCCATGCTCCAGTACACGGAGATTCTGCCCAAGACTCTCGGCGTGCACTTCAACCAGACGGTAGCGGTATGGATCGCCCGGCCGCTGGTCTTGGCCATCCGCTTATTCACGCCGGTGATTCACGTCCTCCACCTGCTCAACCGCCCGTTCGAGGGGCGACGCACGAACAAACGGGCTCCCGCAACGCTGGAGGAGATCACGTCGCTGGCGATGATGGCGCGGCTCGCCGAGCACATCGGGCCGCGCCAGGAGCGCATCATCAACCGAGCGACCAAGCTGTCTCAGACCAGCGTTCAGCAGGTCATGATCCCACTTGAGCAGGTCTCGATGCTCTCCACGGCTCAATCGTTGCACCAAGCGCTCGTCACCGCCCACATCGACGCCCACACGCGCTTCCCGGTCTGCGAGGGCGACGACCGCAGTCGCGTCATCGGCTATGTGAACTTCAAGGAGATGATCTACTACATGAGCACGAATCCGAGCGATCCGAGCCTGAAGGGGATCATCCGCCCGGTGCACTTCGTTGAGCCGGAGAGCTCTGCCTCAGACCTGCTCAACACATTCATCGATCAGCACGAACACATGGCGATCGCTCGTGACGCCCAGGGGCGGTGCCTCGGGTTGATCACACTGGAAGACCTGATCGAGGAACTGGTGGGCGAACTGGAGGACGAGTTCGACCGGCTGCCGCGCCACATCCACGCTCTCAGCGGCGGCACCTGGATGTTTGGCGGCGGCGTGCCGGCGCGTGAAGTAACCGTGAAGCTCGGGGCTCCCGCGGTAGCCGCGATCGGGACGCTCGCGGCGTGGCTGGAGCGGGAACTCGGCCAGCCCCCCAGACCCGGACAGGTGCTGCGGCATGAAGGAGTGGAGTTCGTGGTGCGACGTGTGAGACGCGGGCGGGTCTTCGAGGCCTCGGCGACGACGAAGTTGAGCGACTGACGCATGCTGGCCGCGGGCGATGATCGAAGTGTCTAGGCTCCTGCTCCTCGCGTGCGGATCGGACAGCCGACGGGGGCCTCACCGAGCGCGCTGAGCATGCCGCAGGAGAGAACACTGGCAAGGCCGTCTGGGCAGCAGGGACTCGCGAACTGGCGCGGCATCCACTGCCTTCGGAAAGCCCAATCGCGACAAACCTCGTTATGACGCAGATGTAGCGGGTGAACTCCCCCGACAACTCGGGGATGGAGCCCACATGCCTGCGACACGGAAGTCATCGCGCGCCGCCGACGTCGCGCCCACGGAACCTCGCGACGAGATCATCTCGATCGTCGCTGCTGCTCTGGCGCGCCTGATCCAGATTGACAGGGCGCCGCCGATCCCTCGCCCCGGCGCGTCCACCAGCGTCCCCCGCGCGAATCTCTCTGAATCTGCCGAAAGCGGCCTTGAGCTTTCCCGCGAAACGAGGCTCAGTGTGCCGGCTGGTTAACGGCCCGAGAAACGGAGAGACGCATGGCCGCGAAGAACGACGCCGCCGACCTGGCGAACGAGATCGACGCCCTGCGGCGGATGACGGTGAGGGAGCTGCGCCGGCGGCACGTCGAGCTGTTCGGTGAAGAAACGCGGGCGGGCAACCGCCAGTACCTGTTTCGCCGGATCGCGTGGCGGCTGCAAGCCTTGGCGGAAGGCGATCTGACTGAGCGTGCGCGCCGGCGGGCGCAAGAGCTCGCCCGGGACGCGGATCTGCGCCGCCGGCCGCCGCGCGAGTTGGCGATGCCGCCGGCGCCGGGCGACCTGAAGACGGTGACGGGGCAGATCGCGATGTCGCGCGACGATCGCCTGCCGATGCCAGGCCAGACGCTCACGCGCCCGTACAAGGGACACCTGTACGAGGTGAAGGTGCTGACGAACGGCTTCGAGTATGACGGCCGGGCGTACCGCTCGCTCAGCGCGGTCGCCCACGCGATCACGGGCTCGCACTGGAACGGCTACCACTTCTTCAACATCCAGAAACCGGAGGAGGCGTGAACGGCAACGGGAAGCGGGTCCGCTGCGCGATTTACACGCGCAAGAGCACCGAGGAGGGCCTCGAGCAGGACTTCAACTCGCTCGACGCACAGCGCGAGAGCGCCGAGAACTACATCGCCAGCCAGAAGGCCGAGGGCTGGGTGTGCCTGCCAGACCGGTACGACGACGGGGGGTTCACCGGCGGCAACATGGACCGGCCGGCGGTCCAGCGCCTGATGGCGGACATCGAGGCCGGCAAGGTCGACTGCGTGGTCGTGTACAAGGTGGATCGCCTGAGCCGATCGCTGCTCGACTTCGCAAAACTGATGGAGGTCTTCGAGCGGCACAAGGTCTCGTTCGTCTCGGTGGGTGGCCGGTGTGTTGCGGGATTGCGACGCGGCGGCGGTGGAAGTGCGCGATAACTGTTCCAAGATTCCAAGATTCCGACTTCGTGTGAGTCGGTTTTGGAATCTTGGATGTTGGGTAAGTAAGTGGCGCGTGCGGGTGTGAATCTGGGCAATTTGCGGAGCGGCGTGGGAACGGGAGAGCGGTGGGCGTGCGGGCTGGGGCGGAGGAGGAGAAGGTCCTCAGATTTCGCAGATGACGCAGATTTTGAGGAGGGTGGTCGGGTTGAGGGCGGTGGCGGGTGTGGAGGGGCGCGACCATGGGATGAGGATTGGCGCGCGCGGGGCGTGGGGCAAGGACAGGCGGGCTCGTTGGCGGTGGCAACCGGCGGGAGCCGGCGATGAGCGGTCGCGAGCGGATTTCGTCCGCGGGCGGGCGGATTTTGTTGGAGTTCGGGGGTAAGGCGGGTTATGTTGGCGACGGCGGGGCCGGCGGGACGGCCGCGCGCACGGGAAGTGTGATCGGGGCGCATGTGGGTAGCGGACGGTTCAGATTGGTGAATCGCGGGCATAGGGTGTGCGGCCATGCGCGGCTGCGGTCGAAGTGTTCAGGGCAGGGTGCCGGCTCGTTGGTGCGTGGGGGGTTGGGCGGGCGGCTGGCGGTCGTGCGCGCGGCGCGGGGATTTGAGAGGATATCGCGGAGTGTGGGCGAACCGGGACCAGCGGTGTGCGAAGGATGGTGGGCACCGGAGTACCGGTGCGCACCTTGGCCGGCTCGGCGGATGGGGCGTGCCGCCGTCGGCGGGTACGCGTGGTGCCGGTGTTCGAGAGGATTTCGCGGAGTGCGGGCGAGTGAGATGGATGTTGGGCAGCGGAGTACCGCTGCCCAACCTACGCGACTACGGTGTTCTTCGACTACAGCGGCTTGGTTGCCTGTCACGCGCAATCGCCACAACCGGCGCAGCCGACGACAAACCCAGGGCCCGCGCCCAACTGCAAGTCCTGTGACTGCAGCAATCCCGGGCAGCGGGGCTACGCCAAGTGCGAAGAGGATGGCCAGGGGGGGTGTCGCCCGTGCGTCTGTATTTGCGGTGACAATATCGACGCGAGTGTGCCGGGGAACAAGGAAGCGAAGGGTCGGGCCCGTATTCTTGAAATTGCACGCAGGTGCACCGCAGCCGAGGAGCAACACCATGCCGCAAATGACATCAAGTGTGAATACGTACCCTATCCCGCGGGGCGAGCGATGGTGTACAAGCATGACTTCTGCCCTACGAGATCTCAGACCGATTCCACTGGCTCACAACACAGCGAGTGTGGTGGCGATGCTGCGCACCTCGCCTGTCTAGCTAACGCGCTTGCGGAATGCCACGAGGACCTAGAGTGTGTTGCAATAATCAAGTTCATGGCGGCGAGGCAGGCGAAGACGTGAGGCTATCTCAAAACCGGGACACCTGTTGACTTTGTACAATGATGCATGTTGACACTCACGAATGAGCAATTGGATTGGCTGGCGGACAGGATTCCGGATCGGCCGAAGAGTCCGAAGGGCGGACGGCCCGTCGCGGACAAGCGGCGGACGCTGCGCGGCATCTTCTGGATGCTGGACAACGGCGCGAAGTGGAAGGACCTGCCGCGCGAGTTCGGCGCGCGGGCCACGGTGCACCGTTGGTTCCAGCGGCTGGACGCGCGAAGGGCTCTTTGAGCAGGCCATGCGGGCCGCCGGACGCCCTGGTCGAACGGGCGGCGTACCGCGTGTACGAATGCTTCATCGACGGCACCTTCGCCAAGGCCCGGGGCGGCGGTGATGGGATCAGCGCGGCCACCTCGGAAAAGGCGTGAAAATCATGGTTCTGGTCGATGCTCGCGGGTTGCCGGTGGCGATCGATACCGCGCCGGCGGACGCCCACGAGAGCCGCTGCGTGCAGGCGCTGTTCGACTTCGTGCTGACGCGCGAGACGCCGCCGCGCGTGATCGGCGACAAGGCGTACGACAGCGACAAGCTCGACGAAGAGCTCGCACAGCGCGGCATGGAAATGATCGCGCCGCATCGCGGCAACCGCAAGCCGGAGAATGTGACACAGGACCGCCCGGCCGCTGCAGCGCGCCAAGCGGCGGCTGGACGGTGGAGCGGACGATCTCCTGGATCCAGAACTACCGTCGGCTCTGCATCCGTTGGGAGAAGTCGAGCTGCCTGTTCAGCGGCTTCTTGCATATGACCTGTACGCTTCTCTTGCTTTCAGAGGTTTTGAGATAGCCTCGTGTGCGGCGTACGGCAAGAACTTCAGAGCAACAATGGAAAAAGACAAGAACGAGCCTGTGCCCCCGTCATACTTCACAGAATGCACTGAGGAAGAGCGCAAAATCTGTGCGCAGGCGGCCAAGTTTATTGCGGATTATGAGACACCAGCGCAGCAAGCACAGCGCGAAGCCCGCGAGTGGGCTGAGCAGCATCGCAAGCCTCGTCAGCGGAGGTGACGTTCAGTATGGCAGCTACACATGCTCCTCTTAATCCGTGGATTGCGGCCGCTTTCGCGGCTGCAATTGCTGCAGCGGCGCCAGCTGCCTCTGATTCCGCGATCGTGGCCGACCGCACAATGCGATGGGCGCGCGAAGTGGACGAAGCACGGATCGCTATCGAGAGAGGCGATCTGGAGCTTGCGATGTCGCGACTCCACAACGCACTGGACCTCGATGGGGAAGTTTTCGCGCCGTCATTTTGCGCCGCTTCGACGCTCTATCTCCTTGCAGACACGAACCAGAGAGGGCATCTCTATGAAGCCGTGGACTTGCGGCGAGTCGCCGATACGCTGGCGAACCATGCCCTGCTCTCGATCGGTGATCCCATCGGGCTCAGAGGCACACGCGGCACGATGGGCGAAGTCTTCCTTCACATGGAGCACTTGTATGCAATTCGAATTGCGCATCTCGAGCAGCAGGGCGCTTCCGCGTACCGGAAGTTGGTTGCGTCGTTGTGCGAACTCGCACGGCTGAGGCACCTGCGCCGAGTGAGCGCCGAGGATCTCTATGTTTGCGCGGTGTCCGCGATTGAGAGTGCAGCCGGTGCGAACCACATCGACCTGGTTCCCGTGCTGCTAGGCGCCGCGCGCGAGCATGTCCTACTCAGATTGACACCAGCGCCGATACTTGATCCTGATGGCTGCGTCGACAGGCCGCAGCCGCACGTGTCGGCGGCGACACGCCTGGTTCGTCGCGCGCTCGCGATCGTCGAGCAATGCGACTCCGTTGACAGCCCATGGCAGCTCGCTGCATTCGAACAGGTTGTTTACCTCTGCGGTCTTTTGCACGACGACGAAGCCGTTGTGCAAGCGGCGCGCCGCTGGCTCGAGGTCTCAGAGGCGACGGGGGCGGGCGCGCCCGACGTTGCAGCCGATATGCATTGGCGCCTCGCGGGCCGTTACGAGGGTGCCGGCGACTATCGGGCCGCAGAGGAGCAGCACCGGCATGCGATTCGAGTCCTTGAGGTCGCGCATGGCGAGCGCGCATTGCAGGTGGCGGCGGCGCTCTACTCGTTGTCCAGCTTCCACTCGCGGCGCGGAGGGATGGAGGCAGCAAGGGAGGCTGTGCGCCGCAGCGTGAGCATCTACGAACATGCCGCCAGGGAGGGCAGCCCGGGCGGCGGAACGGGATTGACGGCTTTGGCATGGCGGCTTGACGTGCTCCACGGCGACACTGGCGAAGCGGACCTAATGTACCGTAAGGCGATTGCGGTATTCGAGGCTGCCATGCCTTGCGAAGTCGGTGAGTTTGCGATGACACTGCGCATGTACGCGGAAATGCTCGATAGGAGCGGCCGGCGCGAGGACGCGGAAGGTGTGCGTGAGCGCCTTGGACGGCTCCTGGCGGGTCAGCCTGAACCTGCATCGGAACCGGGAGACGGGGCTGCTGCGCACTGAACCGAAACGGCAACTCGCTCGTTGCGCTCGCCGTTCGCAGGTGACGACTCGAGCAATTTGAAGGTAAGGCCCAGCACCGTAAGCGCGCACGCCATAATAGCAGTTTGCGACGCAAGGAGGTGCTGCGATGCGTGCGCTCTCGTTCCGCCTGCGGCAGGGCGTATGGGTCCGGCGAATCCCGTCTTCAATTCGCCGGCCCGTTGAGGCGCCATGCCTCCCGAGAGGAGGTGTGGCGCTGAAGGCTGCATCGCGGGATTCGAGGAAAGAAGCGGCGCGCGAGCAATGCGGGCGTCGCCCGCTCCCGGCCGCAAGCCACCCCGGTCACCGGCCAAGGCCGCGACCCGTCCCGGCAGGCCACGGCCCTCCAAACCGGGGCTGTTAAGCCGTTTTCTGGGCCACTCTCGGCCCCAACGTACTTAGAGTGGTTATGAAGTGGGTTGCGATCGGGGAGATACGAAGCCCACCTCAAAACGAGGTGGGCTTTTTCGTTGGAGAGCGCCGCCGCGCGCAACGCCGGTTGCGGCAATCTCTTACAAACGCGACCGCGTCTCTGTCACACCGCCTTGTGAACCGATCCGAGAGTATGTTCGGTTCGTTTTACCCTAACTCTCAGACTCTCTGAACCGCTCTCGGGGCCCTGGTTACCACACGCGTTCGGAACCGAGAGCCAACGCCGGGAGTTCGATACAAGTAACGCAAGCTATTTTCGGACGGACGGTTACGGTGATGCGGCGTGACTCTCTCGCCGGGACCGAGAGTGAGAGCGTGAGAGCGTCGCGACGTGCGACCCTAACATCGGCGCAAATGACTGAAATTACACGGCTTACGATTAAGCGGCGATTCGAGTGCGAATGCTTGACCGCGGCGGAATACACCATAGTATATATCATCGGAGGTTGCCATGGATACGGCCAAGCTCTTCACCAACGGACGCAGCCAGGCGGTGCGGCTGCCCAAGGAGTACCGCTTCGACGAAGACGAGGTCTTCATCACCAAGGTCGACGACATGGTGATTCTGTACCCGCGTCGAAAGGGTTGGGATCTGCTCGCGCGGGGCATCGAGCGTTTCACCGAGGACTTCATGGGCGAACGTGATCAGCCCGCTCAAGCTGAAGAGCGCGAAAGCCTGTGATCCGCTTCCTGCTCGACACGAGCATCTGCATCGAGCTGATCCGCGGCCGGGCGCCAGCGGTACTGGGTCGCCTCCGCCGGCGCAAGATCGGGACGGTCGGCATCTCGGCCATCACGCTGGCTGAGTTGCGGTGCGGCGTAGCGAAGAGCCGCGACCCCGAGCGCAACACCGTGGCGCTCGCGCATTTCTGCGCGCCGCTGGAGATCTGCCCGTTCGACCATGAAGCCGCCGCGACCTATGGCGACATCCGTGCCGACCTCGAGCGGGCCGGCACACCAATTGGCCCGCTCGACACGCTGATCGCCGCGCACGCGGTCGCACTCAAGGCCACCGTCGTCACGAACAACGAACGCGAGTTTCGCCGCGTGTCCGGCCTGCGCGTGGAGAACTGGACGAAGGGCTGAGGCGACTTCTTGCTGGCAGCGCCAGTCGCGTGGTCATTCGGGCAAGCCGCTATCCGCCAACTGCCGGCCGCCAGTGATCTCGAAAATCCAGTGATCCTTGAAGACCAAGATCTGCTCGATCACATGGGCGGGCGAGCGCTGCTCGCGCTGCGCGCAGGTCCGTGAGCGTGGGGCCAAAATGTCGGCGGGCCCCGGATGCGCGCAATGGAAGCTGCTGCCGGAGATTGACCGTGGCCCCGGATGAGGGCCGGCAGTGTGCCCAATCAGTCGCAGCGCACGGCTCAGCGGCGGTAATGGTACCACGAGCGCGCGATAACGGCGCGCCTCCTAGTCACACGTGTGGCGGCGCACGCGTGCCGCTCAAGCAGCGCGTTAGTAGTGCCGGAGCAGTCCGCCCAGCGAACGCTGGCAGCGAACCCGGCCAAGCTCCGGTGCGGCTTCGGCCGCCAAGTCTTCAGGCGGTCCGGTCGCGGCCTCAGGCAGCGTCCGGTTGTCGAGCCCTTGATGTGGCCGGTGCGCGTTGTGAAGCCGGCCCCGGCACAACGCCTCCTTCTCCAAATCCCGCGCTGCCACCTTCGCCATGCGCCACGCCTCCTCTCGGGCAGGCATGGTGCCTCAACGCGCCGCCAAATTGAAGACGGGATTCGCCGGACGGTTACGGTTCTGTCCAATGCGCACTGGCGGCGTAAAGGGGTTTTACCAAACTAGCGGCCCGTACGTGTGGTGAACACGCACGGGCCGCATTGGGTACTTGTCTTGGGTGCGGAAAGCGATTGACTTAGTAGCGTCGGCCGCCGCCGCCACCACCACCGCCGCCGTAGCCGCCACGGCCGCCGCCGCCGCCGCCGTAGCCACCACGGCCGCCACCACCGCCACCACCACCAAAGCCGCCGCGGCTCTCCTTCGGCTTGGCCTCGTTGACGGTGAGGGTGCGGCCATCATGCTGCTGGCCGTTGAGGGCCGAGATGGCGGCCTCCGCCTCGGAGGGCGAGCTCATCTCGACAAAGCCGAAGCCCTTGCTGCGGCCGGTTTCGCGATCGGTGATAATCTGCGCCGACTCGACGGTGCCGTGGGCAGAAAAGAGCTCCTCCAGATCGGAGCCGGTGACATTGTAGGACAGGTTCCCAACATACAACTTCTTGCCCATCGAGGATTCTCCTGACAATCGATGGCGCTTCGACCCGGCATTTACTTTCAGGGTCCAGTGAAAGGGGCTACGCTAGCCCGTCGGCAGGCGCTGCGAGGGGGACGTTGCTGCGGAACATGAGAAGGTCGCCGCATTCGAAGACCCGATCGTGCTTTCCAAACCTGCCCCGATTGTACCTTCGGCGCAAACGGCGGCAAGACCCCTGAAACCCGGATCCGGGGTCGGAGGGTGTGTTTTTCGTGCGCGCACGGAATGGGGTTCGGGAAGCACCCATTTACCCCCGCCCTGGACCCCACCGACCCAACAGGGGCCGGCCCCGGCGGTACCAGGAAGGCAGCCGCCGGGGCCGGTTCAAGTTGGACGGACCATTCCCCGGTGACGGTGCACCGGAGTTGGCTTGGCCCAGCCGGGTTAGGGCACGATTGTCGTGCAGGGCTCCGGCGCGTTCTTGATCATCGCGATGAAGCCGCTGATGTCGGCGAAGTTCACCAGACTGTCGCCGTTCATGTCACCGTTGGCATGGGCGCATACGCCGCCGGCCGGATCGTAGGGCCAGGTCGCCGGATCGGCGGTCTTCAAGGCGGCGATGAATAGACTGATGTCGGCAAAGTTGACCAGGGTGTCGCAGTTCATGTCGCCCGGGCAGTATTGGACGGGCGGCGTGGAGGGCTGGGCCCAGATCTCGACGTCGTCAATGTTCCAGCCGGAGAAGATCAGCGAACTGTCTGTCGGCCCCATCGTCCAGCGGAGGTACACAGTCGGCTGGTTGTCAGCAAGCGCGCTGATCTTGTGGGACATCTGCGTCCAGGCGTTGTCCGTGATACGGCCGGGGTTCTGCCACACCTGCACCCAGTTCACGCCGTCGATGCTCACATACACGGTGGCTTTGTCGTAGGTGGTCGTCTCGACGTTCAGCCAGCGCCAGTACCGGAACTGCACGCCGGTAAGCCCGGTGCAATCGAAGGGCGTCGAAGTGAGGTGGTACGCCGGCATGTTGTTCACATAGTCACCGGCCAGGTTATAGCCGTAGACGTACGGACCGGTGTAGCCCGAGGTGGGGTCGGGCAGGCCCGACGATCCGCCGCCACCGGTCGGCTGGCCGAAGGCCCACTGGCCTTCCGTCGTCCAACCCGGATTCTGATCCAGCGTCTCGCTGTAGATCAGGATCGGCGGTTCACAGTTGCCTGTCGTGGGCGCCACGCGCAGCGTCCAACTGTTAAGCGTCCCTACGTCGGCACCCGCCAGGTCGGAGACGCGGAGGCGCCACACGCCTTGCGCCTGTGTCAAGTCGAAGTCGGCCAGGGCGCCGGGGCCGTCCGGCTGTCGGCCGTCGCCGTCATCGTCAAACGTCACAACGATGTCGTCGGCGCTACCGCCGGTACGGTTGTGCAGGCGCACTTCCGTGCCGTCCGGGGAGCGCAGTTCGACGATCAGGTCGCCGATGAAGGTGTGCGTGATGTTGATGTCAACGTTGACGTCGCCGATGCAGAAGGAATCCGGGACGTCGATGTAGCTGTAAATGGTCGTGTTATCGAGGATCGGCTGCGGCACGTCCGTGGCCGCATAGGCGATCCGGCCCACGTCGAGCGAAACGGCGCGCGCGGTCGAGCCGGCGCCGCCGGCCGCATTCGTGAAGGTGACAGTACCCGCGTACAGTCCGGCGCTCAGGCCCGTGGCCGAGTTGTCGATCGCGACCGTAACGTTTGCGCTGTCACCAATGCCCGTCAGTGTAAACACGGCCGGGGCATTGCTGCCGTTGATCGCGATCCAGCCCTGGTCGCCCGCGACGTTGACCGTGACGGGTGTAGGCCGCGTGCTGGTGACCGTGTAATTCATGAATCCGTTGAAGGGACCGCCCAGCGGGCCGCCCGTCGTCAGGCCATCGGCCGGGGTCACCGTGATGGCGGTGAGGCCGATTTCGACCTTGTGCTTAATTGTGCGGCCGACGCCGGTTCCGACGTTGGTGACGACCAGCTCTTCTTCATACAAGCCGGCCGGCAGGGCATAGATGGCCGGGCCGAGTGTAATTGTCAGCGGGAAGCTCGCGCCGCTGGCCAGCGTGCCGCCGAGCGGACCGGGGCCGCCATTCATCAGCAAGCCAATGCCGTAGTTGAAGTGGACGGTGTAGTCCACCGGGTCCGGCGTGTTGTTGGCGAGCGTGTAGGCGTACGTGTCATCGGTGAACGGTCCGCCGACCACACCCAGATGCAGAACCTCGTTCGAGGGCGTGACCGTGATGCCGCGCGCGGAGAGCGTGTTGATCGTCATCTGGCCGGTATTGAGCGGGTCGAGCCAGTCTCGCAGGCGCGTGGCGGGCGTGCCGCCGCCGTCCCACGAAACGGAGAAGCGACCGTACCAATCCGCGTCGATGACGGTGCAGGAGGCGTAGCCACCGTGAAGCTGGCCAATAACCTGGTGGTTCTGGTTGAAAAGCGGCGAGCCGGATGAGCCGGGTTCGGTCGTGCCGTCTTCCCACTGGCCGATGCGGATGTGGGTGCCGTTGCCGGGCACGGTCGTACCGAGGTAACTGGTGGTCGTGCCCGGGTCATAGTCGAAACTGATCGACTTCTCATCGGTGCGGGGGTGGTGGATGGCGACGGACCACTGCGGGTCGTTGCTGCTGCGGTCCCAGCCCGCGAAGGTCACTTCCCATGCGGGGTTCGGGGCCTGCACCAGTTCCACCAGGGTGAAGTCGCTGGTACTGTTCGACGCGCGGAAGATCGAACCGGTTTGCCAATCGACGAGCTGACCGTCTCTGGGACCGGCACAGGTCGTCGTCTGGTAGTTCCAATAGACCACAAGCGAGGCCGCGTTGCCCGAGTTTACGCCGCAGTGGGCGGCCGTCATGAAGAAGGGGGTCTGATCCTGAGCCGTGTTGTTCACCATGAATCCGGAGCAGAACAGCGAACCGCCGGTCGAGATCACGGCGACGGAGTTGATCTCGTCTTCCCAGCCCTGTCCGAGCGGGCACACCACATCGACGTTGCAGGCGCCGGCGCGCTCGGTGTTTTCGCCGAACCCGCGGTAGCCGATGTTGATGGATCCAAGTTCGAGCACGAGCTGCTCGACCTGCTTCTCGGGCAGCTCAAGTTCGACGATCATGTCGTCCGTCAACAGGACCGGTGACCAGAATTCACCGTGTGCGGCGTTGTCTCCCGCCGTGAGGGGGCGGATATTGTAGCTGCCATCCACCGCGTAGAGCCGCAGAACGGCGCCTTCCGGCAGGTAGAACGCCGTGAATCCGAGGTTCAACGAGAGGGCCCCGGGTGAGGTGATACGCAATTGCCACAGGCGGTTGACATCACCCTTGTCACTCCAGACCCCGTCGGTGTCGGGCCGTATGACAACGTGGTGAGGAACAGCGAAGCGCGGAGCCAGCCCTTCAGCGGAACGGGCCTCGTCTTCGGCGCGCACCACGGTGAGGTCAAGGGGTGCAATGCGTACGATGGGTAGGGCGTCGACTTTGGGATTGGCCCAGGCCGGCGCAACGATACTGAGCGCGGTCACAGCTACCACGAAGTAGCCGACCACGCGAAACGGGGTTCGCATCATCTCTGTGAGACTCCTTGATCCGCGGCGGCGTTGTGTTTCAGCGTGGGCTGGGCCGTCGGGGAAATCCTCGGCACCACCCACGTCTGCAAGACGTGCGGCACGTTCAGACCGGGGGTGCGACCTGCTGTTCCTCAACTCCGCTACCAAGCATACCTCTTTCCTGGCGGAAATCGCAAGCGGGAATTGTTGCCCCGGGCAATAGCGACCCAGGGCGCGTCACAGGGTTGGAACAAAGCACGTCCGGCTTGCCAAAATTCCCTGCGCTGCGCACAGTGGCGGCATTCGAAACTCGGACCATCCTTTGGAGGAGTGTCGTTCCATGGTCGATCCGCTCGCATCGTTTTCTTTGGGTCTGGGAAATATTCCGTTGCTGGACGACGCCGAGACGCGCTCGATCAGCGCCGAAAATCCCACCGGTGCCGTGGGCGGCGGGGCGCACGAGACGCCCGAGACCAATAATCCTGCAAGCAAGCTGGGCAAGGGCTGGAAGGTCAAACCCTGCATCGAACTGCAAGCGGGCGAGACGCGCACGATTGCCGAGATAGAAGGGCCCGGCATGATCCAGCACATCTGGATCACCGTCGATCCGAAGGTTTTTCGCGACTTCGTATTGCGAATCTATTGGGATGGCGAAGCGACCCCCTCCGTCGAAGCCCCGCTCGGAGATTTCTTCTGCTGCGGCCACGCGTTGCGCGCGAAAATCAACTCGTTGCCGATCGCGGTGAATCCAGCCGGTGGTCTCAACAGCTACTGGCCGATGCCCTTCCGGCGCTCCGCGAAGATCACCATCGAAAATCAGCATCGTGATGCGATGAACGGCTTTTTCTACCAGATCACCTACGCTTTGCGGCCGGTACCGGAGTCGGCCGCCTATTTCCACGCCCAGTGGCGCCGCACCCTGACGACGCGTGAACAACCCGAGCACACGCTGCTCGATGGCGTGACGGGACGCGGGCACTATGTGGGTACGTACATCGCCTGGACGCAGTTTTCCAATGGCTGGTGGGGCGAAGGCGAGATCAAGTTTTTCCTCGACGACGACGGGGAGTATCCGACGATTTGCGGCACCGGGACTGAGGATTACTTTGGCGGGGCGTGGGGCTTCTACGGGCCCGATAACCGCGAGGAGCCGTACTCAACCCCGTTCCTGGGTCTGCCGCTGGTTCGTCACGTAGACAACGAGGTGCCGCGCTACGGGCTGTATCGCTGGCACATCATGGATCCGATCCGCTTTCGCAAGGCGCTACGGGTGACGATCCAGGCGCTGGGCTGGTGGCCGAACTCGAAGTTTCAGCCGCTTACCGATGACCTCGCTTCGGTCTCGTACTGGTACCAGGCGGAGCCGCACGCGCAGTTCCCGGCCTTGCCGGATGCGGAAGGTCGCTGGTCGCGGTAGGGAGCTTGTGGAGTTACGTGAGATCGGTGATCGAGACGGCCGTGGAGCTTGTCGAGCGACGTGTGTTGCGGATGAGCAGGAACCGAAGAGTCATGAACACAGTGAGGGTTGATCGTATGCGAAATGCCGCCGCGTGCCTGGTGCTGGCTACCTTGGTTTTGGTGGGTGGCTGCGCACGGATGGCCTCGCTTGACATGCTGGAGTTCTCCGCCATCGAGGCGGGCGACAGCGAGTTCCGCTGCGAGGTTCACAATACCTCCCCGTACCTGTACCTGACGAATTTCGAGACGAAGCGCGTTGCAAACGTCGTCTTCATTCACGCGTATGCGGACAAACGGACGGCGGATCAGTTGCAGTCTGACCAGTTCCGGCAGTTTTCAGCGGAATTGCAGCCGACGGATGTGGCTGTATTCTTCAAGGATCAAAAGGACAGCCGGCTGCTCTGGGCGCGGCGCGCCCCGCTGGCCCGCTGAGGAACGGTTGCACGGCCCGGGACGTTTCACGTCGCCGGGCCGACCCGCCGCCCCTATGGCTCGCCGCGCCGCCGACCATCTGCCGAATCGCATCACCGAGCTTTGGCTCCGCCCACCGCGCATGGGCCGTCTCGCCGTGCTGGGAGTGTGCCTGTTCGTCGCGGTGGCGAGTGGGGTTGCCTTGGCCCAGGGAAATCCGCACGGGCGCTTTGGGCTGATCTTCTTTGGCACCGCCGCCGTACTGACCGCCATGGGGTTGCATCCCCGGGCGGGCTTCCTGCACGCCGGTCCCACCGGCCTCGCATTAGGAGTTGCTTTTCGCGTCCGGCGCTATGCCTGGAACGACATCGCCATGATCCAGGTGGTCGAGGTGCGGCGGAGCATCGTCTCGATGCGTCGGCATGTTGTGGTTGAACTGCGTGGGGCGGCGCTCGCGCGTGCCCGCGAAGCTGGCGAGGAGACCTCGGTAACGCTCCCGACCAGTTTGGGCATTTCAGCCGAGGAGTTGGCACTCCTCCTGCACGCCTGGCAAACTCATTTCCTGAATGTGAATGCCCGTGGCTGAACCTGGCCGATTCAGCCGTGAGCGTGTGCGAATGAGGCCATGGAGAACGAACTCATCCCGTCACAGGTCTGAAACGCAAGCGGCGCACCCTCATGGTGAGTACCCGTCGGAGCCGTGTTAGACTACAATGTGCACATACATCGAGGTCCGACGTTCGGCACGCGTCGACCCACCCACGGTAGGCCGCCCCACGGACCCGGGCGCGGCGCAGAGATTCCAAGAGGGAGTCGTAAGATCATGGCCAAGGCAGCTTCTTCAACCCGTAAAACCTCCACCAAGAGTTCCAAGGGCGGCACGACGACCGGCGCCACCACATCGGCATCATCCATCACCAAAACTCGGCAGGCGCCAGTGACTCTCACCGAAGAGCAGATTCGCGCCCGTGCGTACGAGATCTTTCAGCGACGCAATGGCGCGCCGGGCGATGCACAGGGCGACTGGCTGCAGGCGGTGCAGGAATTGACGACAGAGCTTTCGAAGTAGCGCTGCGAGGGGGGGCGGCCGAACCGGATTGTACCCGGTGGCATCGATCGGGGGCCCCTGCGCTGAGCAGTGGCGAAGCCCACAGTGGGAAGCGGGCATGATTGACACCAACCGTCCCGCGGTGCGCTGCGCGTTGGTTAGAGGTGATACTCCACGATGCGTACGATGGAGGATCCGACCGCGAGGTAGAGCGTGCCAGGTGGCGTGAAGGCCACGGCACGGATTTCCCCGGGCAGGTTCCCAAGGAAAGGCGCGCTGCCGGCCGCCAGCAAACGTGAATCAGATAACGTCAGTGCGCGCACCTGGTGCAATTCATCCACGCCGTACAGGAGCCGGCCGGCCACTTCCAACCCGTACTTGTTACCAGGGTTGAATGCCGCCCCGACAATCGGTGTATCCGTAGCGAGGATTGGATCGCGGTAACTCTGTGTAACGCGGACGAACTCCCGTTCCGCGGCTGTGTTGGCCACACCTACGACGCTGGGCCAACCATAGTTGGCTCCGGGGACGAGTCGGTTCACCTCATGGGAATTACCGCTGTCATCCGCGAAGAAACCCTCACCACTCACCGGATCGAAAGCCAACCCGCGCGGTGCGCGCAGTCCGCGTGCGAACAGCGGTGAGTTCGCGCCAGGGTTGTCGGTCGGGATAGTGCCATCGTCGTTGAAGCGCAGCACCTTGCCGGGGAAAAAGTCGGGATCCTGGGCGAGTTCCACGCCGCCCCCATCGCCGAGCAACAGGTAGAGCGTCCGGTCGGGCCCGAACCCGAGTTGGCCGCCGAGCCGCGTCACACCGGTACCGACTGGAAACGCGGCTACGAACACCTCGCCGCCCAAGGCCACATCCAACTCCGCATCAACCTCGAAGTAGACGATGCGCTGATCCAGCACCGCGCGTGGATCATCCGTGGGGGCCGCGGCGTCCGAGCGTGTAGAATGCGTACAAGCGGCCGTTTACCTCGAAACGCGGGTGCAGCGCCAGACCCAGGAGGCCCCGCTCGCCGGCTGCGTTGACCGGGAGCGTCGCGACGGGGGTTGTCTGCAGGATGCCGTCGCGCAGCACACGGATCTGGCCGGAAGTGCGTTCGGCAAAGAACACACGCCCATCGCCGGCCGCCGCGATCGCGCTGACCGGACCCAGGCCGCTCGCGAGGAACTCGGCCTGCCAACCGGGAGCGACATCCCGGTTGGCTGGTAGATCGGAAGGACCGGGGACGCAGCCCGCCGCGAGAATGAGCAGGGTGACGGTCCAGCCGAACCCACGTGACGCTGCACTGCGCATGCGTTTCCTCCGGCACGCGTACCACGTCTGTGGGCGGCCCGGCAGTTCGAACGGTGGCCGGGTCAGCCCGCCGCGCGCACGGCGGCGCCAGACGGAAGGCCTTCAGGGCTTATCGGGCGGAATCGTACTTGCGCTGTACCCCCCCGTACAGGGCGCCGGTGCCGGAACCGGCGCGCATCAAGGTTGCGCAGGGGCCGGGTGCAAGGTTGTGAGTAGCTCGGGGCGCGTGTCCGCGAGCTGCTGGAAAAGGTGCCACGCGCGTGAGGAGGGCGGCATGAGGAGCAGTTCCCGCCGCCGCGCTGCCGGCATGGCTGCCAGGGTTTCCGCGATCACCTTGGCCACCTCACGCAGGTGGTCCTGTTCCGTAGCAGGCAGGGCGGCGAAGACCCGGGCTTGAGCAAGGACCGGCATGATATCACCGCTGGCCGCACGCTCCTTGTAGCGTTCGATCCAGCCCTGCCGCTCGGTCGGTGTGAGTTCCGACCAGGTGTGCCAAGAGCCATTGGTCACCGTCGGCCGTCGTAAGTAAGCGTGGGCGGTGAATGCGCCGCCGCCCACGGCCGCCACGAGGGTGAGGATGGTCAATGCCCGCAGCATGTGTAACGTACTCCGCCCCTAATGCGGGAATTCCCGGATGAGCTTCGCCAGTGCGCGCGCGGTTTCGAGATCGTCGGCAACCCATGAGTCGGCGGTCAACACTCGCAGTTGTGCGAGTGATCGCACCACCTGTTCCTGCACTTCGGGCGGTACGCCCAATTCCGCAGCGAGTTCGCGTTCGACGGAACCCGCTACGGTGACCGGGGGCGGGTAGCACATCCAGCTCAGGGTCATGAGCAGGTTCGCGGCGACACCGAATCCCAGAGCGATGTACCAGGGGCGCGAATGGCTGGCTCGATCCAACGTGATGCTGAAGTCACCACGGGTAACGCTGGTCCCGGCAGCGCGCGGCGCGATGTCCCCAAGAGCGAGCATGCCATGCAAGGCGCGCTCTTCTGCGACAATCGCACGACATGCGACGCACTGCCTGAGGTGGGCCTGCCAGGCGGCGGCTTGGCCCGGCGACAGATGTCCGCGCAGCAGGTCGGCGGCTGTATTGGCGTCGAGATGCGCAGACGGCCCGTCGGTTGACATGTGTGTTTCCGTGGCGGCAAGTCGTGACGCGGCCGCGTCACAGCCCTACTCCGGCTGCATCAGGTCTCCGAGCGCAGTCCGCAGACTTGTCCGCGCCCGGGTCAGAAGACTGCGCACGGCCTCGATCGTGACGTTCAGCACTTCGGCGATCTGCTCGTAGGAGCAGTCCTCATACTGGAAGAGTGTCAGGGCGATCCGCTGGTTCACGGGCAAGCTGTCAATTGCCGCAGCGACGCGGTCCCGGAGCTCATCGAGCGACATCTGGCGATCGGGAGGCGCCAACCGGCAATCCGGCACGTCGAAGGTGTCGCGCTCCTCCAACATGGGGCGCTGCCGAACGCTCGGGCGTTTCAGGTAATTCAGGGCGGTGTTGGTCGCAATGCGATAGAGCCAGGTCGAGACGCGCGCTGTGGGCTCGTAGCGCTCGGCTTGTCGCAGGGCTTGCAGGAAGACATCCTGGGTCAGGTCTTCTACGGTACGCTCATCGCGCACGAGGCGACTGATATAGCGCGCCACACGCTCTGTGTTGCGGCGAATCAGCGCGCCGGCGGCGTCGCGATCCCCGCCGCGCACCTGGAGCATCAGTTGCGTATCAAGGTCGGCTAAAACCGCACTCTGTCGGGCTTCCGCCACCTGTGCCGGTATCGGTGACGGAGGGCGCACCACAGGCGCAGGCGGCTCACGCTCGGACCGATGCGGCTTGCCGGTCATGCAGTGCCCATCCGCGCGCCTAAACCTCATGCCCCTGCGTATTCTATGCACACACAGGAGCCGGACAATGCACGTTCGTGGAGCGAGCGCGAATTCTCGGACGTACAGGTGTCGGCAACGGCATGAAAATGCACAGACAGCACCACCTCGGCGGGGTGTGCGGACTTGTCTCGCCCGGCACAATCTGGCAGCATAGGATCGTACGATCGGAGGAAGTTCCCGGGTGTCGGGCGACGCGCCTGCGCCTGAACGGATCGCAGCGTCCAGCGCGCCAAAGGATGATCGGCATGGGCATGAGGACGGCAAACCGCCGTACGTTCATCGTTGCGCTCTGGGGAGGCGCTGCCGCCGCCGGGCTGGCTTTCGCCGGGGGCAGCCCGGAAAATGTGCTCCTGATCATCGATCCTTCGAACCCGGATGCGTTGCACATCGGCAATTATTACCGGTCAGTACGAAACATTCCGGATCGAAATGTGCTTTATATGCGCCCGGGAGCGGTCGATATCGCTACTTTTGCCGCCGAGAACCGCGCTGCTTTTCTTGGTACTCTCGCGCACGCTCAACTCGAGACCCACATCGACTACGTGGTCATCGCGCCGACAAATGACTACTTCGTTTCCATCCCGGCCGGCACGGTCTACGGCACCGGGTGCGAGGATATCGGCGCGCCGGTACGGCGTATCTCGATTTCCGGGGCCTACTACCTCACCCACCGTTTGGATGAGGTGTTGGCGGGAGCCCTGAACGTCGAGGCCGGCAACGGTTACTACACGGCTTTGACGGATATCCGGGCATTCAATGGGCAGGTGGCCTGGCTCGGCGGCTTTCCGAGTACCTCGGCCAACGCCCGGCGGTATGTGCTCGCGGCGCTGCTGGGCTACACCGGCAGCCAGGGCAACACCGTCGAGCAACTGCGAACCATGATCGATCGTTCGAACGCCGCGGACGGAGCCCTGCCTTCCGGCACATATTACTTCATGAACAATACGGCCGATCCGGACCGCAATGTACGTGCGGCCGCGGGGCAGTACACCACCGCCGCTGCTTCCATCAACAACAATGGCGGGTTTGCCCAGATCCTGACCGGCACGCTGCCCACCGGCCAGCACGATGTGCTGGGAATCATGACCGGGGCCGCATCATTGAACATTGTCAGCGGCAATTTCACGCTGTTGCTCGGTGCATTCTGCGAGCACTTGACGAGTTTCGCCGCGCGTTTTGATACGACCAGCCAGAGCAAGGTGTCGGCTTGGATTACAAAAGGGGCGAGCGGTTCGTGGGGGGCAGTCGAAGAACCCTGCAATTATCTCGGGAAGTTCCCCCATGCCCGCATGCACTACTTGTACTTCCGCGGGTTGTCGCTCGGTGAAGCGGTGTACCGGACCGTGCAGTTCCTGCCGTTTCAGATGCTGCTGTATGGAGATCCGGTCACGCGTCCCTTCGGACGCCTGCCCAATGTCGCCGTCGCCGGACTGCCGGCAACGCCCGCGAGTGGTTTTCTGACACTGATTCCGGCCGCAACGTCTCCTGACCTGGGCGCGCAGATCACGCAGTTCGACTTGTTCATTGATGGGGTGCTCACCGCGACGGTGCCACCCGGCGGGAACTTTGAGCTGGACACTCGGGAGTTGTCCGATGGCTTCCATGACGTACGCGTGCTGGCGTACGACAACCGCCTGTGGCGCTCCACGGGGCGCTGGCTCGGCAGTCTGTGGGTAGACAATCGCAGCCGCGGTGTGACGGTAACGGGGCCATCCAATGGAGCACTCACCACCGCGCTGACATTTGACCTCGTGTCCACCGGTACGACACCCCGCGAGCTGCGCCTCGTGCACAATGGGCGCGTGCTGGCCGCAGCGCCGGAAACCAGCACTGCGACGTTCACCGTCTATGGGCACACGCTCGGGGCCGGACCGTCGCAGGTTTTCGGCGAAGCGTACTACGTCGACGGCACCACGGTGCGGAGCTTGCCGCAGCCCGTCGCCATATCGGCAACCGCGAGTGCTCCCGTGGCCACAGGTCCCGTGGCCTTCGGCTACACGCGCCGGGTAGCCGTTACGGCGCCACTGATCCTTGAATTGCCGGCGGCGTACGACCGGCCGCCCGGCACGCTGGTATACACCCTGCTATCCGTCCCGGCACAAGCCGAGGTGGTTGATACGCATAACGGACCCTTCCGCCTCGTGCGGCCCCAGGCCGGTGCCCGGGGACGCGACACGCTGGACTTCCGCGTCACCGATCCGACCACGGGCGCCTTCGCCGATGCGACGATCGTGCTCGATTATGGTTTGCGGCCGGGCGACATGAATTGTGATGGACTGGTCAATTTCGCGGACATCAGCGGATTTATTGCGGCCATCAAGGCGGGCGGGCCGGAGGGCTGGCCGATCGACTGCCCCTGGCTGCACGGAGACATGAACGGGGATGGGCTGGTGAATTTCGCTGATATCTCCGGGTTCATTGCGGCGCTCAAAGGGTAGCCGTAGGCGCACTGCGCCCGGGTCCGGTTGTGCCGCCTGGCAAGCACGGTCCTTGGCTCGCAGCTTGGCTGGCCGTAGCATGCGGGTGTCGTCGACCGCGGGGCGGCCGACGCCGCATGCACAGGGAGATCTACCGATGAGGCATAGTCGCAGTTTCGGTTTAGGTGGTGTGCTCCTGGCCGTGCTGGCCGTGGTAGGAGGTTGTCCTGCACCGAGTGAACCGCCGCCGGAGGCCGTGCTGGCAGGGGAGTGGCGCCTCTCGACCGTGGAGGAGACGGGTATCTCAGCCACATACCTCCAGTTCAACAGCGCCGGACGCCTCACGAGTGTTCGATACGAATTCGGCGCTACGACCGTAGAGGGCCAGCTCCGGGTTGCCAGCACCCGCGTCGACGGTCAGAGTGTCCGTATAGGGGTTGGCCTGTTCGGGGGCGGCAGTCTGAATTTCGAAGGCACCCTGTCCGCCGATGAGAACACCATCACCGGCCAGGCCTCATACATCTACCGTATCCTCGGACTGACCATCACGGTCGACAATGGTGCCGCCACTCTGACGCGGCGGTAATGGGGAACCGCCGGTGCCATGGGCTTAGCCACCGAGGTTCGGATTCTCCTGCCATGCCCGCACGGCACTGATTGCGGCCGGACCGGCCACCACCACCCCGATCGCGGGGAAGATGAACAGCACCAATGGGATCATCAGCTTCACCGCCGTCTTCTGGGCTTTTTCTTCCGCGGCCTGACGGCGTTTGACGCGCAGCGCATCGGCTTGGTTCCGCAGGGCGCGGGCGATGCTCGTGCCGAATTTCTCTGCCTGTACGACGACGGACACCAGGTTGCGCACCTCGTCGAGTCCGGTGCGCCGCGCCATGTTTTCGAGCGACTCGTTGCGGCGAATGCCCATCTGTGTCTCGGCCGTGGCGATCCGGAGCTCTTCCGACAGCTCGGGGTGCACGGGTGACATCTCCTCCCCGACGCGCTTGAAGGCGGCGTCGAGCGCCAGGCCGGACTCCACCGAAACCACCAGCAAGTCGAGCGTATCCGGGAGCCCGTGGCGGATTTTCTGCTGCCGACTGCTGATCGACATGCTCAACCAGAAGTCGGGAATCATCAGGCCGGCGCCGGCGGCAAAGGCGGCCGCGCTGGCGATCATCGTGGCGCTCCATCCGTAGGCAATGGCTGCGAACAGCCCGAGTACAAGCCCGACGAGTGCGCAGAAGGTCTTGCTGCCGAGGAAGAGAGTCTGGGCCTGCGGTTGCCGGAAGCCCGCATTCGCAAGCTTGAGGCGCAGGTTCGAAAGTTGCTCCTCCGAGACTGGCATGACCAGCTTGGCGAACATCGGCGTGGCTTTGCGCACGATACTGTTCGAAGCGGTGGCCTTGGCCTGGTCGCGAATCAGGGCCTCTTCATCGGTTCCGCGGCGCCCACCGAGGCGGCGCTTGACGGCGCCGGCGTCAATGCCGCTTTTGGGCCAGAGACTGTAGACGATCAGTCCAACCGCGAGCACGGTGAGCACGCTGAGGATGATCAGGTTGACGAGCATGGGGAGGATCTCCCGTTTGCGCCGCAGCGCGGTCAGACCTTGATGTTGACGATCTTCTTGATCAGCGCCCAACCCATGAGCTGCATCACGACCGCCACCGTCAGCAGCATTTTGCCGGTCGGGTCGATCAGGAGCATGCTCATGTACTCCGGGTTCACGTACATCAGAATGAAGAATACCAGCACCGGCAACGCGAGCAGCACGTAGCCCGAGAGCCGCCCCTCGGCCGTCAGGGCCTGCACCGTGCCGAAGAGCTGGATGCGCTCGCGAATCACCGAGCTGATCTTGTCGAGCACCTCGGCCAGGTCGCCGCCGACCTGCCGCTGAATGAGTACGGCCGTCACGAAGAACCGCACATCGAGCAGGTCGACGCGATCCGCCATGTTGCGCAGGGCATCCTCGATCTTCAGGCCGAGGTTCTGTTCGTGAAAGACACGCCCGAATTCGGTGCCGGCCGGGTCGGGGAGCTGCTTGGCGACGACCTGCATGGCGCTCGCCAGTGAGTTGCCGGCACGCAGGGCCTGGCTGAGCAACTCGAAGACGTCGGGCAACTGGTTGCTGAGCTTCGTGAGCCGCTTGTTGCGGCAGCGTCCGAAGTAGACCAGCGGCAGGATGAACACGCCCGCGGCGACTCCGCCGGCGACGAGCGGGCTGATGCCAAAGACCAGCAGGGCCGCCAGCAGGATGCTGGCCACAGCGGTCAGGTTCACGAGTGTCTGCGAGGCGGACCACGGCAGGTTCGCCTGTTCCAGCGTGCGCTGCAGCCGGGCGGTAAAGCTCAGGCGCGTGAAGGCCCGCGCGAGGGCCCCGGTGGCTTCGGCGGTCTGCTTGCGAAACTGGGTGAAGTCGAGCCGGTCTTCGCTGGTGCGCGGGGCACCGCGGAGGCGCTTCTGCACCCGCTTCTTGTCGTTGGCGCGCAGGTCGAAGGCCACCTGGGCGACGCCGTAGGACAGCAAGACGGCACCCAGCAGGGGCAGCAGAATGAGCAGTCCGCCCGTCAGTGCCGTGCCCGGGTCGAATGCCAGCGACATGGGAATCATGGCGTTCACACTTCGTCTACGACCAGGTCGCGCGCCTGGAACCAGTCGTTGTCCACGTGCGCGCCCGAGGCCTTGATCCGGTCGAGGAAACCAGGCCGTACGCCGGTCGACACGAGCCGCCCGTACGCCTTGCCCTGTGGCCCCACGCCGTCCTGTTCGAACTTGAACAGGTCCTGCATGGTGACCACGTCGCCTTCCATCCCCTGTACCTCCGTCACGGCAATAATCTTGCGCGGGCCGCCCGTCAGGCGGGCCGCCTGCACGATGAGATTCACCGCCGAGGCGAACTGCTGGCGGATCGCCCGGGTCGGCAGCTCGAAGCCCGCCATCATCACCATGGTCTCGACGCGCTGCACCGCGTCACGCGTGTTGTTGGCGTGAATCGTCGTCATCGAACCTTCGTGCCCGGTGTTCATCGCCTGCAGCATGTCGAGGGTCTCACCACCGCGGCACTCGCCGACGACGATGCGGTCGGGCCGCATGCGCAGGGCGTTGATCAGCAGGTCGCGGATCGTGATACGCCCCTTGCCTTCGATGTTCGCCGGCCGCGTCTCCAGCCGCACCACGTGGGGCTGGCGCAGTTGCAATTCGGCGGCATCCTCGATGGTCACGATGCGCTCATCCTCGGGGATGAACGTCGATAGGTTGTTGAGCAGGGTCGTCTTGCCCGAGCCCGTACCGCCTGCGATCAGGATGTTCAGGCCGGCATGCACGCAGGCCTCGAGAAAGGCGCCGACTTCGGGAGCACAAGACTTGTACCGGTAGTAATCCTGCCAGGTGATCGGGTCGGCTCCGAAGCGTCGAATCGAAACCGAGGGGCCGTCGATTGCCAGCGGCGGAATGATGGCGTTCACGCGGCTGCCATCCTTGAGCCGCGCGTCCACCATCGGGCAAACCTCGTCGCACCGCCGCCCGAGCGGCGAGACGATCTTGTCGATCACGTGCAGCAGGTGGCTGTTGTCCTTGAACTTGACGTCGGTCATCTCCAGGCGGCCGGCGCGCTCGATGTAGACCTGCTTCGGGCCGTTGATCAGGATGTCCGAGATTGCCGGATCCTTGAGCAGCGATTCGAGCGGCCCGAGGCCGAACGTCTCGTCGAGGATTTCCTGCGTCAGGCGCTGTTTCTCGCTGAAATTCAGCAGCGAGTCGGACTCGTCGCACAGCGCGCTGACGATCTCGCGCACCTGCTCGCGGATCTCATCCGTGACGTTCTGCGCCAGCTTGGTCATGTCGAGCTGGTCGACCAGCTTGCGGTGAATTTCGACCTTCAACTCGCCGAAACGCCGGGCGCGTTCGTCCTCCACCGGATCCCGCCGCGGTTTCGTCGGGGGCGGCACTTTCGGAGTCACGGGGCCCGGTGCGGCCGGGGCGATCGGCTTACGGGGACCGGCCGGAGGGGTGCTGGCCGCGGCCGGAGGCGCTGGGGGGCGGTCACCGGCGGTCGGTGTCGCACGGGGCGGCGGCGGCGGGGGCGCCGGGCGATCCGCGAGTGGCGGTGCGTCCGTCATGGGTCCACTGGGCTTTTTCGTAAACAAACCCATCGGAAACGACTCCTGCCGCGGCGCGTGGCGCCCTCGGGTCCGTGGTTACGGTTAACTACCGAACAGCGAGAACAGGCCCTTCTTCTGCGGCTCCCCGCTGGGACCGGTGCCCGGTTCCGGGACCACCCCGGCGATCTCGCGGGCCATTTGCTGGTACGCCTGCCGCAGGCGTGATTTCGGTGCGCAGTCGAGCAACGGCGCGCCGACATTCGTCGCCGTACTGGCGGTCTTCCATTCGTCGGGCAAGGTCCACGCAATCTTGCGGTTCAGCGTCGCCTCGACGTCCGTCGGTTCGAGGTACGCGGCCTCCCGTCCGAACCGGTTGCACACCAGCCGCACGTGATCCAGGTTGTAACCACCGCGCCGCAGCTCATTGAGCAGCCGGTCGGCGTTACGCACCGGCGGTACCAGCAGTTGCAGCACCAGCAGATAGGTGTCGGTCATGTCAAACACCGCCCGCGCGGTCGGATCGAACCGGATCGGTCCGTCGGTCACCACGAAGTCGTAGTGTTCCTGCAGAGCGGCCAGCACGCCGGCACACTGCGCGGCACTGATGCGTTCGGCCTGTTCGATGTCGGCCGGGTGCGCCAGCACGTGCAGTCCGCTGGCATGCTTCACCATGACACGGTCGATCATCTGCCGTTCGATATGCTCGGGCGAATCACAGAGGTCGGCGATGGTGTAGTTGGCCTGCGCGTCGAGAAACATCGCCACCTGCCCGAACCGGAAGTCGAGGTCCACGATCGCAACACGGGGTTTCTCGCCCTCGGCCCAGTCCGGGAGTTGCGCGAGTTCCGCCGCGAGATTGGTGGCGATCATGGTCACCCCCACGCCGCCGCAGCAGCCGACCACCGGGATCAAGCGTCCGGCGCGCCGGCCTGCGGAGGGTGCCTCACTGCCGATGCGGCGCAGCAGGTCGGCCAATTGCTCGGGCGGAAACGGCTTCCAGAGGAACTCCCGCATGCCCGCCCGCATCGCCCGCATGACGAGTTCCGCGTCGCGGTCCTCGGTCATGGCGATGGCGGCAAGCTGATCCTTGCGGGCCGTGATCAGGGGCGTGATCGCCTCCATCATGACGGCCGGGTGCGGGTCGAGGTGCAGCAGGAGCACATCGGCGCTGAACTGGTTCAACGCCTGCTCGACCAGGGCCGGCTCGTCGATTTCGGCGACGATCTTGACACCCTCGATGCTCAGGAGGAGGGCGCGCAGCTCCGGCGCTGCTTCTTCGTCGGTGTTCACGACGATGACACGCACGGCCTTGTTCAACTGCGTCTGTCTCCCTTGCGGTCCGCTGGCGGGCGGAGGTGAAGCTCGTCGTGAGCTTCCACTCCGACCCCATGCCGGAGTCGGCCGCGCGTCGGGGGCCGCGCGGCGGGCGGTGCGGGGGGCGGTCCTGAGCGGCCCCGCACCGCAGGCGTTGTTTACTCGATCAGGGCCACGGGCCGCTTGCCTCCAAGCGACCGGAAAATATCCTCCAACTGCTTGGTGTACTCTTCGGGCGTCCCGTCCGCGTAGAACTCCTGCCCACCGCCGATCGCGGCAATACTTTGCATCAGCGAGCGATCCGAACCCGAACCCACGCTGACGGTAAAAATGCGGATCTTGTTGTTGGCCGCAATTCGGGCCATGGCCAGGGCGTAGTCCGATGGCGCGCTGCCGCCGCTGCCCCAGCTCTGCGGGCTGCCTGCCGGCGGGTCCATCTGGTCAATCAGGGACAGACTGCCACGGGTATCCTGCTCGTTCGGCAGGCCGTCCGACATCAGGACCATGATCTTTGAAGATGCACGGCGGGCGGTCTCCGAGTACAGCAGCGATGCAATCGCGTGGTACATGCCGCCACCAATGTTCGTCGTGGTGTCGTAATGGGCCGTCTGACGCTGGTAGAGCCGGTTCGGCACCCGGTAGAGGTCGTCCGTGAGGTCGATCTCGTGGGCGGCGTAACGGCCGTACACCTCGAGTGAAAGCTGGTCCAGACTCTCCAGCGAATCGATCACGTCAGCCAACACCAACACCGCATCCTTGGTCGCGCGCAGCGGCTGCTGCGGCGTGGCCCACAGGCCCTCGGTCTGCGTCGGTCGCGGCTGGTTGTCGAGCAGGAAATTGGTGAAGGTCTTCAGCCCGTAGTAGTAGCGGAACATTGCGGTACTACCCTGCTGATAGTTGATGAACGTTGACCAATTCCAGCTCTTGGCAAACGGAGGATTCGGCAGCCAGACCATCTCGCTGTTGGCGAGGACGTTGTCACCGTTACCGCCGCCGGGATAGGCCGCGCCACTCTTGCCGCTGCGCCACTGGGCCAGTCCCAGCAGCACGCCGGTGCGGTTCACGAAGTGCGTTGCGGTCCCATCATTCGAGCTGGACAACAGGGCCGACTGCTCCGAGGCGTTGTAGCCCGCGGCGGACAGTTTCGGGCCGAACACCGAGGCACTCTGCGAGTAATTCCGGCGAATGTAGGTCAAGCCGGGGTCGCTCGTGTGGTTGTAGCGACCGGGGTTCGTCGGTTGCAGCGGGGCGCCCCACTCGGTCATGTAACCGAAGGTCGGACCCGTATCGTCCGCGTACTCCGTCTCGTCCACCACGGCCGAAGGCAGATATGGGCGCTGTGGTTCCGGCCCGTCCAGCGCGCACCAGATGTCACGCAGGTTTGAATAACCGCCGTCCGTGCGATTCCAGTAACGCAACTGGCTGTCGTAGTTCATCGAGTTCGACAGGTCGATGACGACCGCGATATCACGCGGGATGAAGACCGCCGCGGCGCGGGCTTCGAGTTGCGTGCTTTTGGCTCCGAGGATCGGCGCGAACAGGAATGGCAGCTTCAGCCGTGACGAATCCGGCGCATGCCGCAGCGTCACGCGGACCGAATCGAAGGGGCCACCACCTTCCTGGAAGCGAAAGCGCTCGGTATTCGGGTTGTATTCGGACCGCCCGAACTCCAGGTCATCCGGGAAGACTTGCACCGCCAACCCGACGGGTTGGTTCAGTTGGGCATACGTACCGGCTGCCTCGAGCGCCTTGGTCCGTGGATCACTGCCGTCCAGACCGGCCAGTTGCGATGCCGCTGCGAGTGCCGCAGCGTCGGCCGCGACCTGCAACTCCGTCTGTGCCGTGTACATCGCGCCGATGTCGATCACCAGCGCACCCATTCCGAGAATCACAGTCGAGCAGACCGCGACCTGCGCGACTGCGGCCGCCCGTTTCCGGTGCCGGCGCATGTGTTTTTTCTGCCATTGCATCTTTCCTACCTCCATACCTTCCGCAGCCCTGACTCGCGAACACGAACACTGCTCCTGCCCACCTCGACGACGTTTGTCGCGCGCTGTGAGCCGGGTGTCCCGCGCACCCGTGTGCCGGGTGTGGGGTCCAGCGGCGCCTCCCGTCCCTGCGCGGTGGGGCCCGCCGGCCTTGCGACCGGTGCGACCCGCCCCGCTGGTGTCGGGATTCGACGCCTCATGGCCTTACAAGCCCTCCGGGCCGGCTGCCGGGCCGTAGGGCCCACGCAACCGCAGTCCTGCCCACGCGTCCCGCGTCGCCCGCAGACGTGCGGCCGCGGGTTGTGGATCCGGCGTTTCATCGTCCGCCGGCTTGGTCCGCGGATCACCCTCGCCCTCGAGCTTGCTGAGCACGAACAGCTCCCAGTCGTTCGGGGCGATGTGGTCGGTACCCGGGAGGTACGTCACCTGATCCGGATTCAACGGAGCCACGAGCTCCGGCGTTACCAGGATCACGAGTTCCGTTTCGTTGGACTGATAATCGACCGAGCTGAAGAGCGCACCGAGCACCGGTACGTCACCCAGGCCCGGCACCTTCGCGCTGCTGGCGCGGGTCTTCTCGCTGAGTAATCCGCCGATGGCGAACGTCTGTCCGGGGCCGATCTCGACCACCGTCTCGACGCGGCGCTGGATGAGCCCCGGCACCACGAAGCCGCCGATGGTGACGGCGGTGCTGAAGTCCGGTTCACTCACTTCCGGCGCCACCTGCAGACGGATGAGCTGGTCGCTGAGCACGGCCGGCAGGAAATTGAGCCGCACGCCGAACTCGCGGAACTCCACCGTGACGGAGTCACGCTGTGCGACCGGGACGGGGTATTCCCCACCCGCGAGAAAGCTCGCTTCCTGACCGCTGATCGTGACCAGGTTGGGCTCGGCCAGCACCTGCAGGAGACCGTTCTCGCGCAGCGCGCGGATGAAGACCTGCATCTGCATGTCAGGAAAGCCGAACGTGAGGGTCGGCGCAGGGCCGACGTTCATGCTGTTCGTACCGAAGGGGATCGGGCCCTGAACATTGAAGCCCGCGGCGGCACTGATATCCACCGGGTTGATGCCGGCGAGGTTGCTGGACATGAACATGCTCGGGAAGTTGGCCCCGGCCATCCAGCCGTTGAAGCCGAGTTGCCGCGTGGCGGAGCGATTCACCTCCGCCACCGTGCAGCGCAACAATACCTGGTACACCCCGGCGACTCGCATATGGTTGATCACGCGCGGCGAGTAGATGTTCGCCACCTGCATGATCCGCTCAGCCGAGTCCGTGTCGGGGACCGTGCCCGTCAGCACGACCGCGTCGAGCAGGGCGGAAACATCCACCTTCGCGCGCGGCACCGTCGTGCGAATGCTCGCCGCGAGCCGCTCGAGGTCGAGGTCCACCGCTACCGTGAACGCCTTCTCATGACCGCCATCGACCACGACGATCAACTGTGTCGTGCCGAAGGCCCGGCCCTGGATCAGGAGCTGGTTGGGCGTGGTCATGACCGCGTCCGCAATCTCGGGATTCGCGATGCGAACGTCACTGACCGGCAGGTTGAAGTCCACCAAAGCGCCCTGATTCACCGGCACGGTGATCATCTGTGCACCGTTCTGGGCTTGGCGCACAGTGAACGCCACCTCCGGTGCGGCGTCTTGGGCCGCCGCGCGTGGCGCGGCTGCGAACAGCGCCAGCATGCCGGCCACGAGGCCGGCCGCGCGGCGGCGAGATTCGGCGATTAGAAATTGGGGTCTCATTCGTGGGGCTCCTCGGGCTCCATTGGATCACCCGACTCAGGGTCGTCGTCGAGTGGGTCCAGCGTCGGTTCAGGTTCGGTTGGCAGCGGCCAGGCGGCCGGGGCGGGCTTCTCACGTGCCGGTGGTGCGGCCGCGGCGGTGGGTTGCCGGTCGGCGCTCTTTGCAGCCGGCACTCGTTCCCGGGATTCGCGGCTCTTGAAACGCACGACCTCTTCCCGATCACCGCGGAAGACACGCACGACCCATTCGGGCTCGGTCGGTTCTGCCGGCGGGGGGGGGACGGCGGCCAGGACCGGTGGGGCGGGTGGCTCTGGGGCAGTCTGTGGCGCGAAGAGGCCCTGCATCCAGCGGCTGAGCGGGTTCTCGGACGGCTTGCTGGCGTCGGCAGGGGGCGTCTCACCCAGCAGTTCCATGTCGCTGACGAACTCGGCATCGCGCTTGCTGGTTTCCTCGAATTCGCCGCGGAGACTCAACTTGATGCGGCCCCGTTGTTCGGCAAGCAGTAGCTTCGGCACCTCGTCGGGTTTGACGAACAGCGTGACGGCCCGCACCTGCTGATTGCGGCGCTGGCTGTCAGCGTCATCGTTGGTACCCGGGCTGACACGCGGTCCCACGGCTGCCAGTTCAACGTTCTCCACGATGCAACGGGCGATCGTTTCCTGGCGGTTATTACGCCGTACCTGGAAGGAGGCCACCACGTCGACAAATGCCCCGGGCTCAAGATGGAAATCCACCGCGGAGCCCGAGTCGATTTTCACTGCTACCGCCCGATAACCGGGCTTCACAAAAATGCCCGGACGGGTGCCCGCGGGGGCGAGCATCGACTCGAGCACCGGCAGTCCGGCCGGCGCGACGAGTTTCGGAACCCGCCCGACGAGTTCGTCCTTTTTCAGGAAGGCCCCGGTTGGGACCAGCTCACGCGGAAACGAGAGTGCCGTGAGCATCTCGTCGCGAATTGCCGTACCGCGCGGGATGTCCTGGGTCGGGGCCCAGAGCTTGACTTTGGCCACCGGCTGCGGCGTGGCTTGTGCGTTCTTCAGGGTGTTGATCCCCAGGAAGAGGGCCAGCCCACCCACGCCGAGGCCGGCCACTAGCGGTACCAGCGCTTTCGCGTTCATCGTCGTCCTTCCGAAGTTGGCTCTGCCGGGTCCGGTCCACCCGGACCTCTGCATCTCCGCGCCGGCTGCGCTGCCGTAAAGCCGCTACGTCCGAAGACGCAGCGGCGGCGTACTGCTCGTCCTGTCCACCCCCGCACAGGCGGAGGTCACCTTTGGTGCGTCCGCGATTCCGGCTGCACCTTAGTTCACCCCTTCCTTTCGCATTGAGCAGGCCGAGAACAGGTCGCCATAGGCGCACCCGAAGTAGCAGCCCACCAACGTGATATCGGAATAGGGGATCGAGACCCGGACTACGCCGGTCGGATTACTCGACTCGTCCACCTCGACATTGACGGAAAAGGTCGTCAGGCCGAGTGGCGTCATGTATTGCGCGACGCGCGCTTCGACCTCGGCCACATCCGAACCCGGCAGGGCCGCTGTGCGTGCGCCCTCGCGAGCGGCGGTCGTCAGCGCCTGGCGGACCGTAAACACCCAGCCATACTCGATAATGCCAAACAGCATGGTGAGGAGAATGGGCGTGACGATGGCCATCTCAACGGCCGCCGCCGCCCGACGTCGCAGGTTTTGCTTCTTTCGCTTCACTTCAACCAACCTCCCAGGAACCAGGTCAACAGGACGGCGATCGTGCCGGCGGTGAGCGGCACGCCGTACGGTAGAAGCTGACTGGTCACCCCAAACGTCTTGGCCCCGCCGTAGGTGCCGAACGCCGTGTCCCAGCGTCGCATCTTCGTGAGGATCGTCTGCATGTTCGTAATTGCGTGGACGGTTCGCCCGGTGGAGTAGATCATCACCACCGCGGCGAGGCCGCCGATCACCGCGCCCGCCGCGAAGCTCACCAGCGTGAGCCACGGCCCCAGCCAGCAGCCGATGGCGGCCATCAGCTTGACGTCGCCGGCGCCCATGCCGTGCATGGCCCAAGGCACGATCAGTACGCCGAAGCCGACCAGCAGCCCGAGCAGGCCCCAGCCGACCCCGCCCAGGACGCGTTCTTCACCGGACGTATACCAGCCGAACGCGATTGCCTGCATAGTCAGTCCGGTAATTGCGATCAGCGCGTTCAACCAGTTGGGTACCCGCCGCTCCGCGAAGTCGATCCAGGACGCGTAGAGGATCGCTGGAATCAGCAGCGTAAGCGTCAGTTCCCAGTAGTGTTCCGCGATGAAGGTCATGGTGCCGCAAACCTCGCCGTCGTGTCACTGAGCGCGCCTACCCGCGGGCGGGCGGCGTCGTCCCTTTCCATCGGATGTTCCAACCGGACGGTCCAGAAAGAGAGGCGGCGGTCGCCGCGCGTATGCGGTGCCGCCGCCCGATAGCCATCCGTCGGTTCGACCCAGCCGCTGCGTCGATTACGGCACGTCGGAACCGTCACCGACCGGCATCTGGCCGGACAGGTTGTTGAACGTCGCCCGGAGAGCGCCACCGAGGGCGGTAATCGCCGCGATGCACGCCACGATGATCAGTGCGAGCATGACCGCATACTCGGTCGCGGTCGGGCCATCTTCGCTCTTCAGGAAATCACGCATGCGGGAAACAAACGCGTTCATCTCTCATCCTTTCGATAACAGGCAGACTTTGGTGCGGCGCCAGGCGCCGTGGTGAACCTCCGCTTCCGTGCGAACCGCATTTCTCCACTCCGGACAGCCCCGGCCCGGGTATTCCCGGTCGGAGGCGCCCTCTTTCACGGTGCTGCTCGTGTCCGCGACGTGCGATTCAGGGGTGTGTTCGCTTTCGTCGCCGCACGTCCCGGGCTGCTGGCCCGTTTCGTGACAACCTAAATCTCCAAATGCCCCCGCCCGGAAGCAAATGATTCTGTGAAAATGGGAAATTTCGCGCAGACTCGACCTGCACGCCGACACGACCCGCAATTTCTGGGAACCCCCTTTTCCGACTGGCTTTGCGCGTGTTACTGCGACGGATTCACAGGTGTGTTGGGATTTGCAGTGGAGTCCAGTAACGCCTGGAGTGTGTGAAGTGAGGTAGTCTGTCCATGCCAGAGTTGAAACTGTGCTGCGGCCTGCCCGATAAACATGGCCACGCCATCGACAACACGGCAACCATGGGCCCGTGCAGCCAGCAGCAAGCGCGTCTCACGCGGGTGGTAAATCGTATCGAAGACCACCTGTCCAGGCCGTAGCGACTCCGCCGGGAATGGTGTGTCATTCACATCCGGCCACAGTCCGACCGAAGTGCAGTTGATCAGCAGGCCGGCGTCCGCATCTGTGCGTTGCTCCCAAGGTGCAGCCGCGCAGCCAAGTTCTGCCGCCAACGCCTCGGCGCGCTCGCGGCTACGGTTGTAAAGCGTGACAGCACACCCCGCGTCAAGCATGGTCACCGCGACAGCCCGTGCGGCCCCCCCCGCCCCCAGGATGGCGACCTGCTCACCGTGCAAGCTCTCCATGTCACCATACACATTTGCAATCAGTGCGTCGCGGGCGCCGCAGCCATCGGTATTATCACCGTACCAGCCACCGTCCGCGTCCCGGATCAGTGTGTTGACTGCCCCGCACCGCGCAGCGAGCGCGCTTACGCCGTACCCGCGCGCTCGCAGCCACGCCAAGGCATGCTCCTTGTGCGGCAGCGTTACACTGAAACCCGCGGCATCGAGCTCTTCAAACGCAGTCGCTGCATCCAGAAACGCAAACAGCGCACCCTCCGTCGGTTGCACCGGGAAGGGGAGGTAGACCCCATCGATGCCTGCGACACGCATGGCCGCATTGTGCAAAGTCGGGCTGCGGGAATGCCGCACCGGCCAGCCCAGCACGCCGAAAACGCGCGTCCGCCGCCCCAGTTCCTCCCAGCGATAGCAGTGGCGCAGCGTTTGCAGAGTGGGCTGTCCCGGCGCAGATTCGGCACCTTCCGACGCAGCCGCAAAGGTGAGGAACGCGTCGAATTTGCGTGCCAGCACGCGTGTGCAGAGACCCGCCTCGCCCATCGCCAGCAGGATCCACTCCGGCCCGGCGGTCGTGACATCCCGCGCCGCGTGCCCGCGCCGTGACAGTGCCGTCAGCACACGGAGGGCATCGGTCGCATCGCGCGGTGTGAACACTGCCTTCACCACGTGGGCGGGACTGGAAGCGAGATCTGCCAGCAGCGGTTCGAGGTCGGCGGGAGTTGTGCGGAAATCATGGTGTGAGAGGATGAGACGGTTCTTGGGGCGGCCAACGTTCTGGCCCGCCCATTCCGATCCGGTACCGCCGCCGGTGTGGCGCAGCTCACATACCAGGCCCAGCTTCTGTCGCAGATTCGCCGAGCGCTGCCAGGTTGCGAATTCCACATCGATCCAACCAGGCAGGTGCAGGCCGAGCTGTTCATACAATGCGATCCGCACGGCATCGTCGGCTTGCCATGCGCCACCCTCCTCCGCGCAGCGGATCGTAAGGATGAAACCGCCCGCAGGCGGAGGCAGGAGAACCTCGGCCACCGCCGCTACGTCGCCGATCAGGTCGACCCGCAATTCGATGAGCTCAGCGCCACCTGCGCGGGCCGCACGGACCTGCTCCGCCAGTGGTGGTTCGGCCGAGCTGAGTGGCACGGCAAGGCGGGTTGGTGAGCGTTCGGCACTGCTGCGCAAAAAGGTTACTCCGCGGCGAGTTTGAGGATGGTCGGGTTGCGTCTGCGCGGATTGTAATGGTGTCGGAGGACAGTACGACAGTGCCTGCCAGGCGCGTCGGCGAGCGGGCCGACGGTGGTACCTATGGCTTCGTCGTCACAGCGTCGGCGCTGCCGCGGTCGGCGAACCACTGGATCACATAATAAAAGACCGGTGTCAGCAGGATGCCGAATGCCGTCACTCCGAGCATGCCGGAGAACACGGCGGTGCCAAGCGTGCGGCGCATCTCTGCCCCAGCCCCACTCGCCAGCAGCAGCGGCACGACACCGAGGATGAACGCGAACGAGGTCATCAGGATGGGGCGCAGACGCAGCCGACACGCTTCGAGCGTAGCTTCATAGCGTGGCGCGCCGGCGGTGCGGCGCTGACGGGCGAACTCCACGATGAGAATCGCGTTCTTGCTCGCCAGTCCGACCAGTACGACGAAGCCAATCTGCGTAAAGATGTTGATGTCCAGGCCGGCCAGCGCCACGCCCGTGACCGAGGACAGGATGCACATCGGTACCACGAGTATCACCGCCAACGGCATGGTCCAGCTCTCGTATTGCCCGGCGAGGATCAGGAATACGAACACCACGGCGCCCGCGAATGCCAGCAGCGCGGTGCTGCCCGCCAGGATCTGCAACAGCGTGATCTCCGTCCACTCGAAGGTCAGGCCCGCCGGCAAGGTACTGTGGGCGATCTGTTCCATCCGCAGGATTGCAGCCCCCGTGCTGACACCGGGCGCTGGGGCGCCCTGGATTGCGGCGGAAGGATACATGTTGTAGCGGTTGATCAGCAGGGGGCCGGTGGTGTCCCGCACTGAGGCGAGCGTGCCCAGTGGCACCATTGCGCCCGCCGCATTCCGCACCCGCAGGCGGCGCACATCCTCTGCCGTGTGGCGAAAACCGGCGTCGGCCTGCATCTTGACCTGCCAGGTGCGGCCGAATTCGTTGAAGTCATTGACGTACAGACTGCCCAGGTTGGCCTGCAAAGTGTTGAATACGTCGCTCAGCGGCACGCCCAGACGTTTGGCCTTCGTGCGATCGATATCGACGTAGAGTTGTGGCGTGTTGGCTCGGAACGGGGAGAACAGCCCGACGAGATCGGAATTGCTGTTGCCCTGCGCGGCCAGGTTCGCCGCCTGTTCCTGCAAGGCGGTCAGGCCCAGATTCGCACGGTCCTGTACCATCAGCTTGAAACCGCCGGCATTGCCGAGGCCGTCAACCGGTGGTGCCCCGAAGACCGCGACTTGCGCTTCCTGGATCTCGCGGAAGTAGCGCAGTCGCAACTGTGCGGCGATCGCGTCCGCGCCGCGTTCCGGACCCTGCCGGTGGTGGAAGTCGTCCAGGACGATGAACATGGATGCCATGTTCGGGCCGTTCGCACCGAGCAGAAAGGACTGTCCCGTGATAGCGAGTGTGTGGGCGACGCCGGGGGTAGCCCGCGCGATGGCCTCCAGCCGGGGTATGAGTTCCTCGGTCCGTCGAGCCGCGGCGGAGTCCGGCAACTGGACGTTCACCAGCAGGTAACCCTTATCCTGCGTTGGAATGAAGCCGCCCGGCACCCGGTTGAAGCTCCAGATCGTGAGATACCCAAGCCCCACATACAGCAGCAGTACGACCACACTCAGCCGCAGCAGGCGCCCGACGATGGCCGTGTACACCGCGGTCGAGAACCCGAAACCGGTGTTGAAAATTCGAAAGAACCAGCCCAGCAGCAGATCGAGCAGGGTGGTCAGCGGATCGCGCCTGGTCCCGTGGGCGCGCAGCAGCAGCGCACCGAGCGCCGGGCTCAGCGTCAGGGAGTTGATCGCGGAGAAGATGGTCGAGACGGCGATGGTGACAGCGAACTGTCGGAAGAACTCGCCGGTGATGCCCGGGATGAACGCACACGGGATGAAGACTGCAACGAGTACGAGCGAGATCGCGATGATCGGCCCCGACACTTCGGCCATGGCGTCGTGTGCGGCCTGCCGCGCACTCTTGCCCCGCTCGAGGTGCTGTTCGATCGCTTCGACCACGACGATGGCATCATCAACCACGATGCCGATCGCGAGGACCAACCCGAACAGTGAGATGTTGTTGAGACTGTAGCCGATGCCCGCCATCACCGCGAAGGTGCCGATGATCGCCACCGGCACCGCGACCAGCGGGATCAGCGTGGCGCGCCAGTTTTGCAGGAAAACGAGGACCACCAGGCCCACGAGGATGACCGCGTCCCTCAGGGCCTTGAACACTTCGCCGATGGATTCAGCGATGAAAGGCGTCGTGTCATACACGATCGCGTAGTCCAGATCCTCCGGGAAGCCCTGTTTCAGCTCCTCCATTTTCGCGCGGATGCGCGCGGACGTCTCAAGCGCATTGGAACCGGGCATCTGAAAGATCGCGATACCGGTCGACGGCCGGCCATCGAGCCGGCAGGTCTGATCCTGGCTCTTGGCACCGCGCTCGATCCGGGCCACATCTCGCAGTCGGACGGTCTCCTGGCGGGCCCCCACCTTGAGGATGATTTCGCCGAACTGCTCCGCATCCGCGAGCCGCCCCAGGGTCCGCAGGACATACTGGAACTCCTGATCCGGCGGTGCGGGCGGCTGGCCGATCTGGCCGGCCGCCACCTGGATGTTCTGTTCGCGCACCGCGTTAACCACGTCCACGGTGGTCAGTCCGCGGGCCGCCAACCGTTCAGGATCCAGCCAGATCCGCATGCTGTAGTCCTGTTGACCGAACAGGACCACATCACCAACGCCCTCGATACGGGCGAGCTCATCCCGGATCTGGATCGTGGCGTAGTTGCTGAGGTAGAGCTGGTCGTACCGCCCCTCCGGTGAGATCAGGTTCACGACCAGCATGATGCTGGGTGACCGCTTTCGCGTAGTGACGCCGGCCTGCTTGACCAGGTCCGGCAAGCTCGGCAGGGCCTGGGCTACCCGGTTCTGGACCAGCACCTGCGCCATATCCAGGTTGGTGCCCAGCGCAAAGGTCACATTCAGCGTGTAGTTGCCGTCGTTCGCACACTGCGACGACATGTAGAGCATGTTCTCGACGCCATTCACCTGCTGTTCGATGGGCGCCGCGATGGTTTCGGCCACTACCTCGGCGCTGGCCCCGGGGTAGCTGCACGCGACACTCACGGTCGGCGGCGTAATCTCCGGATACTGCGTCACCGGTAGCGTAAAGACCGCCGCCAGGCCCATCAGTGTGATGAGGATGGATGGAACCGATGCGAAGATCGGGCGATCGATGAAGAAGCGCGACAACACGGCCGTACTCCTGGACTCAGGACGCGGAGGGCGCCGTGGCGGGGACGGGCGAAGTGGGTGCCGCAGCAGGGTCAGCCGGCATCGGTCCGTGAATCGGCTGCACCGTTACGCCCGGCCGCACGCGCTGCAGCCCGTTGACGATCACCTGCTCGTCCGGGCGGAGCCCAGCCCGGATCACGCGCAGTCCATCCCGCAGGGAGCCGACCTCCACCGGGCGATACTCCACGATGTTCTGCGCATTCACAACCAGGGCAAAGCGCTGCCCCTGATCGAAACCCAGGGCCCGTTCCGCGACGAGCAAGGCATCGAACGGCGCACTCGCCGGCACCTGCACCCGGACAAACAGGCCGGCCATCAGGACCCCATCCATATTGTCGAAGCGGCCGCGTACCTGCACGGTCCCCGTGCCCGGATCGAGGGCCGGGGCGCTGTAATCCAGTACGCCCGTGTGGGGGTAGCCGGTGTCCGTCATGACACCGAGATGCACGGGCCATTGCAGCGCGCGGATCTCGGGTTGCGGGCCCTCAGCAGGGCTGGTGAGGCGACCGGTGCGCGCGGCTTCGCGGAGCCGCAGCACATCGATCTCACTCGCATCGAAATACGCGTAAATCACGTCGTCGTTAACGATCGTGGCGAGCACGGTGGCGTCCGCGGTGACCAGATTGCCGGGGTCGAGCAGGTTGCGGCTGATGCGCCCCGTGATCGGCGCCTCAACCCGGCACCAATTCAGCCGCAGCTCGGCCTCCGCCAGCGCGGCCTCCGCTCCCGCGATTTGCGCCTGGAGCGCCGCGGAGCGAGTGCGGGCGGTTGTAAGCTCGTCCGAGCTCGTGACGCCACGCTCGAACAACTCCTCAACCTTCGCGCGGTCGCTTTCCGCTTTCGCAAACTCGGCATTCAGTGCGGCCACGCTGGCCGCCGCCTTGTCGCGCTCGGCTGCGAAGGGCCGCGCGTCAATCTCGAAGAGCACCTGGCCGGCCGCGACCCGGTCACGCGGCTCGAACCGCACGGCTTCCAGAAAACCGGACACCCGCGCCCGGACCTCCACCATGGCCGCAGGGGCGGTCGTGCCCGTGAACTCGAGCGTCTCCGTCATCGTCTGCACCAGCGGGTGACTGACAGTCACCTCGACCGGTGGTCTTGCCGCGGGTGGTGCTGCCGGACGTTCGCAGCTTGCCAGCAAGAGGGGCAGGGAGAAGAACACGGCCGGTAGCGTACGGCCAAGGCATCGCCGGCCGTGGGCGTATGCACTGCGCAAGATCCTGAGCATCCACATCAGCGGGGCCTCACCAATTCTGCGCCGCGGGTAGGTCCATGTGACTCGTTCAGCAGGAGACGGATCTCCCGGTGACCCCCCGTGCGGTTGCGTATGGTACCAGCGCCGGACCGCTTGGACAGGGGACAGGACCGCTCATACCGCCCGCGTTCATCAGAGTCCCCGCAGGGCCGTGTCCAATGGCAGGCGAAGTGCGCCGCAGATGCGCGCCAGCCCCCAGGCGGTCGTCCCGCTCCGACCGTTTTCGATTTGTGAGAGCTGGGCGGCAGTGAGGTCAGCGGCGCCGGCTACATCGGCGAGGGTGCGTTGCGTCTCGCTGCGTAGCAGCCGCAACCGCGCGCCGAGGCGCTGGTTGAACTCCTCCTCGGTGCGGATGTGCAAGCCGTCTTCGGCGAGGGCGCGCTCCACGGCGGCGAGCAGGGCGGGCTGTTGAACCGGCTTTTCCAGCACATCACGGGCGCCCGCCCGCACCGCGGTGATGACCTCTGCGGTTTCGGGGAAGCCGCAGAGTGCGATGATCCGCACGCCCGGCGCGCGGATCCGCAGTTGCGCGATCACCTCGGCCCCCGCGAGTCCCGGCAGTCGCAGATCCACGAATGCGAGGTGGGGCGGCGCCTGTGCCACGTGGGCGAGTGCCGCCGCCGGCTCGGTGAACGTTACAGCGTCGCAGGCGGCGATGCGCAGCCATTCACCCAGCCGCCGCCCGACGGCTTCCTCGTCGTCCAGCACCAATGCGCGCAGGGGCAGCAAGCGTGTCATGGTGCCATTCTCCGGTCTGCCGGGTCACAAGCCAAGGGGCCGGGCGGACCGGGCTCTTGCAGCGTGAGTTCCGCTGCGGTTTGAATGTGCGAAGTTGTCAAGGGTTGTCGGTGGTGACGGGCCTGCGCTGGACAACTGGAAAATGCGCGGCCAGAGTGCGATAGTGTGCAAGGTAATGCGGTCGGCGGGGTGTATGTGCAGAGCGGTCGCTGAGCCGATTCGCCGGCGCCCTCCGGGGCTTGGTTCGGTGCAGCGCGGAGGTTGGCAGGACATGAGAGTTATCCATCGTGGGATCGTGGCGCTGACGTTGCTCAGCGCAGGCGGAGGTGTTGCGTGGAGCCAGGAGCGCGCCTCGGAGGTCCCCGCGGCGGGCTTCTGGCCGACACCGCGCATGATCGATTTCGGCATCAACCGCATGACGGAGGAGATGGCCAAGGTCTACGACCTGACCGAAGACCAGGTCTGGCTGACGCGCGAAGTGATCAAGTCCAAATTTCCGGCTTGGATGCAGGCCAACCGGGCTGAGATGCAGACCCTGATGAATGATTACTTCGAGGGCCTCATTGCGGACGAGCCGCCGACGCCTGATCAGGTCGCCGCCTGGTCGCAGCGCGTCATCCCGCTCTTCGAAGAATTCAATGTCCTGATGGAGGAGTCGGCGGAAGAGTTCAAGACGTTCATGACGGATGACCAAGTGGTAATCCTGAACGGACAGATGGCCGCGGTGCGGGTTGGCATGAACATGGCCCAGCAGCGCATGGAGATCTGGGCGGATGGCGGCTATGACCCCGATACGGAGTGGGTCCGCAGCCCGCAGTTCCGCGAGACGGAACGGGAACGCCGCCGCGAACTGGAGCGTGAGCAGCGCGTCGCACAACTCGTCGAAGAGGGCCTGCCCGAGTCCGAAGCGCGTGCGCAGGTCTATGCCGGCGCGGCGCCGGGCGCGGGACCCACACCGGAGGACCGGAACGTGCGGCCGGCCACGCCCGGCGGGGCAAAGGATGAATGGGACAAGTATGTCGAGGATTTCATCCAGCGGTACGAGCTGGACCAGGCCCAGGCGAATCGTGCACTGAGTTTTCTCGAGGACGCCAAGCGCTCACGCGACTCGTATCTACGCATCAAGGCCGGCGATATCCAGCGTCTGCAGGAACGATTGAGCGCGGCGGACTCACCCGAGGCGAAGGAGCGCATCGGCAAAGACCTCGAGAAGGTCCGCGAGCCGATTGACGGTTATTTCGCGCGCTTCAAGGACCGGCTGGAACGCTTGCCGACACGCGCGCAACGTGCGAAAGCCGAAGAGCGCGAGAAGTCACGCGAGACCGGTGGTGAGGCCCCTGCGGGCGAGCGTGCCGCTGGAAGTGCAAGGCGCACCGAGCAGAGCCAGCGCTGATACCTGTGGAAACACAGGAGTGTGATTGTCACGGGTCGACGCACTGGCAACGGCCGGGACCAGAAATCATGCCGTCCGGCTGCGATCGCGATCGCCCAGCGCGGGAAAAAGGAGAGGGCCCGAGCTCGCCGTCGCTCGGACCCTCCAAGCCGGGCTGCCCGCACGGAGTGGGCGGGGACCCTCAGCCCTGTCCGGGTCATCGACTGCCCCCCCGGACTGCGTGAATAAGGCACGTACCGGTTTCGGGTACTGACGGCCGCGTCCGGTAACGCGTGGACACGAGTTTGTTGACATACACGGCCACCGGGGCCTAAAAAAGCTTTTTCGTTCGTGGTGCGCGTCGTGTCGCCGTTCGGCTCCTTTCCCGCACCGTCTTGGGGGGAGCCATGTCTGAGGCGCTTCCTTGGAAACTCTTGTCGCCATCCTATGTGTCGTATTCTTCGCGCTGCTGGTAGCCGTACCTAGTCTGTACGGCTTCCACATGTACCTGCTTCTGTACCTGGCCCATCGGCGCCGTGCGTCGGTACGGGCTGAACAGCAGGCCTGCATTGCGCACTACCAGCAGTCCGTGCCGGATGAACAGTGGCCGCTGGTCACGACCCAGATCCCCCTCTACAACGAAATCAACGTTGCCCGCCGCATCATCGAGGCGGCCGCCAGGATGGACTACCCCCATGGTCGGCATGAAGTGCAGGTGCTCGACGACAGCACCGACGGCACGCGCCAGGTTGTGGATCACGTCGTTGCCGAGTTGCAGTCGCATGGTTACCACGTCGTTGTCGTTCGTCGCCCGCAGCGCACGGACTACAAGGCCGGAGCGCTCGCCCATGGGTTGCTGACCGCGCGTGGGGAGTTCGTAGCAGTCTTCGATGCGGATTTCGTACCCGATCGTGGTTTCCTGCGTCGGATGGTGCCGTTGTTGGTTTCGGACCCGCGGGCGTGTGCGGTCCAGGGTCGCTGGGGCCACCTCAACGCGCAGGAGACCTGGATTACCTCCGGCCTCGCACTGAGTCTGGACAACCTCTTCGCCATTGAGCAGGGCGCCCGCGGTTGGAACGGGCTGCTCATGGGCTTCAATGGCACGGGAGGCATGTGGCGTCGTGCCGCGATTGATGACCCCGCCGTCGGTGGTTGGAGCGGCGACACCATCACGGAAGACCTCGATTTGTCGTACCGCGCGCAACTTGCAGGTTGGCGCATGATTTATTGTGCGGATGAGGTTTCTCCGGCTGAATTGCCCGCCGATGCCGATGCGGTCAAGAGTCAGCAGCGGCGCTGGGCCGTGGGGACGATCCAGACCGCCCGCAAGCTGTTGCCGGCGGTGTGGCGTTCGCAACTCCCGCTCGCCGCCAAGGTCGAGGGGACACTGCACCTCCTCCAGTACGGCATCTACCTGCCGATGTTGTGCGTGGCACTACTGGGGCGGTTGCTGCCGCTGCTGCCGATGATGCTGTTTGACGAGCCCTGGCCGATTTGGCTGAACTCGGTAGGTTTGGTTTTCCTCGGTGCGGCGCTTGGCACCCGTGATTGTCCACATCTATGCCCGTCGGGCCCTGGGTGGGCGCACACCCGGCTTTGCGGAGATCGTCAAGTTGCTCCTGCTGGGGCTGGGGCTGACCGTCAACAATGCCGTGGCAGTCGCGACTGGTCTCGTGCAGCGCGGAGGGGAGTTTGTCCGCACGCCGAAGTCCGGCAGCCAGGGGCACAGCCGACCGCGCGGGCGCTACCGGGGCCTGCAGAGCAAGCTGTGGATTCTCGAGCTCTTGGTCGGCACCTTCTGCTTTGCACAGTGGTGCGTGTTCGTCGACTTCGACGGCCCCGGCAGCATCTTCCTGCTTCTGTATGCCACGGGGCTCCTGCTGATGGGCTGGCAGTCACGGCCACGTTCCATTCGTGGAAAACCGAAGCGGATACCTGCGACGGCGCCACTCCAGCCGGGCGGACTCGCCACGGGGTAGGGTTCCGCCGCCTTCCGGTGGATCCCCGGTACCGGGCAGTACCCGCGCAGTCAGGTGAAAAAAACTCCCCGGATGGCCCACTTCCTTGTGGCCACCCGGGGGTCTCACCTCTCCTGGTATTTTCGAAATGGTCGCCAGCTTACAGCCCCGTCATCAGGGCACCGAAGAGCGTCACATCAGCACCCGTCAAGAAGTCGTCTTCATCCAGGTCGAAGCGGTAGCAGCCGCCGGTGGTGAGGTCTGCGCTCGCGCAAACCTGGAATGCGGCCGCGTCGATCATGTCGCGCTTGCCGTTGTAGTCGATATCGCCCCACGGCGTGCCAACACCCGGCGGGAACACATCGATCTCGCGGATGATGGGAGCTTCGATTGCCTTGCGGAGCCCGTCCACGTCCTCGGGATCCATGTCGCACGAAAGATAGGCGGCATCGGTCTCGTTCGCCGCGCCGTTCCACGGGTCGCGGAAGGCACCCTGGGTATTGCTGACGCAATAGAAGACGATCCGCAGATCGGTGCAGCCCTGAACGAGGTACTTGCTATCAAAGTTGTGTAGTTCGGTCAGACTGCCCGCCCACAGCCCGGTGTTGAAGAGCTGGCCGAATTCGCCCGTCCGCACGCTGGCCGCCACCAAGGTGTAGGTGCCAAGGTCGCCGAGACCATCGGTCGAAGCCCATACGTCATAGTGCTGAAACACCCGACCGTCGAGATTGAGGAAGTTACCACCGAGCACACGCAGGTACCCGATGTTGGTCGGAGTCGTGAACCCGAAGCGCACGACCAGGGAGGCCCGTGCGAAGTCCCGCAGAATGCCGTCGAGCGGTCCATTCGCCAAACCGTCCACGAACACGCCCGGGTGGCCGCCGGCAAACGACGGGCAGCAGTAGAAGCCGTCGCTCGCCTGGCCGATACCCGGAAACTGATCGTAAAGGCACGGCGCAGAACCTTGATTCATCAGCATCGAGTACACTTCGTTGGTGGCGTCGATGATGCCGAAGTTGAACGGGTAGGCGCTTTCGTTCAGGATCTGGTTTGAAAGGATGCCCGATTCGGTGGTCGTCGCGAAGCCCTGCACGAGATCGGTGCTGCTCGGTGGATGCGACAATTGGGCAAAGGTGGGTGCGAGTTCCCATTTGAAGTAAGGGTTGACGTCGGCTTGTGCCGCGCCCACCACCAGCGGTAAACAAAGCAGCGCCAGTCGCTTCATGTGGGTTTCGCTCCTGTTCTCCAAAGTTGCGGGATTTGATCGTGGCTGCCGTCCCCCGCCGCATCGCGGCGAACGTACCACGGCTGGTTTCAGTATACTTCGCGCGGTGCGCTGACTGCAAGTCGGAGTATCCTCCGATGCTCACCCTACAATGTCCGAATAATTGACGGATGGCACATCAGATTCACCTGCCGATTTAGCGAAACGCTGGTATTACCGCCCGGGCCCCCGTTATACTTGTGCTTGACGGTTACGGGATTTCACGTCTGCTCACCATCTTTACGCCTTGGAGGAGAAGAATGTATCGACACTCGCTGAGACTAGGGGCCGGTTGTGCCGCACTACTGTTCGCCTTTTCGGCCACCGCTGCCATCACCCACTCGACGCAACACAGCACGGCCGTCAATGGCCTCGACGCACAGATTGCCGCGAATGACATCATCGCCGGCATGATTGGCACGGAACTGCCCGGCGATCTCGGTTGGCACCCGGCCAACTCGAATCCTGCCGACCAGTTGCCGGCCCTGACGGACGGCGCGGGCCTGCTGGGCTCCGGCCTCACAGGTCTGCTCAACGACTTCCCGGGCGTCGGCACCCCCGCCAAGCTCATCCGTTACGACTTCGCCGCCGCGGACCTCGCCGAGATCCGCATTCTCTCGGGCAACGCCGGCCGCGACGGCCGTGTATTCTCGACCACGGTCATCCGCTATTCGAACAATGACGGCCAGAGCTGGGATCTGCTGGGCTATTTCCAGTCGGATCCGTCCGGCACGCTGAATTCAGGCGGTGGCAACAATTGGGCCTCGACCCTCGTCACGATTTACGACGACGCCAGCCCGACGCTGCTGGCCGGCGCCACGAACCTGATCTTCGAACTGTACGCGGTTGACAACACCGGCGGCCAGATGCGTGATCCGTTCGATGGCGTCAATCCGTTCACGGGTGTTGATGATGGCCTGACCGCCGCGTTCGTCTCTCCGCTGATCTGGGAGATCGACGTGGTTGAGGTGCCGGAACCGGCCGGTCTGCTGCTCCTCACGCTGGTGGGTGCGCTGGCTATTCGCCGCCGCTAGAAGGTACGTGACGGTAGGGAGCGTTCCAATTCAGACCGCGGGATGGCTTGTCCACCCCGCGGTTTTTCTTTAGGGTCTCCTACGCGGCCGCACACTCTCTGCGTGCCCGTGGGAGGACCGATGATGCACAGCCGAATCTCGTGGCGCGCGAACGCGACTTGGATTCACACCAGCTTGCTCTTGATGGCGACGGTGTCCCTGCCGGGCTGCGTCGTAGTCGCGGGATGGCCGCCGTTCGGACCACCCCGGACGATGGACCTTGACTTCGAGCAGCGCCGGCTCAGCCCCTTCGGCATCCACGGGCCAAGCTACTCCCACTGGGTCGCCGAGGGCAAGCCGCATCTCTGGGAAGAGGGGACCGCCCGCCTGCGCATCATCCGCGACAGCGGTGCCCGGTGGGTGCGGCAGGACTTCTGGTGGGCGCAGGTCGAGCCGCAGCCGGGAAGGTGGGAGTGGGCGAACTTCGACCGCGCGGTCGAAAGCTACGAGCGGGCCGGCGTGAATGTGCTTGCCATTCTCTGCTACGGTTCCGCGTGGGGTGGCGGTGACAGCCCGACCACGCCGGAAGAGCGCGCGGCCTTCGGTGTTTACGTGCATGAGATGGTCAAACGCTATCGTGGGCGGATTCACGCCTGGGAAATCTGGAACGAGCCGAACATTCAGCCATTCTGGTCCCCGCGGCCGGACCCGGCACTCTATGCGGAACTGCTGAAGGTTGCCTACCGCGCGGCGAAAGAGGCGGACCCGAATTGCGTGGTGGTGGGTGGGGTGACCGCCGGTCCGGATGCGGCGTTCGTTGCGGGAATGTACGCCCATGGCGCCGCTGGCCACTTCGATGTGCTCAGCTACCACAACTACAACCAGCACGCCGACCTCGACACCGAGTGGCCTGCGCTGAAGCGGCTGCGCGAAATCATGGCCGCGAACGGGGACGCCGAGAAGCCGATCTGGCATACGGAGAACGGCTTCTACACAGGGCCGGTCGGGCTCTCCGAGGAAGACCAGGCCGCGCGCCTGATGCGCTACTCACTCGGGCTGCTGGGGCTGGGGATCGAGCGGACGTTTCAGCTTACGGTGGCAGACTGGACGGACGATCCGAATTCCGCTGACCGCAGCGTGTATCGCGGGCTGACGCGCACCGACTACACGCCGAAGCTTGCGCTGCGGGCCTACCAGGTGATGGCAGCGCGAGTGGGAATGCTGCGGGCGCAGGGTATCTTTCGGCCGGCGCCAGGAGTCACCGGCATCCTGTTCGGCGCGCCCGAGGGGTTTTCCGGCGGCAGCGCCGACACGCTGGTCGTGTGGCGTGATTGGAGCGCGCCGCGCGCTCCTGCCTGCCTCGTGCTCGGCGTCCCCGTTGTCCTGCTGCAGGATCTGCACGGCGGATGGCGCATCGAGCGGTCCGACAGCGGCGTGTACGAGATAGAGGTGGGCCGCGAGCCGCTGTACATCCTCGCGCCCGGCGAGACGATTCGGCAATCCGCAACCGCGGTGCGCTGGGACGATCCGCTCCGCAGTACGACACCTCGCGATCTGGCAACCCCGTTGCAGGTCACGCTCGACGTGGTGCCGCCGCAGGGTGTGTCGTTCCGGATCGGCACGGGCGATCCCGACGATCGCGAGAGTTCGGTCGAGATCGCGCGCCTCGTTGTGCCGGCGCCCGGTACGAATCGAGTCTCGCTGAACACGCTGGGCTTCGAGCCGGGCCGGCACGAGGTGTGGTGGGAGCTTGCTCCACTCGGCGGGGTGGATGCCCTGATCGTTCGCGGGTATCGCGAGCTCGAAGTCCTGCCGCCCGTGCGTTTTGGCTTTGATCGCTTTCCACAGCTCGATGCGACCGCCCCGGCGGTTCCGGCCTTCGTCGAGTATGCCGGCGCTAAGCCGGCCACCGGCCGGCTGTGGGTCGAGCTTGATGGGCGGGCGGTTGCCACGCAGCACGAGATCGAACTTACACCCGGCGCGGCGGTGCGAACCGGTGTGCCGCTCGACTTGACCGCGTTCGAGGCCGGGTTGCCTGCATCGGTGACGCTGCAACTCGAGATCGAGGAGGAGCGGTACACTGTCGCGGCCGAGAAGCGCCTGATCGCGTGTCCGCCAGCGCCGGGGGCGGTGCGGGTCGACGGCGATCTCTCCGAGTGGCGCGCCCGCCCGCCGCAGATTCGGCCGGAGATGATGCGTTGGGAGTACGTCAACGCCGACGATCCGCCGGGGCCGGACGACCTGAGCGTAACGGCATGGCTTGCGTGGGACGAGCGTGGCCTGTGGTTCGCGGCCGAGGTGCGCGACGACGTCCTTGTCCTGCCCCAATCGCGTCATGTCTGGGACTGGGATTCGGTGCAGATCGGGCTCGACTTGGGCAGCGACGCGCAGCCCGCCACGCCCTACGACGGCAACGATCTCGAGATTGAGGTCGGGGCCAACGGGGGTGGTCCGACCTGGTGTTACCTCGGCGCGTGCCCGCCCGGCTGGCCGGCCGAGGACCTCTCCGACCGGCTGCAATGTGCTGTGAAGGTGGACGAAGCGGGCGGCATCCTGACCTACGAAGTCCATGTTCCCGCCGACCTGCTCGTCTCCGTGCTGAAGCTGGAACCGGACACGGTGCTCGGCTTCTCGTTCCTCGTGAACGACAACGACGGCGCCGGCCGCGCCGGGTGGCAGGAACTCACACCCGGTATCGGGATGGGCAAACAGCCGGAACATTTCGCGTGGCTATGGCTGCGCCCGGACGAGTAAGCGCCGGCTTGCCGCTCGCCCTCAGCCCCGTACGTCAGAGGATCCGGTACCGATACGGTCCCACTTTTCGAATACGGCCCGCACGGTGTCCGGCCGGCAACCGGGACCGAATTCGCACTGCGCGATGACGCCGCCGTGCCCACGGTAGAGCGCCTGCGCGACGCGCTGCACAGCCGCACGCGTTTCATCCGCCGTGCCGAACGCGAGCAGGCGCTGCCGGTCGATCTCACCCCAGAAAGTGATGCGCCCCCGGAAACGCCGCCCGATCTCCTCGATGTCCATGCAGAAGAGCTGGCTGTTGATGGCGTCGATGCCGATCTCGATCAGGTCTTCGTAGATGTCGAAGATGTGGCCATCGCTGTGCATGAACGCGAACTTGCCGGCGTCGTGGATGATCTGCACGTAGTCCGCATAGAGCGGCTTGAACAGCTCACGCCAAACCTGCGGGCGGATCAGCAGGTTCTGCTGGGTGCCCCAGTCGTCATACCATACGATCCCGTCGATATCCGTCTGCACCCAATGCGTCAGCAGCGCACAGGCCCACTCGTGGACGCGCTCCCGCAGCGTGAAGAAACCGGCCGGCCGGCGGGCGATGTCCTTCAGCAGGTTCTCCGTACCTCGCAGGAACTGCATCCGCTCGAATGGGCGGATCGGCGCGAGTGCCGCCATGAACCCATCCGACGCCGCGCACGACCGGTTCACCGGGTCGGGGTTGATCTCCACCCATGCCCACGGCGGCCGGACCTTGTCGAGGTCGCCCGTGTAGCTCTTGACGAGCGGGTCGCGGACCTCGCCCATCACGTGCTGCTGCAACGTGACGAAAGCGCAGCCCCACTCGTCGACGTAAGTGCCGACCTCCTCCGGATCGCCGCGCACGCAGTCGACGGGTGGCAGGTGAATCTCGGGTCCGTGGATGTCGTCGGGGAAGTCACGCCGCAGGGCCGCCAACTCGTCCGGGTAGGCCTTTGCCGCCAATGGTCCGGCCCACACCTGTCGCGGTACGCGGGGGGTGGACTCGAAGCGCAGTGTGCGCTGCACCAGTTCGCGGGGCGTCAGGGTGGACATGCAAGGTACTCCCTCATGCAGGCGGTTACTCGCGGGCGACAGCCACCAGTGCCCGTACGTTTTCCGGCGGCGTTCCGGGGGGCAGCTTGCAGCCGACCCCCACAATGTACCGCGGGCGCAGGGCGCGCGGAGGGGCATCGGCGGCGTATTCCAACCGGACCCCGCAGTCGGCGACATCGCACCACGCGTCGGAGCAGCACGCAACGAGGTCAAGTTCGAAGTCTTCGAGCGCTGCGCGCGTCCGATCAACGGAGTTCATTGACTTCCCCATCCGGCACGGTGAAGGCTTGGCGTGGAACCCGGAGGACGCGGGATTTACCCGTCAGAAAGAGATTCCGTTCACCTGGGGACGGGGCGAGGTGCGGGAGATGCCCTGATCGCCGGTCCTAACATGTGCCGGAAACAGGACTTCCGGCGAGCCGATATCCTTTTGACGCGGCCGGGCCGCGGGGGACAATAAGGAGCATGTCCCGTCCACGGCGCAGGAACCGGAACGATCACGGCGGGTTGCCCAAGCCGCCCGCCCAGTCGCCGCCGGTCTCGCCGCCCGGCAACGGCCGCTGGCGGGGCGTCGTTCGCTACGGCGCGGTGTTCGCCTGTGGTGCCGCCCTCGCCGCCGCTGGGTTCGTTCTGCCTGATCGCCTGAAGCCAAAGCCCACCAAACCCGCATACGGCAGCATAGTTACCCCGAAGTTCGACTACGAGCGGCCGTGGCGCGCCGGTGCAATCCCGACTTCGCATTACGACCTGCTGAAGATGACGCCGGACGAGCTGGCGCAGACCGACTTCGCGCTGATGAACCTGCTCTGCGCGAAGGACCTGCCCGGCACCGAGGGAATGCACATCCCAGCGATGCTCAGGCAGCTCGACGAGTGGGCCGCGAAGGTTGCGTTTGAGACCGAGCGGCACCTCTACCGCGTCAACGATCCGAAGTACGCCGACCATTACCAGCATTCCGAGGCCCGCCTGCGGGCCGAGTTCATCGTCCAGGTGCTTCAGGAAGATTGCGGCGTACATTACAACTTGGCGCGCGTCCGTGATCCCGACTACCGCAATTCGAAAGACATCTTTCTGCATGGCATGATCGGCAGCGACAACGGCGGCACGTGTGCGTCGATGCCGGTCATGTACACCGCGATCGCTCGGCGACTGGGCTACCCGATCAAGCGCGCGTTGGCCCGCGAGCACGTGTTCATGCGCTGGGACGATGGCAAGGAACGCTTCAACATCGATGGCGCCGGCAACGGCGGCGTCGATTACCCGACCGACGACTTCTACCGCACCTGGCCGCACCCACTCACGGACAGGATGCTCGCTTCCGGCGAGTTCCTCAACTCGCTGACGCCGCAGGAAGAGCTATCGCTGTTCCTCGAACTTCGCGGTGTCTGCCTGCACGAACACGGCCGCTTCCCTGAGGCGAGCGAGACGTACGCGGCTGCGCACCGGCTGAAGCCGAAGGTGGTCATGCCGCGCCTGGCGGCCATGACCGCCATTGAAGCCACGCCGATGCCGAACCGCGAGAAGGACCAGTTACTGGCCTATACGTTCGACGTACTGAACATGCAGCGACAGGCCTTCGGGCGCTTCAAGAAGCGTTCGCTGGCCGACGACGACACGACGCCTTTCCTGCCGATGTAAGGCGGGCGCTCCGAGCCGGTGATTCCGAAGCCGCCCCAGCAAGGCGTGCCGAAGGGACCATGAGATCCATGAGCTGGCCGTCCCGAAGAAGACGGCGGCTCTTTGAGAGGATTTGCCATGCGATGCCGAAACAACTTGACGTTGCTGCTGGGCCTGGTCGCTCCGATTCTGCTCGTGGACGCGGCGCAAGCGTACTACACGGCGGGCTTAGGGAGATTTCTCTGGCGCGATCCGTATTGCGAGCTTGGCTCGATCGTGATGCGTGAGCGCGACGGGCGAGCGTTCCTAAATCCACTGAGCGAGTTCGCCGATCTTCAGACGGAAGTGCATCTCTACGCCTACGTTCTTAACCGGCCGACTGATGCGATTGACCCGTTTGGGCTCAATCTATACGCCATCGATGGGACGTGGGCCTCGTGGGGGCAGGGAACCAATACGGAGTGGATATACCGTTTGACCAGAGAAACCAAGTACTACTGGAACGGACCGAGCTACGGTTTGACGGGAATGGACTCAGTCGGGATCGCGCGCGGCGTGCATGACCAGATTTGCAGGGATTTGCAGAATGCGGCGAAGAAGTGCGCGACCATCACGATCAACCTCGTCGGATGGAGTCGTGGTGCCAGCGTCGCAATATGGGTAGCGCACAAGCTAAACCGCGAGGGCTGCAAAGTCTGTGGTAACCAAGTTTACCCAATCGTTGATTGGCTGGGGCTCTTTGACGCCGTTGACCAGAGTCCAGGCATTCCAAATTGGGCGATGTCAAACCCGCCAAACGCGCTCGTGATATCACATGCTGTGAAGACGTCAACCAGCACCTGGGAGTGGACGAAGTTCCCGACGGCTCCGGTATTCCCACAAACGCTGTTCTGGCGCAAGGACGGTTCCGGGACGACCCACGGCGATATCGGTGCCAACAAGTTCAACAATAACGCGTTTTTCTGGATGAGAAGCCAGGCGAAGGCGGCCGGAGTGAAGATCAAATGACGCGACCGCGCTACTGGCCGCTTGCGGTCCTTCTTGTTACCGATGCACTGGCTGTCCCACTCATCGTGTCCCGTTGGATGGTGGCGTCGTACAGCAGTGTGATGGAAGCGGCATACTTGGCGTTGGGGGTGCTAATCGTGCAGCTTCCGCTGTGCATCTACGGCGCAATTGCAGCCAGAAAGGCGAGCTCGCGCGGTCTCTTCCGTGCGTATGTCGCACACGCGCTCGGCACCATCGGCCTTTTCATCGCCGCCGAGCTCGGGTTACCTCGCTTGTTTGTACCCCTGACAGGCTGATACCAGAGGCACACAGGTCAAACAACTCAGCCCCAGCCGAGTTCGTCGAGGGCGAGTCGCCCGAAGCCCCGCTCGCGCAACTCGCACCAGAGGCCCAGTCGTAGAAGACGATGACGGGCATCGCAATAGCACCAGCCAAGCCGAGGCCGAGCGAGATGAGCCCGATCACGCACGCGACGACCGGGGTGCATGCGATGGTCGGCATTCTGTCGCCGATCTCGGCCAGCAGCAGCATTCCGCTATCGTAACGAGCCACATCCGCCGCCGCCTCGCGTGGAACGGCGGGGAGCGCAACTGGATCGATCCCTCCGGCTACGGCATCCTCGTGGTTATGGATGGGTTGCCGCTTGCCCCTACGCAGACCGACCGGTAGTTTGCGCTCGTCCTGAACCCCCCGCGTGCGGGGGGGGCGCACCTTGCGTCGTGCCGGGAGGATGGCTCGTGTCGCAGGCAACTTCAGCCGACCGCCCCTTTGATCTGGTCGTTGCAGGGCATCTCTGCCTCGACATCATTCCGTTGCTGCCGGACAGTGGCGCGCGCCGTGTCGAAGAGCTCTTTCGCCCGGGCGCGCTCCTCAGCGTTGGCCCCTGCACGCTCAGCACCGGCGGTGCCGTCTCCAACACCGGCCTCGCAGCCGTACGGTTGGGCTGTCGTGTCGCGTTCAACGCGAAGGTCGGCGATGATGCCTACGCCGGTATCATCCGTGCCCTGCTCGGCGAGGCCGGCAGTGCCGTCGGTATCCGCAGCACACCCGACGCTTGCAGCTCCTACACGGTTGTGCTCGCGCCGCCGGGCATCGACCGCATGTTCCTGCACTGCCCCGGTGCAAACGACACTTTCGGCCAAATGGATGTTGACTACGACCTCGTCGCACAAGCGCGCCTGTTCCACTTTGGTTACCCACCACTGATGCAGCGACTCTACTCTGATGAGGGCCGCGAGCTGGTGGAAATCTTCCGGCAGGCAAAGGCCGTCGGTGCCACCACCTCGCTCGATCTCGCCGTCCCTGACCCGCACAGTCCCGCCGGCCGCGCGCCCTGGGAGCGCATCCTCGCGGGCGTGCTACCCTATGTGGACCTCTTCCTCCCGAGTCTGGAAGAGGCCTGGTTTGCCCTGGAACGCGACACGTTTCTTGCGCGCAAGCAGGCGTACGGCAGCGAACTGCTCGACCAGGTCGCCGCCGCGGAGTGCGCCACCCTCGCCGGGCGCTTCCTCGAACTCGGCGCTGGCATCGTCGTACTCAAGACCGGCCACCACGGGCTCTACCTGCGCAGCAGCACGGCGGCCACGCTCTCACGCTTCGGCGCGGCGCGTCCGAATGCGGCCGCGGGCTGGGCCGAACGCGAGTGCTGGCAGACCGCGATCCGGCCCGAGCGGATCGCCAGTGCCACCGGCGCCGGGGACGCCTCGATTGCGGGCTTTCTCACGGCCTTGTTGCGCGGGCATCCGGTGTCAGAGTGCCTGCGTGTCGCCGCGTGCGTGGGTTGCCAGAATCTCGCAGCGTTAGATGCGGTGTCGGGTATTCGGTCATGGCAGGAAACGTGGGCCATGGCCCAACGGTCGGACCTGCCATGGCTCGATTCGTGGATCGAAGGCCAGAACTGGCGCCGCGCTGAAGCCGCTGGCCTGTGGCTCGGACCACGCGACCGTGGTGCGTAAGCGATGAGCGACCCGCGTTCCTGGACGAGTGCGTTCACGCGCTAGGCTAACCGAGTCGGCAACAGCCCTGGATCCTGAGCTTCAGAGACCAAAGGGACGTGCCGTATGGGCTTTCGCAGGCACCCACTGTATGAGCCAACGCTGGAAATCGGATCTGCGGTCGTGGTCGGGCTCGTGGGACTTGCTCTGTTCTTGTTCGGCGCCGTTTCGGCCGAGACATGGGACGATACCATGCTGGTACTGGTCGGCACGGGTATCATGTTCCTCGGCCTTTCGTGGGGTCGCGATGCCTGGCGGAGGGCCCGTCGGCAGTACCGCTTTCAGAGACGCTTGTGCCTGCGCTGCGGCTACCCCATGAGGGGACTTCACAGCCCACGCTGCCCCGAGTGCGGCGCCTTGCTTCCACTTGGCATTCGGGACCACATTTCATCCGGTCCGTAGTAGACTCGGCGCATGTGATCTGTAACGCTCATCCGTCCGCCAATTTCGTGACTGGAGACACACCGATGCAATGCTGGAAGCTGCGCAATGACGCCGTAGAACTCGCTGTGACCGCCGAGGGCGGGCATTTCGACGATGTGATATTTCATACGCCCATGCGCGCTGTCCGGCCGCTGCACACGGCCCCGTGGACGGACGAGGCCGATCTGACCCCCGATACGCCGACGGTGCTCCGGCTGTTGCGCGGGGATTTCTTCTGCGCACCGTTCGGTGATTCTGATGACCTCGAACCCGGCTCCACCTGGATCCACGGGGCCTCCGCGAATGCCGCGTGGCAGGCGCTGGCGCACAGCGAAACACAGCTTACGGCCGTGCTCACGCGCCCGATCGCCGGCGCGGAGCTCACCAAACGGATCCACCTGTTGCCGGGTCACACGGTGATCTACCAGGAGCACACCTTTGTCGGCGGACGCGGACCGCTGCCGATCGGCCACCATGCCATGCTGAGGGCGCCGGAGCCGCTACGCGTCTCGCTGTCGCCGCGCATCTGGGGCGGCACTGCGCCGAAACCGCTCGAAGCTGATCCCGGCCGCGGTGTGTCGCTGCTGAAGTACCCGCAGGAGATTTCCGATCTCGCCACGGTGCGGCTCGCCGACGGCGCCATTGCCGACTTGCGAGAATATCCTGCGCTCCCCGCCCATGAAGATCTCGTACTTTTTGCGGCCGATCCGGCCGCCGCGCTCAAGTGGTCGGCCGCGGTGGCGCCGGAAGAGGGCTGGGTCTGGTTCGACCTCTCCGATCCGCGCACGCTCGCCAGCACCGTCCTGTGGATGAGCCAAGGCGGGCGGCGCTATGCCCCATGGAACGGGCGGCACCGCAACGTGCTCGGCATCGAGCAGGTGACGGCCAACTTCAACCTCGGCTACCGCGCCTCGTGCGACCTCAACCCGCTGGCGCAACGCGGGATTGCGACGCACGTGACGCTCTCGCCGGACGAGCCGCTCGTGGTGCGCTATCTGTTCGGCGTTGCTCCTGTGCCTTTCGGCTTCGGTCGCGTGCGCGACATCTCAGCCGTTCCCGGTGGCGTACGAATCGAGGACACCGGCGGCAACGCGGTCCGCATCGCCTGCGACACCCGCTTCATCACCGGCGCGGCCTGACCACGGCGACCGTGCAGACGGCAGCCGGGTTGGTGAACGTCGTGGCCCACGTCTCCTGCGTTCGTGCAATCTCCGGCCGCACCCCGCCTAGGCCCGGTACAGCGCCGGCCACAACTCGCCCGCGAATGCAGCGCCGTGCTGCTGCCCCTGTTTGCGCATCAGGATCGCGTTCATATGGTTATCGTCCGGCGATCCGGCCACGTATGTCGCGTGTTCCGGCAGCAGGTGCAGCACCAGCGACCTTCGCGGTCGCGGGGTCAGGTTGGGCCCGCTGGCATGCACGGTCAGGCAGTGGTGGAATGACACCGCACCGGCCGGCAGCTCGCACGGCACCGGCTTGAACGCGTGCCCCGTTCGAGCGGCGAGTCGTGCGCGGACCGCTTCGATATCGGTGTTGAAGAAGTCGCTTTCCGGCAGCAGCCCCCAGCGGTGGCTGCCCGGCACGACCAGCATGCACCCGTTCTGCGTGGTCACATCATCGAACGCCACCCACGCGGTGATCAGGTCCGGCTGCGTGCAGCGCCAGTAACCATGATCCTGATGCCAGCCGACATTGCCGGCCTGGCTTGCGGCCGCCGCGGGGCCCTGACCCGGCTTGTAGAGCAACTGGTCGTGCCACAGGCGAACCTCGGGCGTGCCCATGAGTCGCGCTGCCATCGCTCCAATGGTCGCGTTGAGAGCGAGGTCTCGCAGGGTGAGGTTCGCCCAGTGCGCATTATCGGTCTTGCGGATGCTGGTCGGGTCGCCGGTGTCCTGCCAGCCGCCGGCCCACGGCGGTCTGCCGGTTTCGAAGCGGCCGGCATAGACATCGTCCATCGCGGCGCGTAGCCGCTCGAGCGCGCCGTCGTTGAGCACGCGCGGGGCGAGCCAGAAGCCATTTTCGTGGAAGAAGCGCACATCCGCGGCGCCGGGCAACAAGTGCTCTTGAACCATCACGGCGAGACCTCACGCAGGGGAATACCGAACAGCCGTCGCGCATTATGCCGCGGCCTCGGCGGGGGTGCCATGTGGGCGCCATACTGAACGCAAGTGTGATCCGTAGGGCGGTACCACGCCGGCGGCCGGCGCTCGATTGCAGTACGGGCATACCCACCGCCGAAAGTGTAAGATAAGGCGATAGGCCTGCTTGAGCCCCTGCGCGTCGTGCCCGCGGCGGGTAGGTGCTCTGCCCGACCGGGAGAGACCCACCGATGCCGGATGCCCAACTGTGCCGTACCTCGCGAAGTGGTGCTCTGCGTAACTTCCGGCTCTGCGTGGTTCTCCCGCTGCTCGCTGCCTGTGCCAGCGCCGACCTCCCCTTTGCCGGCGTGAATGCCGGGGCGCCGATCTGGAACGGCTCCATCCTGCTCGACGATGCGCTCGCTGCCGATATCGCCGGGGCCGGTTGTCGTGCCGTGCGCGTCAACTTCCGCATCGATGGTCACGCGACGTGGACCCCGCAGCACCTCGCCAAGTACGACGCGATCATCGCCGCCGCCCGGGCGCGCAACCTCCAGGTGCTCGGCATCATTGCGTATGAATCGCTGCCCGGCACGCAGGCCCAATGGAACGAGAACTACAACACGACGGGCCTGAACCCCTATGTCTACGCCTTCGCTGAGACCGCCTGGCTCCTCATCAACCGCTACAAGGACGACGTCAAGCTCTTCGAAATCTGGAACGAGCCCAACTGCTGGTCGGTTCCGCCGGGCTCGAACCCGCTCAACGCGGGTTGCTATTACATCTGGCCGCGGATCTATGCGAACATCCTCGCCGAAACCTACAAGCGCTGCCTCGCGGGTGGCGGCGCGGACTTCTTCGAGCAGCAGGGGATCGCGCTGGTCACGGGCGGGCTCTTCGCCCACGACATCGGCGGCGGTGTGAATTCGGCCATGCCGGACTACATGAACGCCGTCTATGGGCAGTCGGACATCTGGAATGCGTTCGAGTTGCACTCCGGGCGGCGCTACCCGTGGGATTACTTCGGTTACCACTTCTACATTCAACAAGGCGAAGCGCTGCTGACGTCCCGCCTCGCGGCGTACTTCCAGAACGTGCGCTTCTGGAAGAGCTGGTACGGCGACACGACGCCCATCATGGTTACCGAGTTCGGCTGGAACACGCAGGCCGTCAGTGCGGCTTTGCAGGCCGAGAACCTGACGACCACCTACGACTGGCTGCGGGCGCAGCCGGACGTGGTGGCGGCCTATTGGTACCAGTGGAACGACGGTGATGGCGGGTGGGGTCTCACGTACAGTCTCGGGAACCCGAAACTGGCGTACTATGCCTTCGCGGCCCAGTGTGGCCAGGTGAACGCTCCCGTGGCGGATTTCACCGCCACGCCCCTGGTCGGGGCAGCGCCGCTGCCGGTCGTGTTTCGGCATGAAGCTGTGGGGCTGATCGATAGCCACCTGTGGGACTTCGGCGATGGAGCCACAAGCACCGACGCTCATCCCACGTACACCTACAACGTACCGGGCAACTACGACGTCACCTTGACCGTCACCGGCCCCGGCGGCGCAGATACGCTCACCCGCCCGGCCTATGTGCGAGTAGGCAGCATTGCCGACCTGGATGGCAACGGTGCGGCCGATCTGCACGATGTGGCGAGCTTCGCACTGTGCTACAACGGCGCGGAGCCCACGATTCCCGACGGCTGCGCCTGTGAGGATGCCCCACCGCCGGCCCCGGTCGCTACGCATACGCTCGCTCCGACTCTCGCGGCACTGCCGCAGGCGATCTCTGCGAGCGATCTTCTGCATGGGCGGCTCGGCACGCGCGAGGCCGGAGGTTTTCACGCGGCTACGCCGGGCGGCGAGCAGGGCGGTTTGACAAGTTTGACGGACGGCATCGCCGGCAGCGGCGCGCAGGCGGTGCTCGCCGACTACTCCCGGCCGGCGCTGCAGGTACGCTACGACTTTGAGCCCGCCGTGGACCTGGGGGCACTCCGCGTATTCAGCGCCAACGCCGATGGCCGCGTTTTCCAGTACTACGACGTCTGGGTCGCAACGGCGGGCACGCCGGGCTGGCTACCGCTCGTGATGGGTGTCGCGACCGGCGGCTTTGGGCAGGTGAACAGCGGTCAGTTCAGCGCCGGGCTCACCGAGGTCGTGCCTGACGGTCTCGGGCCGCTCGCGACCCGGGTTGCAGCCCTGCGACTGGTCTTCTACGGTGTTTCGACCGTCGATCCCCCGGGGGTCTTCTGGGATCCGTGGGACGCCAGTGAACCCGAGGATGTCGACGGCCAGCCCCGCGCCTATGTCGCGCCCATTCTCAAGGAGGTCGATGTCTTTGCGTATGACGGTCCGCCGCTGCTGCGGAATGCGGCCGATCTGAATCGCGACGGTAGCACTGATCACGCGGATGTCGCGCTGCTGTTCGCGCACCTCACAGGCCCCCACGGCGAGTAAGCCCGAACCGAACGGGCGTGGCGTTGTGTTCGCTCTCGCCGGGTCCACCGTTTATCCTGCGGTTGGAAACGCATCTCGGCTGGAGCCCACCATGTCGCCTGCACCTCTCGTTGTTCCTCCCGGCGTGGCGCGCGTCGTACTGCTGGTTCTGCTTGGTGGCTGTGCCGGTCGCGCAACGGCACAGGCCGGTCCCGAGTCGCAACCCGCGGCCACCGAGATTCGCCTGCGCTTCAACGAGCGCATTCCCATGCGCGATGGCATTACGCTGTCGGCCACACTCTACGGTCCCGCTGACCCGGCTGCACCGCCGCGGCCGGTGATTTGCACGCTCACGCCCTACATCGCCGACAACTATCACCCCTGGGCCTTGCACTTTGCGAAGAACGGTTATGCCTTCGCCGCCGTCGACCTGCGTGGCCGCGGCAACTCCGGCGGTACGTTTGAACCGTTCGTCCACGATCCGGCCGATGGCCACGACGTGGTCGAGTGGCTCGCAGAACAGCCCTGGTGCGATGGCCGCGTCGCACTCTGGGGCTCGTCCTACATGGGCTTCAACCAGTGGGCCACGCTGCGGGCGGCGCCACGCCACCTTGCCACGATCCTGCCCGTGGCCGCAGCTTATCCCGGCATCGATTTTCCCATCTTCAAGAACATCTCGTCACCTTACAACATCCGCTGGCTCACGATGACGAGTGGCGTGACGATGAACAACGACATCAGCGGCGATGCGGAGCACTACTGGATCTCCCGCCTCACCGCCTTCTACCGCGCACACCGCCCGTTCCGCGAACTGGACAGCTTCATCGGCAACCCGTCCGTGAATTTCCAGCGCTGGGTCGCGCATCCGACTACGGGGCCCTACTGGGACGCCACCGTCCCCGCTGCCGATCACTTCGCTGCGATCGATCTGCCGATCCTCACCATCACCGGTCACTACGACGCCGATCAATGGGGGGCGCTCGAGTTCTACCGCCGCCACATGGCGCACGGCCCGCCCGCGGCGACCGCCCGCCACTACCTCATCATCGGGCCTTGGGACCATGGTGGCTGTGTCAACCCGCGGGCGGAGTTCAAGGGGCTCGCCTTTGGGGCGGCCGCGGTGATCGACATGCGCGCCCTGCAATTGGCGTGGTACGACTGGACGCTGCGTGACGGTCCGCGCCCGGAGCTGCTGAGTCACCGCGTCGCCTACTATGTCCCGGGTTCCGGTGCGGAGTGCTGGCGCCACGCGGACTCGCTGGCCCACGTCACCGCGGGGATGCAGCCGTGGTTTCTGCAGGCCGCGCCCGCGCCGCGACACGAGCTCTTCCGGTCCGGCACACTGAGTCCCGCGCCACCCCCGGGCGACGCTGCGCCATCCGAGTACACCTATGACCCTCTCGACATTACGCCCGCTGAGTTTGAGCAGACGCCACGACCCAACACGATCACGGATCAGTCGGTGGTCTACACACTCGGCGGTCGCGGCGTCATCTTTCACACGCCACCCCTTGACGCGCCGCTGGAATTGGCCGGCGTCCCGCGGCTGACCGTCTGGATCGAACTCGATGTCCCCGACACGGACTTCGTCGCTACTCTCTCCGAGTTACTGCCCGATGGCACGAGCGTCATGCTCAGTAGCGACTCGCTGCGGGCCCGCTATCGGGACTCGCCCACGGCCGAGGAACTCGTCCAACCCGGGCGCGTCGAACGCTACACCTTCGACCAGTTCAATTTCTTCGCCCGGCGGGTGCAGCGTGGCAGCCGCTTGCGACTGGTCCTGCACGCGCCGAACTCGATCTTCGCCCAAAAGAACTACAACTCCGGCGGGGTGGTGGCCGACGAGACCGCCGCCGATGCCCGGACAGCCCGCGTGCGGGTTTACCACGACTCCCGGTACCCGAGTGTGCTCGAATTGCCATTGGGGCACGCCGCGGACTCCATCGCCGCCCGCGCGAACAGCGAACAACCTTTGCCGTAACGTGCTCTGCCGTTGTATCGGCCCGCCCGAACTCGGATGATTCATGGAAGGCAGTGTTCGAGCGGGGTGCCGCGTAGACCGCTGGAGGTCCGCATGCAGCACCCCGCACAGTCCGATCTGCTGGCCGGCCGCCCGGCTGCTTTCGAGTCTGGCGATGTGGACCCCGCCCACGGTGTGGCGGCATTCGAATTCGACGCCGACACGTGCCTCACACTGCGGCCGGTCCGCCCCGTGCTCGGCTTCTAGCACGGCTATGCCGCCTCGGGGCCCGCGAAGCACCTGCCGGCTCTCACCAATGGAAGTGCTGCTGATGGTGGTGTACTGCGTGACTTCGCGCGCGCCGCGGCTGCACGTCGCTATGACTTCAACCGGCCTACCGACCTGCGCGAGCTTGCGGTCTTCGTCACCAATCCGGCGCGCGACGGACGCGTCTTTCAATACTACGACGTGTCTGTCCGTATGGCGGCCGCGATGGACTTGACCCCACTGATTCTTGGTGTTCGTGTCGGCCGCCAAGGGCAAAGAATCCCGGCCTGTACAGTGCCTGTCGGACACGCGTGTATGCGCCCGAGGTCGGTGTGCGGGCCGAGAACGTAACCGAGATTTGGTTCGTGTTCGATGCGACGCACGTCGGCGATGCGTTCTGCGCCTTTGATCGCACACCGCGCGACGGTGCTGTGGATCTGCACGATTTTGCAGCAGCACAGCGGGCGGCCGGCCCGGATATGCCGTCGAGCCGACGGCGCTGGGCGCCTTCGGCACTATGGGCACTGGCTGACGCACGCAGCCGGCGGATTCTTGAGCAGCGCAATGAACGGCGAGATGTCCGCGAAGCTCACCACGCCGTCGCCATTCGCATCGCTGTTCAGGTAGGGTCCGTAACCCGCGTCCAGGTCACAAGTCCAGTTGGCATCACTCCCGGCCTTGAGCGCCGCAATGAACGGCGAGATATCGGCGAAATCCACAACCGTATCGCCGTTTGCATCGCCGGGACAAGCGGCCGGTGGTGTTGGGACTGGAATCCACGCTACGTGGCGAAACGTCCAGCTCGCGCTCGCCACCACGACCTCATAGACACCGGTCGTCGGATCGAGCACTCCGACCGTGCCGCCGCTGGCGCCGGCGGTCGTACCGGCCGCGCAGTACAGGATGCGGCCGTTGCCAAGTTCCCAGACCCCCCGCACACCGAGGTTGCCGACATCGTAGAAGTTGAGCTGGGTCCCGGTGGCATCGAACTCGTAGATTCCGCGCACCGCACTGAAGCCCGCGACGTAGAGATTTCCGTTGCCCCGGGCGTAGACCTGCTGCGGAAAGCGTAGGGCGCTGGTGGCTGCGTTGTGAAACGGCGGGAGCGGGGCTCCGGCGAGTGTGAAACGTTCCAGGTTATGGTCATTTGAATCCGGCACGAGCACATCATGCTCGCGAAAGAGAACATAGTAGGGGCTCGCGATGATTCCGCTTGCGAACGTGCTCTGCCCCGTGCCGTCGAGCTCGAAGCGCTGCACAGTTCCGCTGTGGGGGCCGGCCGCCACGGTCACGTAGAGCTGCCCGTCGTGCAGCGCGATGCCGCGGAGGTTCTGAATTCCATGGTTCGGCTGGTCGACGATGCGGCCCAGGTACGTGCCATCATAGGCATACTCGAAAACCGCATTCGCAGTCTGGTCACTGATAAGGATCGTGCCACGCCCGCTGTCGATCGGCGTGTGCGGCGTTCGCAGGTTCTCGGTGTCCACGATGAACGCGTCGTCGACGAGTGCCCCATCGAAGGGATCGAACGCCCACACCGCGCGCAGGGCCGAGTTGGGGATCACCAGCAGTCCTTCGCCCCCCGCTGTCCCCACCCACGCGCACGCTAGTGCGATTACCAATCCGAGTCGTCCCGCCTTCATTGCATACCTCCTCGTATGGCCTCGCCAGCAACAGTTCCGATGGACGTCCGCGTGGCCTGACCGGGATCATCGAGGTATGCATTGTACCGAAGAAGATCGACTCGATGGGCCTGCACCGCGCACCATCATCAATTGTCTTGACCCTGCAACAACCAGGTAGCTATAGTGGAACTGGAGGATGGGTGATTGGGCGCCGGGTGGGCACCATGCACTATTCTCACATCGTGTCTAAGGATGCCGTGGCAGACCGATAATACAGAAAATCGTGGCGGCGTATCGCTGACGGGCGGTATCCATAGTGCGACTGCCAATGATGGAGGCACTCATGGCAAGACGAGCGCGTAATGGTGCGGGTGGTAGCGCATTACTGCTTGTGATGATGGCGGGCGTTTCCACCGCCTGGGCGAACCCGATCGACGCCGTATGGAACGGTGGCAGCGGATCGTGGAACACGGCGGCGAACTGGTCCGGTATCGTCGTTCCCAACAACGCCGGCGGAAACGTCTTCCGTGCAATCATCGACTCCACGAACCCGGTGGCATCGGTCGTCACGCTGAACACCAACGTGACCATCGGGGGGCTCGTGATCGACGCGGGGGATGAGGTCATCATCGATAATGCCCGAATCCTGACCATCGCCGGTGGCCCGATCGAGAATGCCGGTACATTGCGAATCGGGTCGGCGGGCGGTAACACGTACCTGCTCCTGAGCACCGGTCCGGTTGAGCTGACCGGCGGCGGCGACGTGCAGCTTTCGAACACGAACGCAAACTGGATCTACCGCGGCGACTTCGCCGGAAGTCTCGTCAACGTGGACAACACGATCCGCGGCTCCGGCAACTTCGGCTGGAGCGGTGCTCCGATGCCCATCGAGAACCAGGCCCTGGTCGTGGCGGACCAGAGCACCGCGCTGACCGTCGCGTCCGGAACTGCCATTTTCCGCAACCTGGGGACGCTGCGAGCTGAGAACGGCGCCACCCTGCAACTCACCGGTAACATCGACAACGAAGACGGCCTGATCGAGGCCCTGGATGGCTCGCGTGTCCTGCTGACGAATGTGACGGTCAACGCCGGTACGCTTGACAGCGCCGGGTCCGGCGCTGTCGAGGCCGGGTTTGGCGGTACGCTGGACGGTAGTGCCCATCCGATTCACATCCAGGGTGAAGTGCGCATCCCCAACGGCCAGATTCTTAGCGCGCGGGGCGAACTACACAACACCGGTGTGATCACGCTGAACTCGGCTGGCGGCAACACTTACCTCTTGCCCACAGGAGGCCCGCTGACACTGACTGGTGGTGGTGAAGTGCGCTTCTCGAACTTGCCCTCCAACTGGATTTACCGCGGTGATGCCGATGGCAGTCTTGTCAACGTGGACAATACGATCCGCGGTTCAGGTAACCTCGGCTGGAGCGGAGGTCCGATGCCCATCGAGAACCAGGCCCTGGTCGTGGCCGACCAGAGCGCCGCGCTGACCGTCGCGTCCGGAACCGCCACCTTCCGCAACCTGGGAACGCTGCGTGCCGAGAACGGCGCCACCCTGCAACTCAGCGGTAACATCGACAACGAAGACGGCCTGATCGAGGCGCTGGACGACTCGCGCGTCCTGCTGACCAGCGTGACGGTCAGCGCCGGTACGCTGGACAGCGCCGGGTCCGGCGCTGTCGAGGCCGGGTCTGGCAGCACGCTGGACGGTACGGCGCATCCGATTCACATCCTGGGTGAAGTGCGCATCCCCAACAGCCAGATTCTTCGCGCGCGGGGCGAACTGCACAACACCGGTGTGATCACGCTGAACTCGTCCGGCGGCAGTACCTACCTCTGGCCCACGGGCGGCCCGTTGACGCTGACTGGCGGGGGTGAAGTGCGACTCTCGAACTCGGCCACCAACTGGATTTACCGCGGTGATGACAACGGGAGTCTCGTTAACGTGGACAACACGATCCGCGGCGCGGGCAATCTCGGCTGGAGCGGTGCTCCCACGCCGCTTCTGAACCACGGAGCGGTAATCGCCGATCAGTCCACCGCCCTCCGCATCAACGCACATCCGACCGAGGGTTTCGTATCCACCGGCCACCTCGAGGCGAGCGGCAGCGGCGGGATCATCGTCGACGGCTCCGGACCCTGCACGACGTCCGGCACCGTCCATGTCGCCGCCGGCAGTTCGCTCGCTCGAACGGGTGTCTTTACTCAGACGGCGGGCCAGACCACCGTCCTCGGTTCGTTCACGGCGACGCAGGGGATCAGTCTGGAGGGTGGCATCCTCCGCGGGACGGGGACTGTCGGTACACTGAGCAACTCGGGCGGCACCGTGACACCCGGACTCTCGCTGGGAACTCTCGCCATCACCGGCAACTACACGCAGTCCGGCTCCGGGTTGTTCGAAGTCGAAGTGCAAGGCCTCGACACTGGCGAGGCCGATCGGCTCGCCGCAACCGGCACCCTGTCGCTCGGCGGCACGTTGAAGGTCATCGCCCAGGGCGAGTACACCCCCGCGATCGGCGACATGTTCACGATCGCGACGTCTTCCGGCATCTCCGGCCACTTCACCGACTACATCGCCGAGGGCTTCCCGAGCGGCGTGACCATCACGATGTACCGCGACGGGACGACGCTGCGGGTGGCGGTGGTGCGGCCGGGCGACATCAACTGCGACGGCGTGGTCAATTTTGCGGACATTTCGCCCTTCATTGCGGCCATCAAGGCCGGGAGTCTCGAGGCCTGGACCGAGCCGTGCCCCTGGCTCAACGCGGACGCGAACCGCGACGGGACCGTGAACTTCGCCGACATCAGCCCGTTCATCGCGCTGATCAAGGCCGGCGCCGGCGGGTAGCGCGGTGGCGGTGTCGTGGGTGCGGTTCTGAAATTCGCTCCCGATTTGAATGGACGGCGGGCCACCATGGGGTACTCTTATCGCAGGCGGGGCGCAGCCGTACGTAGGGACGGAGCGCTACCGCCGGCGGTGGAGGTGTCCCATGTTTGCGACGCTCTCCGAGACCCTGCTGGCCGATAGTGCCGGCGCTGCCGGGATTCTACTGGGTCTGTATTGGTTCGGCCTGATTGTCGGTGGCGGGCTGTTACTGCTCTCCGTCTTCAGCGGCGGTGACCACGACCTGGGCGTCGATAGCGATGTCGCGGTCGGTGATTTCGACATTTCACATACCCACGGCCTTTCTCACACGGTCGCGGCACTGAGCACCTGGTTCTCACTCAACTTCGTGGTGTTCTCCGCGGCGCTGTTCGGAGCGTTCGGGCTCGTTTTGTCCTACTTGAGCACGCTCAGTCCTTGGCTGGCATTCGGTGTGGCTCTTGGTGGGGGGCTGCTTCTTGGCCAGGGGGCTCACCAACTCATGCGGCTGGTCCGCCGAACTTCGGGCGACAGCGCTACCCAGCCGCAGGACTATGTCCACAAGCTGGCGCGCGTGACCATCGCCATCGCGCCCCACGGTAAGGGCGAGGTGGCGCTCCAGGTTCGCGGTGGAGAACGCTACGTCCCCGCCCTCAGCGATGCCGGTAATGGCTTTGCTGCCGGAGATGAGGTTGTCGTCGTCGGCTACCGTGCCGGCATTGCCTACGTCGTGTCCAGGACTGAGTACCGAGACCGCGTCCAAGCCGGGTGACCGGCAGGGAGGAGCCCCATGGAACCGCTGATTGCGATTGGGTTCATCACGCTCGCCGTGGCGGTGATTGCGCTGGTCATCATTGCCAAGCTCATCGTCGTCGGCAATCCCGATGAGTTGCTGGTCATCAGCGGCAGCCGCGGGCGTGAGGACCTCGGTTATCGCACGCTCATCGGCGGTCGCACGCTGGTCATCCCGGTCATCAACCGCGTCAGCCGCCTGAGTCTGCGCAACATGCAGGTCGCCATCGAGGTCAAGGCGCAGAGCGGCGGTGGACGCATGGTGCCGGTGATCGTGACCGGAGTAGCCAATGTGAAGATCTCGTCGTCCCCGGCCGAGCGCGCCGCGGCCATCGAGCGTTTCCTCGGCCAGCACACCGAGCAGCTCCAGCGTGTCGCCCGTGAGACCCTTGAGGGCGGTCTGCGGGCCGTGATCGGTAAGATGACGCCGGAGGAGATCGTCGAAGATCGCGACAAGTTCGTCGCCACCGTCATGGCCGAGGTGCATGACGACTATCGCAAGCTGGGTCTCCAGATTGATAGCGTCAACATCCAGAACGTGCATGATGAGGAGGAGTACCTCGTCTCCATTTCACGCAAGGCCCGCGCGCAGGTCCTTGCCGATGCCCGCATGGCCGAAGCGCTGCGCGCTGCCGAGGCGGTCCAGACCGAAGCGGAAGCCAATGCCGCCGCCCGCAAGGCGAAGGCGGATCGCGATGCCGAGGCCCGGCTGGTCGAAGCCCAGTCGCGGCAGCGGGCCGAGCAGGCCCGTCTCGCCGCGGAGAAAGCCGTGGCCGAAGCGGAGAACGACCTGCGTATGCGCAAGGCCGAGCTCTCGCGTGACGCGGCCCACAAGGAAGCGGAGCAGCAGAAGGCCGAAGCCGAGGCCGAGCGCGCCCGCCTTGACGCGACGGAGGTAGCCCGGGCACTGGCGGCCCGCGACGTGGCCCAGGCCAAGGCCCAGGGTGACGCCGCCAAGACGGCCGAAGAGGGCAAGGCCCGCGCAGCCGCGATTGAGCAGATCGGCCTTGCCATCCAGAAACACCCCGACGCGTTGAAGGTCATGCTGGTCGAGATGATGCCGGCCATCGTCCAGGAAATGGCGAAGTCCGTGCAGAACATCGACCTCGGTAACGTGACGGTGATTGACGGCGGCAATGGGCAGGGTGTGGCCGGTGCGGCCCTGAGCCGAGCCCGGGTGCTGTCGGAGTCGCTGGCGACGATCGAGTCGGTGCTGGGTGTGGACTTGCGGCAGGTGTCACAAGGCATCGCACGGAACATTGCCGGTGAACCTTCTCATGCGCCGCAGCCGCGGGCGTAGTGGTACAACCACGCCGCGTGGTCACTGTACGGAGGATACGAGTGGAAGGTCGCGGTCCGGGTGTCCGTCGGCCGCTATTCGGCGTGCAGAAACCCCAGGTGCAGTTCCGCGTGCCGGAGGTTCAATGCGATGCGCTCCGCACGGCCCAACCGACCGAACACCGGGCTGTGAAATTACACCGGTTCGCTTTGAAGCCGAGCGACCGCTGCGCGCAGTCGCTGCATCCCTTCCTCTGTCTCGAGCGCCTCGATGCCGTATGTTCCACCCGGCGTCCGCGGAATCCGAAGGCCGCTTTCCATCCCGTCACGCAGGTAGCGCTTGACCTTGAAACGCATGACGAACCGCACGAACCACGGTACGCGCAGCGGATAGCCCTCATAGGAGTAGTCGATCCAGGTCGCTAGATGTCCAAGTGTCTGCCCGAATGTCCAGTTGCCCGACCGCCGCAGACGACCCGCCCGCTCGGCCGTGTTGAGCCGCTCGATCTCAGCGAGCAGTTCGTCCAGAGTCTCAAACCGCAGTCGGCGCCTTACGGCCGTTTTGGTGTTCACGGTCGTCATGGTTCCGTGCTCCAGCAAGCATGCTTGCGTTGGGCATCCGGTCCTGCATCTCGGCTTGGGGTTTCCGCGGGGTGCCGACTGCCACTGGGTACGCCTGCGGCGCGCCCGGCGTCACAGCCGGCACGGCCGCTCGACTATCCGCCGTATGCCAACTGCAGGCCGCGCAGGGCCACCAGGTCGACCGCGCCTTCCCCGTTGTCGAACACGTCGCACAGGCAATCCGCGTAGGCCACCCCGGGACCCAGCATGCAGACGAGGAAGGCCCGTGCATCGAGGAACTCGACGAACCCATTGTTGTCGTAGTCATACGGCGTGGGTGGCTCCGTGGGGCCCCCCGGGGTGATGCGGTAGACTTCACCCGTGTTCGCGAGATTGCCCTGTTTGACGATGTACAGCTCCCCGCGCGCATCCTCACCGAATGACACGATCGAGTCGATGCTCAGACCACCGCCGGGTGCGAGTTCGGCCGTGCGGTCCTGTGCGACGGGGATGAACGCCCCGGCGTAGCGGAACGACCAGACCTGCCGGCTGCAAAAGTCGCCGAAGAAGTACGTACCGCGGAGGTCCGGAATGGCGCAACCGCGGTAGACGTAGCCACCCGTGATGGCGCAGCGGAAAGGATTGCCGCCGCGGGCGTACTCGTGGATCGGCTCGGTGAAGGGCGTCTGTGAGCAGTCCCCGGAAGTGTTGAAGTTGTGCGCGCCTTCACGGCAGCGCCAGCCATAATTCTCGCCCCCCGGGCTCTCGGCCGGCTGAAAGTTCACTTCCTCCCAGGACGCCTGGCCGACGTCGGCGATGTAGAGATCACCGGTGAGGCGGTCAAAACTGGGTCGCCAGGGGTTGCGCAGGCCGAACGACCAGATTTCGTGATCGCCGGTCAGGCCCACGAAGGGATTGGTCGCAGGGATGGCGTAGTTGCGGTTTGGATCGGCAGGAAAATCGTCGCCGTCGACGTCGATGCGCAACATCTTGCCGAGCAGGTTGTTGGTGATGTCCTGCGAGTTGCCGACTCCCGGTGTATGGCCGGCGTCCGTGTCACCGCTGCCACCGCCGTCGCCGGTTGCGATGTAGAGGTAGCCGTCGTGGGGGCCGAAGTCGAGCCAACCGCCGTTGTGGTTGGCCTGCGGCTGGGCAATGGTCAGAAGCAGGGTGGCGCTGCCGGGGTCGGCGATGTTGGGATTCGCAGAGACGGTGTAGCGGGCGACGACGGTGCTGCCGGCGTTGTTGGTGTAGTTGACGTAGAACCAGCCGTTGCCGGCATAGTTCGGGTGAAAAGCGAGGCCGAGCAGGCCCTGCTCGCTGTTGTTCGTTGTACCCCCGCCGACGAGAGGATCGATGTTGAGGAAGGGCGTGCCGAGGAGCACGCCGCTGCCAAGATCCAGGATCTTGATGACGCCGGCCTTCTCGACGATGAAGAGGCGATTGTCATCGCCCGGCGGGGCCGTCACATAGATCGGTCGGTTGAGGCCGGTTGCCACGCGCACCGTGGTAAGGGGCGTGGCGGCGTGAACGATGGACGTGGCCAGCAGCGCACCACAAAGAGCAATCAACAGTGTCGTAGGACTGGGCTTCATCTCACGCTCCAATGGGATAGGTATGGTTGCAGGGCGCGTCGTGCCGCGCAGACTGCACACGCTTCCGGCTTCGGCCGGGGAATTGTAGGCCGGTCCGGTGCGCTGTGCCGGTTCACCGCAGCGAAAGTCACACGCGCAATTTCTTCGCCGCGCGGAGCGTGCCTGGCGGGCCCGGTGCAGCGCTCCCGGTTGACGGTCCCGGCGTCGTCGGGTACTTCCTTCCGATGGAGTTCCGCTGAAGTTCCCGCTGACCGCAAGCAGGCGATCCCACGTGCCCCCTTCCGCCGAAAACACGACCGCGCCAGACACGGTGTCGCGCCCATCGCCGGCCCTGCCCATCATCCTCTTGCTCGTGGCTGCGTATGCCGCCGCAATCTATCTGCCCTTTCTCGGCACCGGCCGGATGCTGACTTCGCACGAGGGGATGGTCGCGCACCCGGCGCTGAGGATTCTGTCGGACGGGGTGTGGATCGTGCCGCCGTACGCGGCCGGTCACTGGCTGGACAAGCAGCCACTGGTCAACTGGCTCGCGGCAGTTTGTTTTGCTGTGGCCGGCGGTTTCAGTGAGTTTGCCGCGCGGTTGCCGGCGGCGCTGAGTGCCATCTTGCTGTGCCTGCTGGTGACGGTGGTGGCTGCACGGTTCGAAACGCGGCGGGCGGCGCTGCTGGCGGGGCTGGCGCAGGCCTCGATGGTGTACCTGTACATGCAGGGGCGGCTCGGCGAAGTCGATACCACTTTCGCGCTGCTGGTCACGGCGGCGCATTTCGTACTGCTGTGGCACTGGGGGAAGGGCACGTGGCACCTGCCGTGGAAGGCCGCGGTGCTGTTTCACGTTGTGCTCGCGTTAGCCGTTCTGACGAAGGGCTTTCTCGCGGTCGTCCTGGTGGGGCTCACCATTCTCGCACTGTGCTGGCTTGCCCAGACGTGGCAGCCGCTGCGCGTTGTCGTGGTGACACCGGCGGTGCTGCTGTTCGTGCTGATTGCGGGCGGCTGGCACCTGGCGGCCTACCTGGCGGTGGGCCAGGAAGCGCTCGACCAGTGGCGGTACAACTCGGTGCTGCGATTTTTCGGGCTTCATCACCTGCAGCCGAAGACCTTCTTCCTGTATTTGTACACCGTTCCTTGGATGGTGCTGCCGTGCGGAGCCGCACTGGTGATCGCCGCGCCGCGTCTGCGGCGCGCCGCCCGCGCGCCGGATGGGTACGTGGACCGCTTTGTCTGGGCCGCCTTCTTCGCCGGCATGCTGTTCCTGATGCTCTCGTTTCACAAGGCCAAGCACTACGTGGTGCCGGTGTTGCCGGTGCTGACCCTCCTGATTGGGCGCGTGCTCGATTGGCACGTCGAGATCAAGGGGCGCGCCGCGCAGGTGTTCTACGCCAGCGTGTTCTCGGTCGCCCTGCTCGCGTTCGGACTCGTCAGTGGCGTGGTGATGCCGGCACGTGATCACCGCCGCCCCACGGTGGAGTTTGCGCAGCGCGTGACGGGTGATTTGCCGGCCGACGCAGTGCTGCTCGTGACGGGGTTGGGGCAGCACGCGGTCTATCCGTACCTTGCGCATCCACGGATCGTCTACGCGGATGAGCCCGAAGCCATTCGGCGCCTCATTGCCGAACGGGGCGGCGCACCGCTTTGGGCGTTGACGGTGCAGAAGCGCATGCCGGATGCCGAGAAGCTCGGGCTGCAATTCGAGGAGTTGGCGCGGGAGGAGCCCCGGCGCAAACTCAACCCGGGCGACGAGCTGGTGTTCGGGCGATTGCTCGGGTTCGTCGCGTCGGGCCACCGCAGCCAGCCGACGACGGCGAAAGACGATGCCGCCTCACCGTAGCGGAGTGCGCAGCGCTTCTCGGCCGGTTGTCCGCTTGGCGCCACGTTCGGATCGCTGCACTCGAAGTTGAGGGCGCTGCGTGCCAGGGCCGCCAGCACAGGGAGGGGCGCGGCCGTTCCACTCTTTCTCCCGAATTGGAAGTGCAACAGGCCGGGCTTCGGCTATCCTTAGGGCGGAGAGGGCGTGTCCATGTTGCGGCTCTTCGCGTTTCCAACCATCTTCGTCGTCCTGTTCACGCTCGGTCTGCTGCTGATCGTGGTGGGCCTGATGTTGGGACGTGGTCGGTGCGTTCGCCGGCCGATGTTGCCGGTAGCGCCGCGGCCCGCGGAGCGCGTCTGTCCGGCATGCAGGCATGTGAACGTGGAAGCGGCGCGGTTTTGCGGCCACTGTGGGCATGGCCTTGTGGTGGATGATTCCTCGACTGACTCACGAAAAGGAGATTGAATATGGCGTCCCCTCCTTCCTACGACGACCGCCCGCCACGGCGTCCGCAGGTGCATCAGCCGCCGCCGTTCCGGATCAGTCCCCTCTGGCTGGGGGTCCTGGTGCTGCCGATTCTCGCGGTGCTGGGTGTAAGCTACTGGTGGTTTGGCATGCGCATCGAAGTGCCGCCGAATCATGTCCTGGTGCTTACCCGCAACATCGGCGAGAACATCGAGACGAGAATCGAGTCCGCCGAGGGCGAGGGCCCGCAGGGCGCTGCCTCGTTCGTTGGCGGACCGACCACCCAGCTCGTGCTGTACCCGGGGCTGCTCGCGGCGCTTGGCGAGGCGCCGGGTTCGGCGCGGTTCAAGGGTGTGCAATACGAGGTGCTGGAGGAAGGGCGCCACTTCCGCGATCCGTTTCTTTGGCGGCGCGAGATTCGACCGGCCGTCATCATCGAACAGGGTGAAGTCGGCGTGAAAGTGCGGCGCTACGGGCGTCCGCTGCCGGTGGGCAAGGTTGTGGCGACCGAGCCGGATGAGCGTGGGCCACTGGCCGAGGTTCTCATGCCGGGCCGCTACAATCTGAACCCATACGCGTACCAAATCGTGCGCGTAGCCCCGATCACGGTACCACTCGGTTACGTGGGCGTGCAGACGCTCTACCACGGCGCCGACCCGGTGTCGCCGAACCAGTTCGTGGTGAACACCGGAGAGCGCGGCGTCCAACCGGATGTGCTCCCGCCCGGTCTGTATTACAACAATCCTTACGTCCGCCGGATCGATCTGGTCGATGTGCGCAGTCACACGCTGGACCTGCGCGGTAACGACGCGATCCGTTTTCCATCGTCGGACAGCTTCGACATCATCATCGAGACGACCGTCGAATATGCCATCAGCCAGGACCGCGCGGCCTACGTGACTGTCGCGATCGGTACACACGAGGACATCGAGGAGAAGCTGATCCTACCGCATGCCCGCTCGCTCTCGCGCATCGAGGGCTCCAAGCTGCTGGCCAAGCAGTTCATCTCGGGTGAGTCGCGGCTGGTCTTCCAGGACGCTTTCTTCGAGGGTTTGCGCGACCAGTGCAACAAGCAGGGGATTGAGATTCGTGCCACGCTGATCCGGCGCATCGAGCCCCCGGCGGAAATCGCCAACCCCATCAGTGACCGGCAGATCGCCGAACAACAGATCGCCCAGTACGGCAAGGAGATCGAGGCGGCCGAATCGCAGGCCCGGTTGGTCGAGCAGACGGAGCTCCAGAAGCAGAACCAGGCGCTCGGTGCGGCCAATCGCGATGTCGTTACGATGATCGTCGATGCGCAGCAGCGCAAAGCCGTTGCCCTGACCGAGGCCAACAAGCGGCTCGAGGTGGCGCGCCTGCGGCTCGCGGCGGCGGAGGAACAGGCCACCGCGACGCTCGCACGCGGCCGCGCTGCGGCGGAAATTGTGCTGCTGCAATACCAGGCCGAGGCGGAACCGCTGCGCTCGGCGGTCGCGGCTTTCGGGGGTGGCCATACGTACGCGCAGTATTTCTTCTACGAGAAGTTGGCGCCAGCTCTCAAGTCGGTCCTGGCCAGTACGGACGGTCCGTTTGCCGATGTGTTCCGGGCCTTGGGGGATGTTTCTCCCGGGGCGACGCCGGTCCCGCGGCTCGAGCCCGCGGCCGCAGTGATGACGGGAGGTGCTGAATGATGCGCATCCTCAGCAGTGTGCTCGGGGCGGTGATCGTGGTGTCTGCGCTGCTGCTCGCCTTCCTGTGGTCACAGTGCCACGTCTACGTGGGACCGGACCAGGCCCTCGTATTGACCCGCAAGAGCGGTGCTCCGCTACCCCCGGGGCAGTTGATCGCTGAACGGGGGGAACGCGGGATTCAACGCGAGGTGCGTGGGCCGGGAAGGCACTTCTTCCTGCCGTGGAACTGGGAGTGGGAGCACGTGCCGGTGATTCACATTCCGGCCGGCACCCCGGCGACCTGGCGTGAGGTCTGGCACCGCGGGACGCCCGATCACGGCGTGCCGCAGATGACGGGGGAGTGGCCGCAGGTCGGGATCGTGACCACGCTGGTCGGCAAACAGTGGGATGAACCATCGGAAGTCGTGGCCCCCGGCTACCGCGGGATTCAGCGCCGGGTGTTGACACCGGGCACGTACCGTCTCAACCCGTACGTGTACGAGGTGGAGACGGTCCCGGCCGTGGTGGTCCCCCTGGGCTGCGTGGGAGTGGTGACGTCGCAACTCGGCGAGATGCCCGGCAGCGAGGAGATCGAGGAGGTTGTGATCGGTCCGGACGGCGAACAGTTGCGCAAGGAACGGCGGTTTGTGCAGCGGCTCGCGCAGGAGGGACAGCGTGGTGTTCTCGAGTACGTCTTGCAGCCCGGCATCTATTACCTCAACCCGCGGGTCTACAAAGTCGACATCGTGCAGATCGGATACAACCAGATCACACAGTTGCGCACCGAGGACACGACCACCAACATCGACTTCCCTTCAGAGGACGGTTTCACGATCGGAGTCGAGGTGACCGTCGTCTGGGGTCGCCAGCCGAAGTACACGCCCGGCATGATCAGCCGGCTTGGTGACGTCGAGCGGATCCGCGAGATCATTCTCGGCCAGATGCGCAGCATCTGCCGCAGCGTGGGATCGCGCTACAAGAGCACCGACTTCATCCAGGGTATCAAGCGCGAGCAGTACCAGCAGACTGTGACCGAAACACTGCAGCAGGTCCTGCGGGAGCGCAACATTGAGATCCTCATTGCGCTGATCCAGAACATCGAGGTGCGCGGCGGTTCGGTGCCGGGCGCAGAAGGACTCGACCTCAAGAAGACGATCCAGCGCGGCTTCATTGCCGCCGAGGAGAATCTCACCAAGCAGGCCCAGCGCGAGACGGCGTCCGTGCGAGCCGAGCTGGAAACCGCCAAGGCCGACGTCGAGGTCGCCCGCGAGCAGATCAGCGCGGAGACGCGCAAGAAGGTTGCGGAGCTGATGGCCGAAGCGCGCAAGAAGTCGGAGGAAATCGATGCGCAGCGCGATTTCGAGGTCGCCCAGATTGAGCGCCAGATCGCCGAGATCGAGGCCGAGATGGCGCTCGTGCTCGGCCGGGCCGACACGGACGTCGAGCGGCTGAAGAACCAGGCCGACGCCGACGGCAAACGGCTGATGATTCAGGCCTTCGGCGACGGTCGCGCGTACAACCTCTACCAGTTCGCGCAGAACTTCGCGCCCGAGAGCGTGCGGCTCATCTTTGCGGGTGAGGGTACGTTCTGGACCGACCTGACACGGATGCAGGATGCCGCTGCCGCGGAACTGCTGCGGGCGCGTCCCGTGCCCGAAGGCGGGCGCTAAGGCCGGAAGCGGGTGCCTGGGTGCCCATTTGCCGCGGGTGGCTGCGCTGTTGGGGTGCAGCCACCCGCGCTGCGTTCGGGCTGGCGCTACGCGTGCCGGGCCGCGGGGAACTTCTCCGCCACGCGCCGGATCGCCGTGAGCGCAAAGTCGATGTCGGCGAAATCGTGGCCGGCACTGATCTGACAGCGCAGCCGGGCTTCGCCGCGCGGCACCACGGGAAAGCCAAAGCCGCTCACGAAAACGCCCTCGTTGAGGAGCGCCTGCTGCATCTGAATAGCGGTCGGGGTTTCGCCGACGATGATCGGCACGATCGGGGTGATCCCGGGAATCGAGTGGAGTCCCAGTTCGGCGATGCCCGCACGGAAGCGCTGGGTGTTGGCGCGCAGCCGATCCAGTCGCTGGGGCTCGGCGCGCAGCACTTCGATGGCAGCCATGGCGCCGTAGCACACGGCCGGCGGCAGTGCATTGCTGAAGAGTTGCGGGCGGGATTTCTGCACGAGGTAATCGCAGATGACCTTGGAGCCGGCCACATAACCGCCGCACGATCCGCCCAGCGCCTTGCCCAGCGTGCTCGTCTGCACGGTGTTGTGATCAATGACGCCGAAGTGCTCGGCCGTGCCGCGTCCGGTGGCGCCGAGAACGCCGGTGGCGTGCGATTCATCCACCACGAGCACCGCGTCATGGGCGTTCGCGAGCTCCTTGAGGCGTGGCAGGTCGGCGACGTCGCCCTCCATGCTGAACACACCGTCGGTGATGATGACACGGTTGCGGGCTTGGGCCCCCTTGAGCATGGTCTCGAGTTCGGCGAGATCGCCGTGCTTGTAGATGAATCGCTGCGCCTTGCTCAGGCGAATGGCGTCGATGATCGAGGCGTGATTCAGGGCATCGGTAAAAATCGCATCTTCCGCCGAGGATGCCAGGGTGGGCATGAGGCCCACGTTGGCATCCCAGCAACTGATGAACGTAGTCGCGGCTTCGCAGCCGATGAAGTCGCAGATCTTGCGTTCGAGTTCGAGATGGCAGGTCATCGTCCCGCAGATGAAGCGGACCGAGGCCGTGCCCAGGCCGAACTTGTCGAGAGCTTCGTGGGCTGCGGCGACCACGCGCGGATGATCCGCGAGGCCGAGGTAATTGTTGGACGAGAGCATGACGATGTCGCGCCCGTCCATGCGCGTGCGTGGTGCTTGCGGTTTCTGGAGCTCGTTGGCCTGCTTGTACTGCCCGCTCGCGCGCAGGGCTTGCAGTTCGCTCGCGAGGGTCCGTTCGAGGGTCGTCTGCATCGGGTTCTCCGGCGCTGGGTACACGGCGCCCGTGCGTGCCCGGCCTTCAGAATGCTGGGAACCGGGGGCGCAGCGCACGGCAGCGCTGGATGGCATGATATCGCCGGGGCCCCTGTGTGCCACGGTAGCGCGCGGGCCGGGACCGCGCGGCTCCCCGCAGCCCGCTGGCCTCAGCGTGCTGGTGCCGACGCCGGCGCTGCGGCCGGCGCGGTTGTGGGCTGCGTCACCGGCGCTGCGGGTGGCAGGGGTGGCGACAGCCCTTCCCACGGCCGTAGTTCGGCCGTCGGCGGCAATACCACGACGGAAAAGAGCACCGGACCGGGTGGCACGTCTTTGGGCGCTTCGGCGGATCTCGCACCGGGCGCGCGCGCGTCGCTGGCGGAGGTCAGGAAAAGCAGATCCAGCAGACGCTGACGCAGCTCCAGTTCCGCGAGTTGACGTGTGTCGGAGGAAACGTCATCCGCAGGAGTAACGGCGGGTACCGGAGCGCGCTCTGCAACGGTTGCTGGCTGCGGTTCTGCGGCGCTGGGCACTTCATCGGTGGCGGGTTGCGTAGTGGCGGTGCCAGCGGCACGCTCGCGGGCTTGCTGTTCGGCAATGCGTAGTAGCATGTCGAGTAGCACACGCTCGAGTTCCGCCTCTTCATCGTAGAGCTCACGCAGACGCCGATCGGGGCGGCCACGGCCAGCGGGCCTCGCTTCCGGCAGTACGGATTCTTCCCGCGGCTCAGTCTGCTCCCGCCTGGGCGCCGGGGCGGCAACCGCGTTGCCCCGCATGCCCCCCCCGGCGGCGGGCCCCGTGGCGGCACGATCACGAGAAGTACCCGTTGGCGGGTGCGGTCGTGACGCGGTGGGGGGGGGCGTGGTTGCCGGCCGCCCCGTCCTCTCCGTGGCTTTGGGGGTGGGATCTTCCACCTCCTGCGGTTGCATCCGAGCTCGCAGGCGCTCCAGTTCAAGCACCAGGCCAGATCGGAGCTGGTCCGGGTCGAGCTGCGCGAGGCGCTCGGTTGCGGCGGCACGGTTGACGGCTGCGGCAACCTGCAGCATCACGTCGGCGTCTGCAGCGCCGAGTCGCGTCTCGAAACGGACGCGCTCGCGCGAATTGGCCGCCAGCAGGGCGGTCAGGCGGGGCGCCACATCACCGGAGGCCACTCCGTACTGCGCAGTGAGGGTCACCGCTCCCCCTGGCGGAGTGGGCGGTAAAGTGTTTGCCTCAGTAAGCCCAGAACCCCCGTCCAGATCCAGAAAGCCCCTTAGGACACCTTGGTCCATCCGCCCATTTTCCCACTTGGACAACAGTGCTGCGGTTGCCTCGTACTGTGCATGGGTTTCCGGCTGGATCACGATGTGAATCACGGGACGGCCGGTTTCGTTCGCGACCAGGATGCCCGCAGAGTCCGACTCCACCGTGGCATCGCCACTGACTGGTCCCGCGTGTGAACCGTAGCTTTCGGTCAGCACATCCGCGACAACCTGCTCCCGCGCGAAAGATTCATCGCCACGATCGGGGAGGCGTCCCGCGGGGGGCGGCAGGGTTGCCGGCGGGAGTTCAGGGTGAATGCCGCTGCGTACCGCGGGTGTGGCCGCCACGGGGGACTCCGGTGGGGCATAACGTTCACCTTCGGAAGCCCGGCTGAGGGTCACAATCCGGTCCGTGGAAAGGGGTTCGTGAGCCGTCACACCGGGCGGCGAAACGCTCCCCGTGAGTGCGGAAGACTGTGGGTCAGGTTGCAGGGCGAGGTAGCCGACATAGACGCAGGCGATGAGGATCGCCGCGGCCGACGAATATTGCAGGGCGATCCGCAACGTGCGGTAGCGGTGTGGAATTGCGTCCGGCAGCAGGACGCGCCGCGCCGCCGCTGCGTGGATGCGCTCTGATAGATCGGCCGGTGCGGGGTGTCGTGGCAGGGCATGCACTGCGGCGCGCATTGCGCGCAAACCGGCCAGCAAGCCACGGGCCTCTTCGGACTCGGCCAGCCAGTGTTCGACTTCCGCCGAGCGACTGGCCTCGAGTTCTTCGTCGAGGTAGGCGGACAGGTCGGCCGCGAGTTGTTCATGCTCGCGCGCGGTCAACGGTATCCCTTTCCGGGCTGAGCAACTCGCGGAGCTGGAGTCGTCCGCGGTGGATCCGGCTCTTCACCGTGCCCACCGGAACTTCCAGTACTTCGGCGATGGTTGCGTAGTCCATATCTTCGAGGTCCTTCAGGATCACCGCGGCGCGAAACTCCGCATCGAGCAGCGCCAGGGCCCCGGCCACCCGGGCTTCGGTTTCCGCCTGCTCCAGGCCACGGGAGACAGCGGTCTGCTCCTCGTCCGCGCGTGCTGCCCCGCCCGCGCCCAGCAAGGTCGCGGTGCGTCGCAGCGTCTGCCGGCGGTGAGAAAGCGTGAGGTTCATGGCGATCCGAAACAGCCAGGTATAAAAGTTCGATCGTCCTGCAAACTGGTCCAGGGCCTCCAGTGCTCGCACAAAGGCCGATTGGGTCAGGTCCTGTGCATCGGCGTGGTTGTGACACATCCGATAACACGTGTTATAGATGCGCTCCTGGTAACGCTCGACCAGCGTACCGAACGCGGCAGACAGTCCGCGTTGTGCCCGTCGCACCAGCTCGGCGTCGCTGGGTTCGTTTTCATGCGCGGATCGATTCACAGCGATTTGTCTGCTGACTGCACCCGTTTGGACGCCACCCGGCCCGCAAAGTTCCCGGCACCTGGCAGCGCAGGGATGGGAAAATTGCGCCGGGCCCACCGCTGCCACGCTGACGGCGGTGCCCAGGCATGATATCCGATCCGGGTGTGCGTGTCGGGGCAGGGTTTCGGGAGCGATTACAGGACTTTTTCGGCCGGAATGCGCTCGCCGAACAACAGCTCGGCAAGCGCGCAGAGGCGTTCGCGCCGTGCGGCGTCGAGTCCGTTGCGGTTCGCGGTGCGCAGCGCGTGCTCGAAGTTGGCCGGAGTCAGGAGCAAGCTGGCTGGCTCGTTCAGGCGGCAGTGGCTCACCAGCACGCGAACATCGTCGGCCTCCGCGCGCGTGAGTTGCAGTTTGTCGAGGGCCTCGGCGAGGAAGTCGCGTGGTCGGTCAATGGGGCGACGGCGGCGCTCCGCGCGCTTTGCGATCAGACCCATGAACCAGAGCGTGCCGGCAAGTGCCAGCCCGGCGACGAACAGCCAGAACAGGTCGACCTGGGGTGGGCGTTCGTTGGTTAGTCCCTGGCGAATCGCCTGCAGGCGGCTGATGCGTTCACCGTCCACCGGCAAAGTTGCGAGCAGTGACACGGTCCATGCGGGCAGCGTCATGATGAGACTCCCGCGGTGCGGCGCCGCGTGCCCAAGGCGCGTACCTGGCGACCGGTGACATACCAGCGTGCAAAGGTGCGGAGCGGACCGGGCATTACGGCGAGTTGTCCGAGGGTCTGGACGGCGCCATCGGTCTCGAGTTGCGCGAGGGCGTAGGCCGCGGCGCGGCGAATTTCGGGGTCATCGATCCCCAACCAGCGGCTCAGCACGACGACGCGCTCATCGTCAGTGAAACCGAGCACCGTGACCCAGCGGGGCACGAGGGCGCGGGCTTCGCGCGGCAGGTCTGCGAGCGCCGGTCCGCCGGCGAACAGCCAGCGCGGGTGTTTGAGGAGACTGAGTGTCTTGCAGATGCCGGACTCGTCAAGCAGATAGGTGCAGGCGAGCATGGCAAGCAGATGCGTGCGGGTGCTCCAGGTCTGGAGGACATCGAGGGCGGCCTGTCGCCAAGTCGGTCGGCGCAATGCAAGCAGCAGAAAAGGGGCCAGTCGTGGATCATCCCAGGTCGGCAGGCGTTTTGTGACGACATAGGCCGCTGGTGAACGGCCCGCCTCGAGCGTCGCCCAGAGGGCTTCACCTAGCTCCGGGGCAAACCAGAGACAGGGCTCGAGCACATCGACCCGATGATGCAGGGCAAAGGTTCGCAGGGCTTCGCGCAAGGCGTCCACGATGTGAGCGCGCCGCTCCTGACTGGGCATATCCGGCAGTGGTTTCCGGCCGAAAGTAATGCCGGCCGCGATCTCATCCTCGGCGGCCAGGCGCAGTACACTTGCGGCAGCGGCATGCACCGGTTCAGCAGGCGAGCGCAACGTGTCGGCGACGAGATATGCCACCTGTGGCAACGGGTGTTCTCGCAGCAGTTCGAGCGCATTCTGCTGTGCGCGGGTGTTGCCGCGCAGGGCGAGTCCGGCGGCTTCAGCCAGAACCGGTCCGGCATCACGGACCTGCTTCTGGAGGGTCGCGGGGAGCTGGCCGTAGTTGGCGATCAGCGCGGCCCACGAGGTCGACCTGCCACGCTGCAGGAGGAGGTCGCAGAGGCGTTGCTGATAATGGGGCTCGGCGAACTCCAGGGCCGCCCCAAGCACGCGGTCGGCAGCGCTGCTTGGTTCGATCGCCAGCCAGTCGTAGAGTGCGTCGATACGATTCATTCATTGCCCGCGCAGGATTCGCCAAGCGCGCCGTACCCGCGTGCCGCGGGACGATTGCGCCACTGTCATCATCGGCTGGCGGCAGGTGGGGCTCGACCTACTTAGCCCGTTGTGTGGGGGCCGCGGTACACAGATTCGGATCCTGCGGACGGCCGGCGAACGAGTGGCGGCGAGCGGCTGGAATATCGGCCGTGGGGTGCCACTTTTTCGGCTACCCAACCGGAGAGTGTGAACATTTCCTACACTTGACCACGGAGGATGGAGACGCGCCGGCAGGCACGGAAGGCGTCGCGCTCTCCGCGTCGGCCGGGCGCTGCCCGGGGCGCTGCTTGAGTCCGGAAACCCGCGGAAGGGAGTCACGTCGATGAACGACTGGAAACGGAACTTCGTGGAACGCCTCGGGCGTGTGCAGTCCCACTGGGCTACGCAATTTGACTCCGCCTTGGATGAGTCCGTGCAGCCCGTTTTCGAGGATCTGCATGCATTCCTGCGCGAGAACGGCCTCGTCGCGAGCATGCCGTTGCGGAGCGACGGGCGGCGGTCGTACAAATTTGAACTGGCCGAGGACACGTACCTGCTGATCATCTTCCGATCGGCGGCCGTGGGCGAGTTCGAATTGAACGCGCAATGGTTTGTGCTGGGGAGCGAGCCGGTGCTGGAGAAGTCGCACGAGCGGGTCGCAACGCTGAATGCCGCGTGGGCGGAACGCTGCTTCCAGCGGGCACTCGACCGGTTCGTGGAGCTGCTGGGGCGGCCGGTGGCCGACACCGTACCGGCCCGCGAGGAGCTGGTCGCGGTATCCTAAGCGCTGGGGTACAGGGCTCCTCGACCGGTGGTGGTAGCCGCCTTCCGGGCTGTCCGGCTAGAATCCGGGCGGCTCGAAAGGAGGCACCCATGCCGACCACTTCGCTGGGCCTGACCACGACCCGGGCACCGTTCATCGAGCAGGCCCGGGCCTCCGATCAGCTCTTTATCACGCAACCGTACGAGCTGTACAGCGAAGATAACCATGCCACCTGGCAACGGCTGTACGCGCGTTTGCGACCGCGTTGGGAACGCTATGCCAACGCGCGCTTTCTCCAGGGGATCGAGAATCTGGCGCTGGACCCCGAACGCGTCCCGCGGCTCGAGGACATCAACCGTTTCCTGAGTCCGCTGAGCGGCTTCACCGCAAAGGCCGTGAGCGGCTACGTGCCCGCTTACCAGTTCTTCGATTGCCTGCGGTGCCGGGCGTTTCCGACCACGATTACGATCCGCGACGGCGCGACCCTCGATTATCTGCCCGAGCCGGACATCTTCCACGACGTCGCCGGCCATGTGCCCATGCACACGGACGCGGTCTTCGCCGATGTGCTGGTCCGGTTTGGCGAGGTGGCGCGGCGGGCGGCAGAGCTGGCGCGCGAAATCCGCGATGAGCACGAACGCACACGGGTCGTCGAGAGCAAGATCAAGGCGATGGCGCGTTTTTTCTGGTTCACCGTGGAGTTCGGTCTGATGCGCGACCGTGGCGGCTTGCGGGCTTACGGCAGCGGGCTGCTGAGTTCGTTCGGTGAATTGGAGCACTGCATCGAGTCGCCGGTCGTGCAGCGTTACCCTTTCCAGCTCGAGTGGGTGGTGAACCAGTACTTCGAGATCAACCATTACCAGCCGTTGCTGTTCATTGTCGATTCGTTTGACCATCTCTTCTCCCAGGTTGACGAGCTGGAGCGCTGGTTGCTGGACAGTCGGCTCAGCAATGTCAGCCCCGGCGAACCGCACGTGGACGAGGCCGACCTCCAGTCGTTCCTGCATGCGCAGCTCGATGGGTAAGCGCGTGGCATGACGTGGCGCTTGCGGGCGGGTACCATTCGCGCCCGAGTTCCACGGGATCACCATGACCACTGCTACCCCTGCCGATTCGCCGGTCCTCGTCTCACTGGCGGCGGTGACGTGGGATTTTCGGCTGGTCGGGCGCACGCGCATGCTCACCGAGGCGTGGCTGGCGGCTGGCGAGCCGACGTGCTTTGTGCAGGTGCCATCGCTGCGGACCGGGTGGGAACGCCTGCGGGACCGGCTGCGTGGTGCCGCTCTTCCGCACGTCGTACGGCCGTGGCCGACTTTTCCGGCGCGGTGGTGGCAGCGCATCGGTGCGCGCGGTGTCGGGGCCGCGGCGCGGGCGGCGGGCCGCGAGTTGCGGCGTCAGCTCGAGCGCAAACTGGACTTGCGCGCCGCGGTCGCCTTGGTGGTCACGCCGGGATGGGAACCCTGGCTCGATATGTTGCCGTTCGGACGGGTGGTGTACGACTGCATTGATGACCTCGCCGTACACGTGCCACGGAAGGAGTTGGCGCCACAATTCGCAGCGTGGGAGCGGGCCCTCGTGGCGCGGTCGAGCGGCGGGGTTGTCGTCGCGGAGCGCCTGGGCACGCGGCTTCGGGCCCAGCGTCCGGAACTTCCGCTGGCCACGATCCGTAACGGTGTGGATGCGGCGCTGTTTGCGGAGCGTGCGGCAGCGCTGCCGCGGCCGGTGGACGTGCCCGCGGATCGTAGCGTGGTTGGGTTTGTGGGAGCGCTGTACGAGTGGATCGACTGGGAGATGATCCGGGTGGTGGCGCACGCGCTGCCGGACGTCGCGTTTGTGCTGATCGGGCCGGAGGACGGGCGCGGCTCCCCCCACGTACTGGCGAGCCTCCCGAACGTACACCTGCTCGGACCGCGACCCTACGCGCAGGTACCGGCGTACATGGCGGCCTTCACGGCCGGTTGGGTGCCGTTCCTACAGGATGAAATCGGTGCGGCCGCGAACCCGGTGAAGATCTACGAGTACTTCGCGGTGGGTTGTCCCGTGGTGACGACGCCGGTGGCCGATACCGAACTGTTCGGAGATCTGGCGGTGGTCGTGCGGACGCCGGAGGAAGCGGTGGCGGCGCTGCGGACCGTGCTTTTGGAAGGGGCTGCCCGGGCGAGTGAACGGCGCGCGTTCGCGCGAGCCAACGACTGGAGCGTGCGGGCTCGGGAGTATGTAGCGTTCGTGCGAACGATCGGAAAGGGCAGTGCCTAGGTCGCACTCGTCCGGGCAGGGCTTCCCGCGGGGGGGTAAGAGGTGAGTATCAGCACTGGCGTGTGTTACGGATCGCGAGCTCGTACCCTTCGATCGTGCGCGTCGCCGCGGCCTCCCAGGTGAACTCTTCTGCGATACGCGATGCGAGGCGCGGCTCCGGGCCCGTGGCGAGCGCGGCGCGCACCGCCGCAGCGATGCTCTGCACATCGCCCGGTTCGGCATAATGCGCCTGCCCAGCGAAGTATTCCCGCGTACTGCCGCCGGGAGTGACCACCAGCGCGCAGCCGCACAGGCCGGCTTCCAGACTCGCGAGCCCCGGGGTTTCGTACCAGCTTACGCACGCATGCACGGTGGCGCGCTCGTAGAATCCGCGCAAGGCCTCTGCCGGCTGGGCAGGCACAAAGCGCACGTGCGCGGGGGCCACGCGGCGGCACGCGTCGTAGTATCCTTGGCTGTAGCGGCCGGGCTGGCCTACGAAAGTGAGTGGTATCTGCGTGTCCGCCAGCGCGTGCAGCAGAGCGAGCTGGTTCTTACGCGGCTCAATACGACCAATGCAGACCACCCCACTCCGCACGCCGGGGTTGCGCGGCAGGCCGAAGAGGTCCGCATCGGCGGCATTGGGCACGGGTACGACGGGACGCACCGTCCCGAAGCGGTCCGCGATCACATCCGCCTCGGTGCGGCTGTTGGGCAACAGCACGGCCATCGATTGCAAGAGCGCTACGGCCCGCTGCCGGAAGCTGAATCGCCCGGGGGTCCAGGTGGGCATGCGCCGCTGCTCGCAGCAGTGCAGCAGGTAGCGCTGGAACAGGCGCAGGTCCTGGTAACGGGAGCTGCCGACCCGCCTTGCGAGCCAACCCTGAACGCCCACCCGGGCTTGACGGTCGAACTCGTCACAGGGCCAGTAGATTGTGCTGAGCACGGCGGGCAGACCGGCCGCGGCAAGCCGGGCGGAATGCTCGGTGTTCTCCCAGAGCCGATCGAGGTGGAAGAGATGGGCGACATCGAAACCACCCAGGTCTTGGGGGCAGGTGTCGGCGAATTCGACCTCGACGCCGCGAGTGCGAACCGCGGCGGCCGTCTTCAGAATCTGGGTGGTGTCCCCGCCGGGGTGCTGGGTGAGGTTGCGTCGCACGAGCCAGAGCGCGCGCATGTCACTTGGACTCCAGCACGCGTTCACCAGGTGGATCGAAGGCCGCTTGGGTGAGCTGCCCGGTCAGGAGAACTTCGGCGATGCGTTCGCTCGCGCGGCCGTCTCCATAGACGTTCCGGGGGGTGGCCATCGCGGCATAACTGGCGCTGTCGGGGCGCAGCAGTTCCATGGCCGTGGCGACGATCGTGTCCGTGTCGGTACCGACGAGTCGTACCGCACCGGCGGCGATGGCCTCCGGCCGTTCGGTTTTTTCGCGCAGGACAAGGACGGGTTTACCGAGGGCGGGGGCCTCCTCCTGGATGCCGCCAGAGTCGGTGAGCACGAGCTCGGCGCGTTGCAACAGTGCGACGAAAGTGGCGTAATCCTGGGGCGCGACCAGCCGTACGCGGGGACAGTTGCCCAGCGTCGCGTGGGCGACTTCACGCACCTGCGGGTTAAGATGAACCGGGTAGAGCAGGCAGACATCCGTGTGTTGCTCCGCAATGCGGCGCAAGGCGGCGCAGATTGCACGGAATGGCGCGCCAAAGCTCTCGCGGCGGTGCGCGGTGACGAGGATGAGCCGGGCCGCGCCAGGATCAAGTTCCGGCGGCAGCGGGCGCGTCGCGACGCGCCTGGCCATCCAGCGCAGGGCATCGACGACCGTATTGCCCGTCAGGTAGATGCGCTCCGGCCGGATACCCTCGGTGCGCAGGTTGTCGGCCGCACCACGCGTCGGGACAAAGTGGTCGTCGGCGACCACACCGGTGACGCGCCGCTGTGCCTCCTCCGGGAACGGTGCGCGGCGGTCATGGGTCCGCAGGCCGGCTTCAACGTGGGCAACCCGCCTGCCCGCGAGAAAGCCCGCCAGCGCCGCCGCCATGACGGTCGTGGTGTCGCCCTGAACGACCACGGCGTCGGGCTGTGTGTCGGCCAGCACGGGGTGCAGGGCGAGCAGCAATCGGCCGAGCAACTCGGTGGGGTGCTGCCCCGGTTGCATGACCTGCAGATCGAGATCGGGCTGGAGGTCGAACGAGGCGAGGGTCTGGGCGAGCATTTCACGGTGCTGCCCGGTCGAGCAAAGGGTGAGCTGGGCCCCTTCCGGCCGCGCCCGCAGCGCATGCACCACCGGGGCGAGCTTGATGACCTCTGGCCGCGTGCCGAAAACGATCAGGATACGCTTCACCGGCCGGCCTCGCTGCGCAGAAGTGTGTGGGCGGCGAGCAGTAACTCCTGGGTGGTGTGAAGCTGCGCCGCGGTCGTACGCAAGTTGCCGACGGAAAGATGCAGAACGTACCGGCCGCGTAGGCGCGTATGCGAGATGAAGACGCGCCCGTCGGCGTTGACGAGCGCCAGCAGGCGTTCATTGAAGGCGTCTTGCTCCTCGGGTGGCAGCGGTGGGACAGCGCGGAAGCACACGGTGCCGAACGGGACGGGCGCGGAGAGCTCGAAATGCGACTGGCGCTCGATCCAGGCGGCGAAGTCGCGGGCGAGCCCGCACTGAAAGCGGATGCGTGCCTGCAGGCCACTGACGCCAAATGCTTTCAGTACCATCCAGAGTTTCAGGGATCGGAAACGCCGGCCGAGCTGCACGCCGTAATCCATCAGGTTCGTGACGCCGACTTCATTCGTCATCAGGTAATCAGGAATGACAGAGAAGGCCCGTCGCAGCAGGGCGGGTTCGCGAACGAAGAGCAGGGAGCAGTCCACCGGCACGAACAGCCACTTGTGCGGATTGGTAACGATCGAGTCCGCCAGCTCGATACCAGCGAAGAGCGGGCGGTACTCCGGACAGATGCTCGCTGCCAGTGCGTACGCCCCGTCCACGTGGAGCCACAGGTTCTCGCGCCGGGCGATGGCCGCGATCTCCGGCAGAGGGTCGACCGAGGTCGTCGAAGTGGTGCCGACGGTCGCCACGATGGCAAGTGGGTAGCGACCGGCGGCCTGGTCGGCCGCCAGCGCGGCTGCGAGCCGGTCCACGCGCAGCCGGAAGGCGCCGTCACTTTCGATGCGGCGGAGATTCTCCAGGCCGAGCCCGAGCGTAATCATCGCCTTGTCGATGGATGAGTGTGCCTGGTCGCTGCAATAGACCGTGAGGGGTGGAACGTCGGTGCGGCCGGCGAGACCGCGGCGCCGCAGCTCGAACGGGGCTCGTTCGCGTGCCGCGGCGAGGGCCAGCAGCGAACTGAGGGAGGCCGTGTCGTTGATGTGACCACAGAAGTCACCGGGTAGGCCGAGCATCTGGCGGTACCAGTCGCAGGCGTGTTCCTCGAGTTCGGTCTGCGCAGGTCCGGTGCGCCAGAGCATGGCATTGACATTCAGCGCCGCCGCGAGTGTTTCCGCGAGGATACCGGGGCCGGAGCCGGTCACCGGGAAATAGGCCATAAATCCGGGGTGATTCCAATGGGTTGTGCGGGGGGGAATCTGCCGCTCGAAATCCGCGAGGATTTCGTCGAGTGGCTCGCGCTCTTGCGGCGGTGTGGGCGGGAGCGCGCGGCGGAGATCGCCCGGAACCATGGACGGCAGGACCGGGTAGCGTTCGACTCCTTCGAGGTAGTCGGCAACCCAATCGGCGGCTTGGTGCATGGCCGCACGGAAGGCGGCGGGGTCCACGTCGCCAGGGTGGGGGGCCTGGGGGGGGCGAAGCGCAGGGTTGGCCGACTGCGCGGTGGGCGGCTGCGGGGTCTGGGGCGTACTGCTCATGGGGCCTCTCATGGGGCACCCCGCCAGTGGGGTTGATCAGAAAAATTCGCCGGAATCAGGTATTATTGGCCCGGGTCAAGGCGGCGTCTACCGGGTTGGGCGTGGGGCGCGGCTCTCGCGCTTGTGGCTTGGGTTGGGCGTGGGGGATTGCCGATAACCGGTGATAGGAGCGTGTTGTTGCTGCAGCGCTGCGCGAGGTGCCCGTGCCGAGTCCACGCCCGACGAATCCCGCTACGGCTGACGGTGAGTTGAGCCAGGAGTTTGCAGAGCGGCTGACGGGCCTCTCGGGCCGGGTCGGGGAACTGTGCAACGAGTTTGACCAGTTGCAGACCGTCTTGCGTAGCGAGACGGAAGCACTGGAGCGGCAACAGGTCGAGCTGTCCGAGTTGGTCGCACGCACCGAGGAGCGCGGCCGGGAGCTGCGTACCAAGACCGAGAAGCTCGACCGGATCGAGTCCGAGCTGCGGCGGCGGATGGAGGAATTGCAGACTCGGAAGCGGGAGTTCGACCAGCAACGCACCGCGTTCGAGGAACAGCGGGTTGCGTTCGAGTTGCGGCAGGGGGAGATCCAGGAACGGTCGCAGGCGTTCGAGGAAATCGAATCCGCCCTGAAGGAGCGCGAAGCGGAGTTGCAGGCGCGCGAGGAGGCCTGTGCAGTCCGGGCGCGCGAGTTAACCGCACAGGAAAACGGCTGCGGGGAGCGTGAGGCCGAGCTAGCCGAGCGGCGCAGCTACATCGAGGAATCACAGGAGACGCTCGGACACGAGGAAGAACAGGTTCGTAAGCGCGAGGCCGCGCTGGCCGCCCGCACCGAGATGCTCGAACAGCGTCGTGCTGAAGTGGTCAGTGAAGAAGAGCGACTGCTCCAGCGCGAGGCCGCACTTGCGGCGCGGGCCAAGGACTACCAGGGGCGACGGGCATTGCTGGCACAGAAGGGTGGTGCGAACCGGGAGGTGGGCGAGCCGCGGGACGCGCACCAGCAGCAGCGCGAGGCCGAGTTGGTCGCCCGCGTGCAGGAACTGGAATCGGTCGTCGCCGCGTTGCAGGCGGGGGCGGGCGATGCAGCCGCCCCTGAGGACGATGACGGCGTAGCGGAGCGGCAGGCGGCGCTCGCTCGGCGGGAGGCCGAACTGCACGCCTGGGAGGAACGGCTTGAGCAGCGTGCAACCGTCGGTGGTGGGGCGTCCCCGGACGGAGGCGCCGAGGAATTGCAGCACCGCAGCGGCGAATTGTCGCTGCAGCGTGAAACGCTGGCGCTGGAGGAGGAAGAACTGAAACTGCGTCGTGCACGGCTCGACGACTTCCGTGCACAGCTTGAAGCCGAGGAGAGCGGAATCGGACTGGCACACGATGGGCTTGCCAATCTTGCACCGGCCGAGGTCGCGGGTGACGCAGAAACGCCCCCCACCGAAGCAGCAGAAGAGCAGGTCGATGAATCTCAACTTTCCCCCCAGCAGCAGCAGAAGCTCCGCGTCCTGCGGCGCATCACCGGCGGCCGTGTGAGTGATCGTGACCTGCTGGCCCGCCTGGAGAGTGACGGTGCAGCGGATCCGGCCCCGGCGGAGCGGAAGAAGCGCAGCCGCTGGTGGGGCGGGTAACCAGCGTCCTGCGGGTGTTTGTCGCAGGGTCCACCGCGCGCGGTGCTGGAGGGACACGCTATACTGTCACTACGGTGTATGTTGCTGTTGCCGGCGCGTGCAGGGAGCCCGCGTGTCGCTCGATCTCGCCAAGCTGTACATCATTCATTACCCCGACCCGCGCCTGCGCAAGCGGAGTGCTGCGATCACGGAATTCGCCCCGGACCTTGCGGCGTTTGCCGCCCGGATGCACGAGTTGATGCGCACCGGGCGGGGTGTGGGGCTGGCCGCGCCGCAGGTCGGGGTGAACGTGCGGCTGTTCGTCCTGAACCCGACGGGTGAGCCGCAGGACGGGCTGACGCTCGTGAATCCGGAATTGCACGATCCGGAGGGGCTGGTCGAAGCCGAGGAGGGTTGCCTGTCCATCCCCGCCGTCGCGGTGCAGGTGCGGCGCGCGCAGCGGCTGCGTGTGACGGCGCAGGACGTTCAAGGTCGGCCGTTCGAATTCATCGCCGAAGATCTCGTCGCGCGCATCTGCCAGCATGAAACGGACCATCTCGAAGGCGTGCTCATTCTTGACAAGCAGGGGCCGACGGACGAGATCGCGAATCGCAAAGTGGTCCGCGCGCTCGAGGATGCGTGGCGGGAGCGTTACGGGCGCTTGCCGGTAGGCCGGCGCTGAACCCCGCGGCCGCTGCCCCGGCGCAGCCGGCCGCAGATGGCGCGAGCATGCGGATTGCTTTTCTCGGAACGGGTGACTTCGCCGTGCCGGCCTTACGGCGCCTGCACGCCGCCGGACACACGCTTGTCGTGGTGATCAGCCAGCCCGATCGTGCGGCGGGCCGGGGCCGCGCCGTGCAACCGACGCCGGTGCGTGCAGCGGCGCTCGAGCTTGGCCTGCGCCACGTGCCAACCGCGGACATCAATGGGCTGCCGCCCGCCGATCTGCTCAGCGGGGCGGATATCGGCGTGGTGGCCGCATTCGGACAAAAACTGGGGCCGGCACTGCTCGGGGCGGTGCCGCGCGGTTTTGTGAACATTCACGGATCCCTGTTGCCCAAGTATCGCGGGGCAGCGCCGTATCAATGGGCCATCCTCTCCGGTGAAACAGTGACGGGGGTTACGATCTTCCAACTCAACGAGCGCTGGGACGCCGGGTCGGTTTGGGCAAGTCGCGAGACCCCGATCGACCCGCGCGAGACGGCGGACGAGTTGCATGACCGCCTCGCGTTACTGGGCGCGGCGGCAATTGTGGACGTGCTGCCGGCAATCGCCGCGGGCCGGCTCGAGCCGCAAACTCAGGATGCGCAGCAAGCCACCCGCGCACCTAAGCTGCGCAAGTCCGACGGATACGTGGACTGGTCTGCGACGGCCGCCGAGGTCGTCCGCCGGATCCACGGCCTGTGGTCGTGGCCGGCGGTGGCATGTGCCTATGTGGGCCGTGACCAGCGGCGCGAACGACTCCTGCTGGCGCGCGCGGAAGTTGCGGACGGCGTCACACCTGTGTCCCAGCAGTGGCGACCCGGCGCGTTTCACCCCGATCGTACGATACAGGCAGGCATCGGCCGGGTACGATTGCTCGAGGTGAAGCCGGCCGGCAAGTCCCTGATGCCCTTCGCGGCGTTCGCGAACGGTCGGGCGATTGCACCGCCAGACCGGCTCGATGCACCCGAAGCGGACATATGACAATCGTCGAAGGTCTTGATGGGCGCCGCGCGGCCGCGCACGCCGTGACGGAGGTCCTCGCCGGGGTGCGGTTTGCGGGGGAAACACTTGCCGCGCTCAGCACCGCTGGGCAACTGCACGGTCCGGCGCTGGGGCGGGCGATGGACATTGCCTACGGCACGGTGCGCCACCTCTTGACGATTGAGCGGATTCTCGCCCAGGTAGCGCGCTTTGACCCGACCCGCACTCCGCCGGCGGTGCGGGCGATTCTCAGCACTGCCGCGTTCGAGCTGCTCTGGCGCTCGGGCACCCCGCACTACGCGGCTGTGAATGAAGCGGTGAATCTCGCGCGGCGCGTGGTGCGCGGGCGGGCGCCGGGCATGGTGAATGCGGTGTTACGTCGGCTGGCTGCCACTTGCCCCGAAACCGACCTGGTCCCATGGGTACGACACGATCCCACCTTGATTCGCATGGGCTGGAACCTGGCACGGCGCCTGGTCCTGGCGGTCCTGCCAACCGCGGACGCGCGGGATGGCTTCCTGGCACACACGGCGGCCGCGACCGGGCTCAGGGCAAGTCACTACGCGGGTTGGGTCACGCGGTACGGCGCAGCCCCGGCCGAGGCGGCTGCCTGGGCATCGCAGGCCGTGCCGCCCATCGTGCTCCAGCGGCATAAGCTGCGCGCGTCAGAGGACCAATTTCGTGCCACCTGCGGTGCGAACTACGGCGAGCTGGTGGAGTTTGCGGACGACGCGGCGTACTTCGCCCCCACGGTGCCGATTGCGACCGTGCCGGCTTTCGAGGATGGCCTTGGATACGTGCAGGACACCACCGCCCATGCGGCCGCGCTCGCGCTGGAACCGCAACCGGGGGAGCGCATTCTCGATCTGTGCGCGGCCCCCGGAGGCAAAACCATTGCGCTCGCGTGCGCCGCGCAAGACGGTGCACGGATTCTCGCCACCGACATCGCGCCTGACCGGTTGCGACGGATTCGCGAGAACGTGGAGCGGTTGAAGCTTACTTCGATCGAGGTCGGGGTTGTGAGTGCGGACGGACGCGAGCTCCTGGCTGAAGCCGGTCAATTCGACGCGGCCCTGGTGGATGTACCGTGCTCAAATACGGGGGTATTGGCACGGCGCCCGGAGGCGCGCCTCGGATTCCGGTCGTCGAAGCTCGCCGCGCTGGTAGCCGTGCAGGCGGAGTTGCTGACCCGTGCCGCGCGCTGCATACGGCCGGGTGGGCGACTGGTCTACAGCACGTGCAGCATCGAGCCGGCGGAGAACGAGGAGGTGGTGGCCGCATTTGTAGCGGCGCACCCGGCGTGGCACGTGGTGGCGGAACAGGTCACGCTGCCGACGTGGGGTCCGGCGCGTGCGCTGTGGCGTGACGGGGGGTACTGGGCGCGGCTGGTGCAGGCACCGTAAACCCTATGCCGGAGATTGCGTCGGCGCAAGTTGCTTGTGGCTGCCGTCGCACCAAGGCGGGGTGCCGGTCTGGTGGCACTGGCAGATCCACTTTTTGCCTGGCTCGGTGAGTTCGCACACGAAGGGCTTGCACCCGGTATCCATCCGGTTGTGCGAACCGTCGCAGTAGGGCAGCTTCTGTGAATGGCCGCAGGTACAGTAGGCCTTCTTGCCCGGAGTTTCGTCGACGCCGATGGGTCGAGTGCCGTGGATCGGTTCCGCCATGGAAATTCTGCCTTGTCATACGCGGGGGTGGTCTGGTTCGAAGCCCGCAGCACCTGACGTGCGCGCGGTACCGCGGCGATTATAGCCGACTGCGGCGCCGCGGTTGTAGCGCACGACAACCGCGCCTATAAACACGGCGGAGGTTGGCATGGTCAAGTCCCCGCCGCTTACCCAGGCGGATGTCGCCCGAGTATTCGAGGAGGTCGCGAACCTGCTCGAGATCCAGGGGGCGGACGGTTTCCGCGTCAACTCCTATCGCCGCATCGCACGTACGGTCAGCGAACTGACTCGTGATCTGCATGAAATCGCTGCGGAAGGTGGCTTGGCGCAGCTCCCGGGGATCGGAAAATCCTCGGCGGAGAAGATCGCCGAACTGCTCCACACGGGCCGACTTTCGCTGCGCGAGGAACTGGCCGCCGAAGTGCCGCCCACGCTGCTCGAGTTGCTACGGATCCCCACGGTGGGGCCCAAGAAGGTGGCGCTGCTGTGGAAAGAGCGCGGCATTACGAAGCTGACGGAATTGAAGGCGGCGCTCGCCGCCGGCGCGCTCGCGGGACTCAAGGGTTTCGGCGACAAGTCGATCGCACAGATTGCACACGGGATCGAGTTTCTCGAAAGCAGCGCCGGTCGCGTCCGCCTCGGCGATGCCTGGGGGCTCGCGGAGCGCCTGCGGGCGGAAGTGGCGCACCTGCCGGGAGTGGATCGGGTCGAATGGGCCGGTTCGTTGCGGCGTGGGCGCGAAACGGTGGGCGACCTCGATCTGCTCTGTGTCGCGGAAGACGGCGCCGCAGTCGTTGCGGCGTTCGTCCAACTGCCCGGCGCTGTGGAAACCCTGGCAGCCGGTGACACCAAAGGTTCAGCGCGCTTCGAGCTGCGTGGCGGACAGGTGCAGGTGGATCTGCGCGTAGTCTCGGCGCGTTCGTTTGGTGCGGCCTGGCAGTACTTCACCGGCAGCAAGGAACACAATGTCCGCCTGCGCGAGCTCGCGGTACGGCGCGGGTGGAGTCTCAATGAGTACGGCTTGACGGAGGGCGAGCGGGTCATCGCCTCGGAAACGGAGGAGGAGATCTATGCGGCGCTCGATCTGCCCTGGATTCCACCCGAGTTACGTGAGGACCGTGGCGAACTGGCGGCGGAGGGAGTGCCGGCGCACTTGTTGCGGGTGGAGGACATCCGCGGGGACTTGCACCTGCACACCACGGCGAGTGATGGTCGCAACACCATCACCGAGATGATTGCGGCGGCGCAGACGCGCGGCTACGAGTACCTCTGCATCACGGACCACTCGCGCAGCAGCGTGATCGCCAACGGCCTGTCGGAGGAACGCCTGCGGGCGCACATCGCCGACGTGCGGGCCGCGGCGCGGACCGCGCAAGGTATCCGGGTCTGGATCGGGAGCGAGGTCGACATTCTCGCGGACGGCAAGCTGGATTACCCGGATGAACTGCTGGCCGAGCTGGATTTCGTCGTGGCCTCGGTGCATGCCGGCATGGGTCAGGATGCCGCGGCGAACACCCGGCGTGTCCTCGGCGCCATCCACAATCCATACGTCCATTGTATCGGCCACCTCACGGGTCGGTTGATACATGAACGGGAGGCGATGCCACTCGATGTGGAAGCAATCTGCCGGGCGGCGGCTGCGACGGGCACGGCGCTGGAGATCAACGCCAGCTACCTGCGGCTTGACCTCAAGGACCAGCACGCGCGGCGGGCGCACGAGTTGGGTGTCACCATCGCGATCAACACGGACGCCCACGAAGTCGGCCAGTACGACCAGATGCGCTACGGAGTGACCACCGCCCGACGCGCCGGGCTGGAGCGCGGTGATGTCCTGAACACCCGGCCGGCGGCGGACATCATGGCCTTCGTTTCCGCGAAGAGAAAACACGGCCCCGCGCGGGATTGAAGAGGACCGGCACCGGGGGCTCTCGCGGTTCCATTGTGCGCCGCTGGCCGGGAGGGCGCCCGACGAAGTTCTGTTTGACACATCCCGGCACAGCGGTATCGTCGGCCGCCGGGATTGTGGGTGTACCATTGACAGGGAGCGGCCGATGAACGCTGGAAATCGTACGCTAGTCGGGCCAGGTGAACGGGCGTGGATTGGGGGGATTGGTGTCATCCTGCTGGTCTGCGGTGCCGCTCGCGGTGCAACGGCACAGAATGTCGAGCCCACTGCGACGAAACCGGCCGAGCCCCTGGCGATCCTGGAACGCCTGGTCGGGACGTGGCTGGCCCAGGGCCTGTGGGAGGACCCGACGCGCGGGGGTCTTCGCGTGGAGTACGAGCGCGCTCTGCAAGGCAAACTACTGAAGGGCTACTCGTACACCGTGGATGCCGGCGTAGCGCGCCTGGTGTACGAAACATCGATGTACTACCACCCGGGGGAAGAAAAGATCGTTTTTCGCAGTGTCTCGGCCGGCGGTGTGCTCTATGACGGTACCGTGGGGGAACTGGACGCGGATACGCTTGAGTTCCACTGGACCGACTACGGTCCGGGAACCGCACGCAAGTGGCGGCAGACGCTGCGCTTCGTGGACCCAGACACCTACGAGTGGGAGGTCTTCGCGGCGACCGGGGAGGGCTGGAGGTCCGCCTTTCGCAGCATCTTTCACCGGGAGTGTGACTTGCGCAAGCACGCGGCCGACCGGCGCGTGACGGCAGAGGCACTGATCGCGGGTTCGCCGGAGCAGGTCTGGCAGCGCTGGGCCACGCAAGAGGGTGTGACTAGCTTCTTCGCACCGGCAGCCCGCATTGAACTGCGCCCGGGCGGGGTCTATGAATTGTATTTTCTTCCGGATGCAGACGAAGGGAGCCGGGGGTCGGAGGGTTGCCACGTGCTCGCGTTTGAGCCGGGGCGTTTCCTGGCGTTCGAGTGGAACGCGCCGCCCTCCTTGCCGAATGTCCGGAAGGAGCGAACGCATGTGCTCCTTACGTTTGAAGCGGTGGGGGCGGCATGGACGCACGTCCGCCTGGTGCAGCACGGGTGGGGCATGGGCGATGAGTGGGAGCGTTGCTACGAGTATTTCTCGCGGGTGTGGCCGGTGGTGCTGGAGAAATGTCGGACGGTTTGCGCCCAGGCGTTGGAGGGTGCTGGGTCTGCGCCACTTGATACCTGGCGCCATGACGACGGCGTCCTCATGCGACCCATGGCCGACCCGGTGCGGATCGAGTTTGAGTTGGTCATCCCGGCGCGGGCGTCCGAGGTTTGGCTGACGCTGCACACGCTGATGGCGGGGGCGGAAGTTCTCACCGCGCTGGAACCCGAACTGCTCGTAGGTCGCACACCGGTGAATCCCACACACCTCTTGCTGTTCACGCTTTCACCCGCAGGAAATGGAGCGACACTAGTACATCGCACCGTGGAGCGGGAGGGCGATGCACCCTGGTCCGGCGAGGAGGTGGCACAGTTGATGCGCGCAGGGGCCGAAGAATTGCGCCTGCTGCGGACGCGTTCGACAACGAGCAATTAACCGTGGGTGCAGATGCACGGGTGAGGCCTGGCGCGGGGATGCTTTGCGCTCCGCCTACGGAGTTTCCTCGGAGCGCCTCTGCAAGGTGTGCTCTTCTCTGTGCAGCAGGCGTCGGATGTTTTCCAGGTGGCGCACGATGATCAGCGCCCCCAGCAACACGCTCACCAGCACCAGTGGCCAATTCGCCGCCAACGTTTCGCTTGTGAGGACAATGTAACCCACACACGCGGCGGGAAACACGACCGCGAGCGTCAGCGAACCCACCGACACAGTACTCGTCAGGAAGCGCGCTATCCCGTACCCGATCAGCGCCGCAAACATCGCAAGGGTGTACACCGGCCATAATCCCAGGGCCACACCCACCGTGGTCGCCACACCCTTGCCGCCGCGAAAGCGGAGATAGACCGGAAAGACGTGACCGAGTACGGCCGCGGCCGCGACCCCCAACAACAAGAGTTGTCGTTGTGGTCCTGCCGCGTGCGTCAGCCAGAGGGATGCGAGCAGTGTGGGTGCGAAGCCCTTGAGAATGTCGAGAACGAGACAAACATAGCCCCACTTTCGCCCCAGCACGCGGCCCGCATTGGTGGCGCCAATGTTGCGGCTGCCGAGCGTGCGGATATCGACGCCGCGCGTCATACCGATGAGCAGACCGAAAGGGATCGCGCCCAGCAGATAGGCACCGGCAATCAGCAGGGTGGGCAGCATGGGGACGCTCCGCGCAGGATCATTCGGCTCCGCGCCGCAGACGGAGCCACAGCGGCCGCAGACGATCGCGAGTCCACTCTGTCATCCGCCAGCCCCGGTGACGGGTCTGCGTGGGGAAATCCAGGCGGGCGAAGTCTTCCGGCCGTGCGCGGAGGCGTCGACGCGCTGCCACCCAGGTGCATACTGCCCACACCCAGCCCAGCCAGCGCCCGGCGCGCACCGGTCCTAGCGTTGCACGGTCCGCCGAACGGAGGCGTAAACCTCGTCCGCGGTGCGCGTCTCGTGTGATCCGGCGCTCCATAGCTGGTGTCGCTCGAGGAGGGTCTTTTCTGTTTCGTAATAGTTCGTCACGTGGCTCGGACCGCCTTCGACCAGGTCTCCGCCCGTATACCGGCCGGCAAGCAGCCACTGGGAGACCGCGGCCTCGTATTCGGCCGGGTAGATCAGGGCCACCACGTACCGGTCACGTTCCGCTGGCGCGCCATAATCGGCGCATTGGAGCTTCGCCCGGCAGGGCGGCGGGGTGATTTCCGCGAGGTGGCGTAGCGCAGCGCAGTCGGCCAGCGCCGCGGTCTGTGCAAGACGGTGAAAAAACAACCCGCTTTCCAGGAGGAATCGCTCCCGCGCTACGCCTTGGAGTTCCAGCGCGCCGTCCGGCCCGGCCCGCACGATCTTGAACACCTTGCCATGCTGGTACTGCTCGCGCTCGTACAGTAGGGCAATCTCTTCGGCCGTATATCCGACCGAGGTCCAGTCACCGAAATCAAAGGCGTACAGGCCGGCATAGTGCTCAGGCCCGGTTACGCTGGGCAGCTTCATGAGGCGGTTCTCCGGAGGCACTCCCACCGTGGATCGTATGGAGATGATCGCCGGACGGCAACTGTGCGGGACAGCTTGCCCCGACGGCGAAACTGCGGTTCAGGGCGTAAGCACAGCCGCGGGAGGGTTCGCGACGGTGGGGCGTGGAATGGCCATCCCGGCGGGCCACGGCACCGTGCAGGGAATTCCTGGCAGGAGGTCCATGTAATTGTCGGCGAGCGGGGTTTCACCGGTTGGGTCGAGGCAGACGGCCCACGAGAAGCGCTCCGCGGTGAGCGTGAGCGCAGCGCCGTGGCGCGACACGGTCACTTCGGCAGGAGTCCAGGCCAACTCCGCGAACCGGGCACGGAAGAGCCGCTGCTGGCCGATCGTGCCATCTTCGGTGCGCCAGGTCGCGAAAGCGCCATGGGTCGTGATGCCAAGCACATCCCACTCCCGGAGTGGCTGCTCGAATGCGACCACGGCGCCATTGGCAGGGCAGTTGACGGTCTGTTCGATCTCATGCCGCCGACCGCCAGCCAGCGCAAAGAGGCCGGTACGTAAGGTAAGGCGCTGCGGTACGCGCGTATCATTGACCACGATGACGCACCAGCGCTCAGCCCTGCACGTGCAGATGGCGCGCAACGGGGCAAACGCCCGCTTGACGTACCAGAAGGCCGGCTTGCGGCGCCGGTAGTAGTCGATTGGCGTCCAACTTGTAACCATCGGCCAGGTATCATTGAACATCCAGAAGATGGCTGCGGACGTGTCGAACTTCCGGCGGCGCCAGTTGTCGATCGCAGTCTCGAGCGCTTCGCCGTGGAGCAGTGCGGCGTAGCGCAAGTAGTCCTCGAACGGAAGCCGCCGTGGAGCCGGACACAGGTTGACGCGCAAAAGGTGATCGAGCAGGGGCTCGCCCTTCCAGGTATTCTGCGAGTTGTCGTGGTGGTTCCAGGTGCGACTGCCCAGGAAACGCTCCTCCGACGGCAGGATGGACTCGATCGTCGGTGGTGTGCTGGGGCCGAGCATGCCGCCCTCGTTCGGGAAGCGACTCGCATCGTGGCGGTAATGCCAATAGTCCCCCTTCGGCGCGCCGAGCGCAACGTCCCATGGATGCTGGTCGCCGATGTGCGGTGCGTTCGGGTGCGCACCATCGGGTGACGAGGGCGAACTGGGCCACCACGGCCGCGACGGGTCCTCTTCCGCCACGACCTGTGCCAGTGTTTTGTGAAAAAGCGTGTGACAGGGCTGCCCCCCGCGGTGACCGTGCAGCCAGCCGTCGGTGACGCCGACATCCACCTCGTTATTGCCACACCACACCGCGAGCGAAGGGTGGGACGAGAGACGACGCACCTGGTGCCGGACCTCGGCGACCACCTCCTGCACAAAAGCGGGGTCGTCGCCCGGAAAAGTGGAACAGGCGAACATGAGATCATGCCACACGAGAATGCCGGCCTCGTCACAGGCGGCGAGCAGCTCAGGATCGGCATAGACGCCGCCGCCCCAGATGCGCAAGAGGTTGCAGTGGCATTCGACCGCGAGCCCCACCAGCGCGCGGTAGTCCAGTGCCGTCACGCGCGCCGGTAGCAGGTCGGCCGGCACCCAGTTCGCTCCCTTGCAGAAGATCGGTTCGCCGTTGACCCGGAGGTGCAGGAGCCGGCCCCCGTCCTCCGCGGGCGGCTGCGCGAGTTCGACACTGCGCAGCCCCGTCCGGAGGTGCCGCGTTGCGTGTGTCTGACTGTCTGCAATGAGCGTGACTTCCACATCGTACAGCTCCGCCGCACCGTACCCGCGCGGCCACCACAGCCGCGGTGCGGCGATGGGCAGTTCGCACACGAAGTCTTGCGTGCCGGGGGGCAGCTCGGCCACGGTGGCGCCCCGCACATCCGTGCCCGCCAGGCGGACCGACAGCATGACCTCCCGTGGATGGGTCGCCAGATTCTCCACGACCGCCCGCACGGATAGGGTCGCTGCGCTGTGATCCGCTGCCACGTACGTTCCGAGCCGCACGTCACCCAGACGCAGCTCATCGCACAACTCAAGCCACACACCGCCGCCGATCCCGACGTTCATCAGGCGTGGGGCCCAGTCCCAGCGGCAGGCGAAATGGGGTTTCCGCAGAAAGGCGCGCCGGGTCGCGGCCGCGGTGAGTTCAAGGTGATAATCGCCGCCGCGCTGGTCCAGGTGCTCCAGCAGCCCGCTGCTGAGCCGAACGATGAGCTCGTTCTCACCGGGCTGAAGATAAGGATCGAGTGTCACGCGGATGGGTCGAAACGCGTTGTGGTGCGTGGCGACAGGTCGACCGTTGAGATAGACCACCGCGTCGAGGTCGAGCCCGTCGAGCACGAGGTCGCAGCGTTGACCGGTGCGCGGAGGTGGTGCTTCGAAGCGACGCCGGTAGAACCAGTACTGCTGCTCGACCCATTGTGCGGCCAGCGTATTGCAGCCCGTGTAGAGCTCCGCGAGCCAGCCGGCCCGCAGCAGATCCGTGTACACGGACCCCGGTACCGTGGCCGACAGCCAGCAAAGGTTGGGCAGCACGGCCGGCAACTCATGCTGGTCGAGAAACATGCCGTAACCATCGAAGCCCGCGAGGGACCAGCGGCCGTCGAGTGAAAGATGTTCGGTGGCCATCCACACTCCTTTCAGTGCATATCGGTCGTTCCGCGGGGGTTACACCGGTGATTCGGTCTGGCAGGTCAGGTCGCTGGCGGGTTCGCCGGCAGCCGTTACAAAACGGGCCGCAAAGCGCCAGGCGCCGGCCGGGTTGTGCAACTTGAGGACGAGTGTATTCCAACCCTGACGCAGCGGCAGGTGCGCGATGTGGTCGTTGTCGAGGACCAGTTCACGGACGAAGTCAAAGCGGCCGACCAGCGCGTCATTGAGCCAAACCTTGATACCGCCATCGGCACCGAGCAGTAGGCCGAGCAGGTCAGGGGCGTCCAACAGCACGGTGCGATCCTGTGCGGCATGCACATAGACCGCCGCGTACGCCACACGATCGCGCGGCGGCAGTGTCGCGAAAACCGAGCCCAGATCGACATACGGCAACGCGGTGGCGATCCGCTGCCAGGCGCGCTGTGCGACCTTGGTGCCCGCGCGTGGCGCGAGCGCGGTCTCATCCACAAAGACATGATCGAGGGGGTGTCCATCCGCATCCGCAAAGGGTCCCAGCACCAGCCAGGCCGCGACGTATCCGTCCCCGCGTAGCGCTGTCGCCGGGCGTGGGGCCAGCGGGCTGGCTGCCAGATAGCGCGCTGCGCCGCTGGTGTCGAGCCAGCGCGAGAGGATGCGCTGCGCGCGTGGCAGAAAGCGCCCGCGGGCCTCGTGCAGCAGCAACTGGCTCAGTATCAGCGTGCCGTGACCGCGTGGCACACGGACGACAACCGCCCGCGGTCCGCGGAATTGCGTCATGCGCCGCAGCATCAACGCGACCTTGTGCTGCTCATGCGCAGATTGGTAGCCCTCCCAGCGGGTGGCGACGGTCTGGATCAGCGTGGTTCCTAGGTCCATGGGGAGGGTGTGGCGGACAATCGCCTGCTGCTCGTCGCGATCGACCCAGCAGAAGTCGAAGTTATTCAAACCCGCCAGCAGCGCATCGTCCGGTGCCGCGCGTGCGACGTTGCAGCACTCCTCCTCCTCAAGCACCAGGGGTAGTGCGAGCCGGTCGGCCCAGTCGGCGGCAGTCTCGGGCGTCAGAGTGGTCAGGAAGAGCGTTCCACCCCGCTCGAAGAATTCCGCCAATGCCGCCGGGGCCATCGCCGGATCCTCCAGGTCTATCGGTGTCGTCCCGTCGCAGAACCGTACTTCGGGAGCCACATCGACCCCTCTGGCAGCCGCGCGCGCCTCCACTCCGATGTGCTTGAAATGCGACCGGCAGCGGTGTGCCGCGGCGCGCCCGACGACCACCTTTCGACGTGGCAGCGCGGGGAGCGGGCCATGGCAGAGCCGCTCCCAGAGCAGTGCCGCTGCGGGGGTATCGTGGCGCCGGACGTTCAAAGGCAACCCCGTCACGATCACGTGGCCGGAACCATGCGGCACGATGACGAGAGGGGTATAGGCGAGCCCGGCCGCTGCGTCGCCCACATCCAGCGGCGTGAGCGCGGGTCCCGTCGTCGGCCGTTCAAACACAAGGGCGGCGACCTCGCCGTGCGGACCCCAGTCGCGGAAGTGCATATCGGTGAGACCAGCCAGTAATGGATCGCCGGCCGCAGCGCGGATGAACGCCCTGTTATAGCTGCGCCGGACGGGTGACAGGATCGAGGCGGGGTCGTCCGCCAGGGCCATCGGCAGTGCGAGCAACCGACCTCCGGTGCGCAGCCAGGTGTCGATTGGGGGCTGCGCCAGCAGTTCGAGCAGGGTTGTGCCATTCAGCAGTTCCGTCAGCACGATCGTCGCGTCGGGGTCGTGCGTGAACTCCGCCCAGTCCGTTAGCGTGGGCCGTTGTCCCTTCAGCATCAGCTCATGCACGCTGCGTAGCGCTGTGGGTGGCCGGCGTGGATGGACCGCGAATTCCCAGGTCTCTGCATCGAGAACTGTGCCGCTGCTGGTGGAGTACAACTCCAGCACCACGCGCTCTGTTGTGGGGGCAGGCACACTGGCGGCGTTCCAGCGCAGCGTCACCTCCGCATGACCGTGGGGTGCGAGCTCGACCGGCACCACGGCAAGCGGGGTCGCATGCTCCGCATCAGCCGGGCGCAGGCGCAAATCCGCCCGCAGGGTGCCGGGCGTGTCGTTCCAGACCCAGGCCTCAAGTCGCACCCCTGCGCCCGCGAAGGCCTGCCGTGGCAGGTGCTGCACGTAGCAGCGCTGACGGCGATAGCAGCGTGCAAGGGCCGCGAGCGCTGCGTTGGGTTCCCAGGCCGGGGCGCCTGGACGGTAGCCGTAATTCAATGTGAGGGCGTAGGAACCGATCCGCTCGAATTGCGGACCGCCGGCCAGCAACTCGGGGGCGAGTTCCTCGACCGGTTCCGCGGGACCGGGGCGCAGGCCATACCAGTTGAGGTTCCACGGCGTGATGCTGGCCGCGCCCAGGCGGCGCAGTTGTAGAAACATCTCGGCCGCGTCTTCGCCGGTGGCTCGCAGGCGTGCGTCGTAGTCGGCGTAGACGGTCTCGTTTCCGTATGGACAGGCGGCTTCGGGCCCGCCGTGGTAGAAGCGCGGAAAACTCGTGCAGCACGAGCGGCCGGTCGCGCCGCCAGACGCGCTCCCAGTGCTGGGGTGTGCCGTAATGACCGGCGTGCAGCACGGCGGCACCACCGACGTCACAGTCATTTTCGTCGAAGCTGACAAGCCGTGTCGGGTCCAGGGCCCGGGCGGTTTCGGCGAGTGAGAGCAGGCCGGGGAAGATCGCCGCGCCACCCTTCCAAACGGTTTCGTTACAAGCGCTCCAGAAGATGACTGCGGGGTGATTACGATCACGCAGCACGAGCCGCCGCAGGTGCGCACGGCTCTGCTCCCAGAAGTCCGCCTCGCCGAAAGCCAGCGTCCCTGCCGAGCCGTACACCGCGGTCTCGTCGATGATCAGCATCCCAAGCTCATCGGCTGTGTCGTAGTAGCACGGCGGGTAGGGCATGGCATGTGTCCGGATGGCGTTCGCCCCGATCTCCTTGCAGAACCGGAACCAGGTGCGGGCATAAGCCGGGTTCTGCTGGGCGACGCCCATGTAATGCCATGAATCACCAAACAGCCGCAGCCGTTCGCCATTCAGCCGGAACTCGGTGCCGTCGATCCAGAACTCGCGGAATCCGAAACGTACAGTATGCGTATCGATGACCTCGTTGCCGCGGCGCAGCTCGGCGTCGGCGTGGTAAAGATGGGGATCGTCCGGGCACCAGTAACGCGCATTCGGCCACGGCGTAGACAGGGTGAGCGTTGCGGGCTCTGTGCCCGCCGGGAGGTTGGCCGGCCCCAGTGTGAGAACAGACTTCTCCCCGTCGCGGATGCGCACGTGTACCGCGGTGGGGTGGGCGTCACAGTTCGCGGTGACCGAGACTATGAGCGTCCCCTGGCGGACGGAGGGTTGCACGAAGACGTCGCATACCGCTGGCCTGGGTACCCGGACCAGTGCGACCGACTGCCAGATGCCGCGCATGTACCAGCCGACCCATGATCCGCACGGCTGGAGCCACAACCCTTCACGCTGAGGCGGTGGGGCGACATAGACCGCGAGCGTGTTGTTACCCGGCCGTAACAAGGTGCTGACGTCGAACTCGAATGGCAGGAAGCTGTCGCGGTTATCACCGAGCCACTGCCCATTGACCCAGATGAAGGCGTGGCCGGCGACCGCATCAAAGCGCAGCCACGTGCGGGCCTTGTCAGGTTCTGGGCACTCGGCGGGTTGGAAGGTTGTGCCCAGCCAGGCGGCCGGAGCCGCCTGCCACGCGGTGGGGTAGTGGTAGTGGTGGTATGCGTCCCAATCGCCGCCGACTGCGGGTGGAAAGGTGTTCCAGTAACCCGGCACGCGGATCGGTGTGGCAGCGAAGCCCTGTGTCGGGGGAGGTGTAGCGGGTGGTGCCGGAAGTGGTTCGGCCAGGGGCAGAAACTGCCAGAGGCCGTCCAGGAGTTGACGGTTGCGCATAACGATCTCGAACGTGGCACCGCACGGTGCTTGCGAGACACGCAACTTGCGCGACCGCGCGGCGTCCACGATTTCCAATGTACCCGCGGCCGGGGCCGGGGCAAGCGGCGGGCGGCTGGGCACTGTCCGGCGCATACCCGCCCGCACGGTGTGGCCGTACAATCGCAGCACCTATCTTCCGGCAAGACGAAAGGGACCTGTCGATGCGAACCACGCCCATCCACTTCGGCATGATCATTGGCGCCTTGTGTGCGGGGTTCGCCCCGGCATTGTCGCAGATCTCTGAGATGCCGACCGCAACCGCAACCGCCCCCGCGGCCGACGGCCGACCGGCGCTCGGCGAAGTGCAGTACTTTGAATCGGACAAGGTGCGCTCGTCGTGGGAATTCAGCGACGGACGGGAGTGGCCCGGGGCGCGCGGGGCGCTGACATGGTCCGCGGAGCGCGGGCGGACGCGCGGTGGAGCGCTGGTGCTGGCCTACGACTTCGAAGCGGGCGGAAACTATGTGGCGGCGATCACGCCACTGCCCGCGGAGCCGCCGGTAAGAGCCGTGCGTCTCTGGCTACACAAACCTGCCGCGAACCTGATGATCTTCCGCGCGGTCGATGCGCACGGTGAGGTGTTCCAGAAGGATGTGCGTTTCGACTACCGGGGCTGGCAGCAACTCGAGATCGGCCTCGACGGCTGGGTTCACCGCTGGGGCGGCGACGGCAAGTTCGACGAACCCGCCACGGCTTTCCACATCCTGATCGAGAGCCAGGGTGGCAACCGGAAGGGTGAGCTGCTGATCGACGAAGTGCAGTGGGTTTACGAGTCCAGTGCCGCCGACCCCGGCACTCGAACGACCCTGTATACGGAGAGTGAGTTTGACGCCGCGGACGGGTTCTCACCCGGCGGGGGCGCGGCGGGTACGCGGTATGCGAGTGGCCTGTGGACCTACCGCTTCAGCGATGAGCAGGCCGGCTGCCGCCTGCACTACGGCCGCTCCGCACTGGGACGGCCGCAGGCACTACGGCTGACGTTGGAGAGCGATGGCACAGGGCATGAAGTGCGGGCGATCTTCGGCTCGCATTTCCAGAATTTCTCACGCGCGCTCGGCACGCTGGATAACCCCGGACGGGTTACGCTCACCGTTCCGATGGGCGACATGCGCACCTGGGAGCACTCCGGCGGGCAGGATGACGGTGTTGTGCGTTATCCACTGCGTCTGGAGCAGATTGTCCTGGTGCGGAAGGGCGCGCAGGACGCAGGTGAGTTGCGCCTCTGGAAGCTGGAGTACCTGACCGACCACGATGCACAGCGCCCGATCTATGTGGTCCCGCAGGTGGAGCGCGAGGGCGACGCGGTGCGGTTTCGGGCTTTGCTGCGCAGTCTTGCGGAAGAACCCCTGCGGGGTGAGTTGAAGCTGGTCGTACGGTCGCTCGACGAGGTCATCGCCACGAAGTCCGAGGAACTCACGGTGCCGGCCGGCGGTACCGTGATGTTTGACACCGTGGTTTCGCCCGGCAGCCATCTGGTCCTCGAGGGGGAATTCGAGTTTCTGTTTGCGGGCGGCAGCTCCGGTCGCTTCAGTACGACGATCGCCGCGGCCCGCACAGCGCCCGCCGGCACCCCGCTTCGTCCCGAGAGTCGCATTGGCGCGGGGCTGTACCTGTATCGTTTCCACGGTCATCCCGCGGCGCGCGATTGGCTTGACCGCATGTGTCGCCTCGCCGCTGGTGCCGGCGTGAAGTGGACACGCGAGGAATTTCACTGGAACTGGATCGAGCGTAAGCAGGGCACATTCGACTTCAGCTTCTTCGACCAGCTCGTCGACGCCGCTACCACGCACGGCATCAGCGTCTATGGCCTGATGTGCTACTGGACCGAGTGGTCACAACCGCCTTTCACCGATGAATTCATCGAGCACTACTGCAACTATCTGCGCGCCGTCGTGACGCGCTACAAGGATCGCATCCGTCACTGGGAGATCTGGAATGAGCCCAATATCTTCTTCTGGCCGGATGACAAGGAGCGCTACCCGGTCCTGCTGAAGCGCGCGTACGAGACGATCAAGGCGATCGATCCCGAGGCCGAGGTGCTGGGGTGCTCAACGGCGGGGATCGATGGCAACTTTATCCGCATGGTGCTCGCCGCCGAGGCCCCGTTCGACGCCCTTACGATCCACCCCTATCGCCACGCGCTTGATACAACCGCCTTCATTCGCGAGCTGCGGCAGACTCGCACGCTCGTCGGTGGTCGTGACGTTTGGATCACCGAGATGGGCTGGCCTAGCCAGTTGCTCGACGGCCTGACCGAACGCGCCCAGGCGGGCTACGTGGCGCGGACCTATATTGCCGCGATCGCTTCCGGCGCTGTACGTAGCGTCGCCTGGTACGACTTCCGCGAGGACGGTGATGACCCGTTCTACCACGAGCATCACTTTGGCCTCGTTCGTGGCGATCTCACACCGAAGATCGGTTACCAGGCGCTGGCCACGGTGGGCGAGCTGCTGGCGCAAGCGGAACCGGTCGGCGATCTTGAGTTGGATGACGAACTCGAGGGCTACCTGTTCCGTCACCCGGATGGTTACGTCGCAACGCTCTGGTCGCCCGATACCACGCGTCTGGTCCGTTTCGCGATCACGCCCGACGATTTCGAGCTGCGCAGTGTAATCGGTACGCCGGCCGCGAGTGTCCGCGGCGAGGATGCGCTCACCGTGCGGCTGGAGCGCGGGTTGCCGGTGTACGTGTTGAGCTCGCGCCGGCCCGAGTTGCGCGTGCTTGGGGATGTTCTTCCGGCGCGACTGACCCCCGCGACGGTGCATCCGGGGGAGGTACTACAGGTGTCGTGGGAACCGGTGGCGGGTGTGGTGGTGCAGGCGCCAGTGCCGCCGCATGGTTGGTCTGACGAGCTGGAGGTGAGCGGGACCCGTGCGGCCATTCAAGTGCCGGGGCACGCCGTGACCGGGATGCACGAAGTGCTCCTGCCGGTCACTGTGGGTGACCGCACGCTCACCTTGCCGTTGCATGTGGAGGTTGTGCCCAAGCTGCTCCGCCGCTGAGCCAGGTAACGGCTTCAAGAAATCCCCCCGGCCGCACGGTGGACCTTCGAGCGGTCAGATCAACAGGTGGATCAGCACCAGACTGCTGGCCGCGAGAGCCAGTGAAACGGCGAGCCCCGCCAGAAAAACCTGCCCGCCGACCCCCATGATTTCGCGGAGGTTCACCTCCAGCCCGATAGCGGCCATGCTCAGGGTCAGGAGCAGGGTGCCAAGCCCATTCAATTGTCCGAGCGCGCCGCTCAGGAATCCCGTGAGGTTGCCCGTCAGCGTCGTGGTGTGCATCCAGGTATTGAGCAAGGCCAGTAATAGAAACCCCCAAATGAACCAGGGGACCAGGCGTGCGAAGCGTACGGAACGAAGGTTTCCCGAGCGCTGGGCTCCGGCGAGTGCAATGAGAAGCACCAGCGGCGCGAGCATGGCCACCCGCACGAGTTTTACGAGCGTAGCCACCTCGCCTGCTCCTCCGCCAGGAAAGGCAAAGCCAGCCGCGACGGCCTGGGGGACCGCATGCACCGAAGTGCCGGCCCATACCCCGTAGGCGTGTGGACTCATGCCGAGGGTGCTGCCCAGGGCCGGCAGCGCAAGCATGAACACCAGCCCGAGGACGTTCACCGCGCTGAGCGCCAGCACCAGGTCACGCTGCGGCGCACGAATGAGCGGCGCGACGGCCACGATGGCGCTACTGCCACAGATTGCCGTCCCGACCCCGAGCAGCATCGTGGTCTTCTGCGGTAACCGGCCGGTTCGTCCGACGAGCCAGGCCGCACCCAGTGCAATCAGAATAGACGCGAGCACTACGACCAGCGTTGCGGTGCCGCTCGACCGCAGCACGGAGAGATTCAGCCCGGCGCCAACCAGCGCAATCGAGATGGGCATGAGCCGCCGCACGATGAAGTGGCAGCCCGGGCTCGGGGCCGGGCCGAGGGGCAGCAGGTTCCGCACCCCTGCGCCCAGCAGGATCGCAACGAGCCCGGCGCCGACGGGGTAGCGCACCACACCGGAATCCGCGCTCACCCGAAAGGGGGGGAAGGGCAGGTATTGGATCAGGTAGGCCGTCACCGCAATCCCTCCCGCGAGCGCCAACCCGAAGCGGTAATCCGTCCACCGGTGTCCGGTGGGGTAACGGTCCATGGGCGGTGCTGGGGCTGCGGTCGGCGGGTGCGACGACTCGTTGGGCAGCATAGGTCGCACTCAGATTCCAGCGCCGTGGATGAATTCGTACACCGGGTCTTCAAACCGCTGTGTCGAGGTGTTCTCGAGCGAATACGTATTCATCGTCAGGAGCGGCGGTGAGTAGATGTGCAACGTGATGAGGTCGTCTCCGTCCGGCTGCAAGTTGGCGACTTCGTGGATGTCATCGTCCTGGGATCCGCACACCATGCCGGCGCGCCACTCCCGCGGTGCCCGCGCGACGAGCCGGCCCTCGCGGCTGCGATCAAAGACGGTCTCCGTGGCGACGCCCCTGAGCACACGTACGCCACAGGTCGAGCCCTCGTGGTCGTGAATGGGGCTGCGCTGGCCGCACCGCCAGCACAGCACGAGCGCCTGGAAACCCGCCCCGGCGTGCATCAGGTTGCGGCGGTAGCGGTCGTCCCCGAACACAATGAAATGGCGGACATCGTGACACGTGAGATCGAGCGCGTGCAGGCGCTGCAGGAGGAGGTCCAGCGGCACACGTGGCTTGAACACGTCCAGTTCTGCGAGGAAGGTCGCAAGACGTGGTGTCATGGCGGCTCCTCCAATGTTTGAGGTGAACGCCTCAAGGTCTGCTCGGTCATAGCGGACTGTGGCGGTGCCCGCCGTCAAGTACCGCGGGACTGGTCCACGGCCGGCAGCAGGTGAATTCCGTCTTCAGAACGAGCCGACGTGTGTCGCTGACCCGCGCCCGACTCCTTCGTCAGGCACACCCATGGCCAGCATACTACGGGTCCGGGTGAACACCAAGGCCAGACGGAAGTTGTCGTGGTCAAGTAGTAAGTGGCATGTGACTTGGGTGACATCCCAAGGCGGGCTCGGCTCCCCCCAGGCCGAGCCGCGCGGGGTGTCTTGCCGGGCGCAGCGGCCGCACATCCGACGGGTGGCGGTTCCGGGTGGGGACGCCGGAGACCAGCCACCGCGTCGGAGTGCTGACGCCCCGGGCCGTTGGGAACAAGATGTGCGGTGTGGGCGACATGGGGGGTCGGTCCTGACAAAAGGCAGGGTCAGACAGCGTGTGTCGGACGTACGCGCAGTGGTGGCTGTGCACAGGCGCCTGGGCGATCCGTAGTGGTGGGGGCGTCGTGGAAAATTCCCGCGAAAATTCTGCGGGATGCTTCAGGATTTGTAACGGGCAGCGGCGGCGGCGAGCTCGGAGTGCAGTTCGGCGCGCAAGGTATCGGGCGACAGGACTTCGGCATCGGCGCCGAATCCCTTGATCCAGCGTTTGAACTCGACGAGATCCGATAGGCGGAAGGTGGCCTGCAGGGCCGTCCGTTCTCCGTGGAGCTCCTCGAAGAGGGTCTCCTCTGCGGTGAGCCATTCAGTCTGCTGGCTCTCGTGCCAAATCCGCTCTTCGACGAGAGCGGCCGCGGGGCCGGTGAAGCGGACGAGAATCTCAACGGGGCGACCGCCGGAGCGCACGATGCCGAAGGTATTGCGGAAGTGCTCCTCAAGTCGGAAACCCGCAGGTCGGCTGAAGGTGGCGTTGGTGGGCAGAGCAGCGGCGATACGCGTGACTTTGAAAATGCGCGTGGCGGCGGCCTTGTGCGAGCGGCCTGCGAGGAAGAGGTCGCCGTCGTAATAAACGAGGCCGTAGGGATCAACCAGTGTAACGTAGCGATCCTGGCGCCAGAGCGATTCGTAGGTCAGCTCGACGGTGGTCGAGCGCTGGGTGGCGGCGGTCAGAATACGCAGCGTGTTGGCGTGTCGCGCGTAGTCGGTGGTGCCCGTGCGGCGGACGTAGACGGTCTCGTCGAGGCCGCGGAAGTACTCGAGCGCCGGTGTGGGGAGCTGGCTCCGGATCTTGTCGTGCAGAGCTGCGAGGCCGTCGGCGAAGAGGGTGCCCGCCAGCGGTTCAAACAGGTGCCTGGCGAGGTGCAGCGAGAGTGCCTCGGTCAGGGACAGGAGCATTGGGCCGACCCGGAAGAAGTCATGGGGCAGGCGCCAGAAGCGTTTGCCGTGGGTGTCTTCCTCGTGGTGGATCGGAAAACCAAGTTCCTGCAGGATCTCGAAGTCACGCTGGATCGTGCGTTCGCTGACCTCGTACTCGGCCGCGAGGTCACGCAACGCCACCCCTGGGCCGCGTGTCTGGAGCGTTCGGAGCAGGTTCCAATGCCGCAGGATTTGTTCGCCCCGTGCCATCGCGAGTCCTCTGGAGGGGTGGAGACGCGGGCATGATACCGAGTGACCAGTGGCGGGCCAATGCTCAGATGCGGACGTCACGCTCCCTCCGCCAAACGGAGTGCCTTGCGGCTATGAGCCAGCCCCACGAGTCAGGGCCGCGGGATGTGCCGGTCCAGCCAGGCACCGACTTGGCGCGTGGTTTCGTGGTTGTACTCAAGGCCGCTGTTGTTGTGCCTGCCGGGTGTCTCGATGAACTCCTTCGGCTTGGCCGCCGCCGCGAACAGCGCTTGGCCGAGCGCGAGCGGAATGATCTCGTCGTCACGGCCGTGGAGAAAGAGTTTCGGGCAGCGCAAGTGGGGGACCTTGCGAATGGACTCGTACCGATTGCGGGTCAGCAGGTAGACCGGAAGAAACGGGTACTCGCGTTGCCCGACGGCGGCGAGACTTGTGAAGGTGCTCTCGACGATCAGTGCCGCGGGCGGATGGCGGTGCGCCAGCTCGATGGCCACACCGCCGCCGAGCGATCGGCCGAAGATTACCAACTGCTGGGCCGGTATTCCACGCTCAATCAAGAGATACCGCCAGGCGGCTTCGGCATCGCGGTACAGCCCGGCCTCGCTCGGTTGCCCGCCACTGCCGCCGTACCCGCGATAGTCGAAGAGCATGATTTGGAAGCCGAAGCCGTGCAGGGTCTTGGCCGTTTCCACGACTTCGGTCATGTTCCCGCCATTGCCTCCGCAGACCAGGATCGTGCCGCGCGCGTCGTCCCGCGGGATAAACCAGGCCAGGAGCGGCACCCCATCCTCCGCAGCCAGCCGCACCTCTTCGTAGTCCAGGCGGACGGCGGCCGGTGTGAGGAAATGGCGCGCATCGGGAAAGTAGATCAGGCGTTCCTGGCAATGGCAGACCCCGACGCACATCGCCACGTATCCGGTCGCGAGTGTCAGCAGTGCGACCAGCAGCAACCGGCGGAGGCGCGGGGTTCGTTGTACCGTGCCAGTCCTGCTCGACTGTGCTGTTCCCATCGCAGACACCTGCCAAACCTCCCGGCCGGACCTCGACCGCCATTTTCATGGCGTTAGGCGTACGCAGCGTCTTCGCGCCGGGCGCGACTCTGCACCGGCCCGCTATGCGGTCTGACGAAACCAATTGTGCCGCATAAGTCCATACGAAGAAGCGGGGCGAAGCACGCAACCCGGTGATGTGGATCACGCAGATTGGTACGCGGCAGCACACGATTCTCACTGACGCAGTGCCGAAATGCGACCGTACCGGGCGGCACTCCGTCGGTCCATGCCCATATGGCCACCGCAGGGTTGGAATGCTTCCAGACCCCCCCAGGGTGTCTTGGCACTACCATAATCACGCTTCAAAGACCATTCTCCGCGTATGGGCGCTCGCGGACGTGATTTGGCGCCGGTCCCAGCGAAGCCACTTGCCGCCCGGGGGGACGCGGTGTTACGATTCTCTTGTTCGTAATACGATGTGTCCGCTGCTTGGCGCCGCATTTACGTCGTGAGTTCCGCGAAAGGGGATTGTGATGCTGACGGGTAAGAGCCATTGGGGCGCTCTCGCCATCGTTCTGTCTGCTGTCGCCTGGCTTGGCACAGGGTGGGTGTCGGCGCAGCACTGGGAAGCCGTGCCGCTGCGAACACATGCGGAGTACCAGGCGGTGACGGTGGGTGGCGCTCCGTTGTACGACGGCGGCTGGCCGGTGCGGCTGCGCGGCATCGTCCTGAACGACCCCGCGGATTGGCTGGAACCGGCACCGGCCTACAACGAGATTCCGTTTGATCTGGGCGGGCAGTGGGAGATCTTCGTGCAAGCGGCTGAGCCGGGGGACTTCGGCGGTACGGCTGCCTGGATCGGGCAGTGCTACGGCAACCTGCCGTTCCTGGGCGATCCGTTTTTCAGCTACTCGGATACGGAGTGGCTCGGGGAAATGGACCGTCTGAACTTCCCGAACGGCGCTGGGACACCGCCGTTGAGGGCGGGCGACCTGGTTGAGTTGCGGGCTCGCAAGGGTTCATCGTTCCAGGGAAAGACGAACGTCAACGAGAATCACAGCAAGGCCCCGGAGAACGATTTTGACGTGGTGATCCTCGCACCGGGGTACGGGTTGCCGACTCCGGCAGAGCTGACACTCGCGGATCTCTTTGAAGCAGACGGGTTCGGCGGCTGGACCTTCATCTGGGATCCCACGCGTGCGACCGGCGGAGAACGTTACCAGGCCGAACGGATTCGCATCCAGGGGGTGCGACTGGCCGCAGATGGCGCATGGGGCCGGAATACCGATACGCAACTTGTGGATCGGCTGGGAAGGGTGCTGCCGGTACGACTTGGGAATCACATGGTGTTCGCCGCGTCGCCGCCCCCACAGGGTTACTTTCATCTTACGGGGATTCTGAACCAGAGTTCCTTCACAGGTGTCGGCGGGTACTACCTCGTGGCGCTGCACCGCGATGCATTCGTTTGCGGGGACTTCAACTGTGATGGGCTGACGAACTTTGGCGATATCTCCCCGTTCATCCTCGCGCTGAAAGATCCCACCGGCTATGTAGCGGCCTATCCCGACTGCTATGCGGACTTTTCCGGAAGTGGCACGGTGACTTTCGCGGATCTTTCTCCGTTCATCGACGCGATGAAGAATGGCGGACGATGCCGATGATCCGGAGGCGGTATACGCACGGATTCACACTGGTCGAGCTGCTGGTGGTCGTCGCCATCGTCGTGACGCTATTGGCGATCCTGCTGCCGGCGCTCGGCACGGCACGCCTCCAGGCACGCCTCGTGAAAGCCCACGCGGACCTGCACCGCGTCGAAGTGGCCCTGGCCATGTACGGGGATGAGCAGCGCGACCGGCTGCCCCCCGTACGATTTTCGTGCAGTCTGCGCACCGACTTCGAACTGCCGATCGAACTCGGCCGCTATCACCACCTCCCGGCTGATGAGGAGTTTCTCACAGCCGGCGCGGTATCGGGGTTCGTCACGAAGATTCAACTTCGCGATGTGTTTCACCCGACGGCCACCTACCGGTATCTCGCGCCCGGCGCGGCCATCTTCAACGAGCACGTCGTGGTGGCGGATTGGCGGGGGCTTTGGGTTCCGGCCGAGTTCCCTGATACGCGGGGCGAAGCCGGGGCGTACCACAGCGACGTCGACACGAGCCCTGTTCGTTACGCACTCTGGAGCGTGGGGCCGGACATCTTGTCGCCGAAATTCACGACCACACCGGGCCGCATACCCTTGCCGGGAAGATTCTGGTGCCGCGGAGCGCGTGACACCGGTGTGATCACGCATTATCAGGCCCGTAGCGGAACGAGTTATCGCAGCCCCTGAGCAGCAGGGGGAACCTAAGGTGTCCGGTATGCCCCGATGCCATCCCGGCTCGGAATGTACACCAAGGGGGGTGAGGTCTCCGCATGGGCTGGCTTGACGAACAGGATGTCCGGGTCGTTGTGTGTGATCGCTGTCCAAGACTGCGTTCACACGGCATTGCGGTAGCGCAGGAAAAACGCGCGGCCTACCGTTCGCAAGAGTATTGGGGGCGCCCCGTTCCGAACTTCGGCGTGGCCACGGCGCGCCTGCTGCTGGTCGGACTGGCGCCGGGTGCCCATGGCGCCAATCGCACCGGCCGCATGTTCACCGGAGACCGCAGCGGGGACTGGTTGTTCCGGGCGCTGCACCGTGCCGGCTTCGCGAATCAGCCGACGAGCACGGTCCGTGACGACGGCCTGCTGCTGCGCCATACGTTGATCACGGCCGTCTGCCGTTGCGCGCCCCCGGCGAACAAGCCGACACCGGGCGAGATCGCGGCGTGTCGCCCCTATCTGGAGGAAACCCTCGCGCAGGCCCCTTGGCGCGTCGTGGTCGCACTGGGCCAGTTGGCTTGGCGTGAGACGCTCCGGCGGGTTGGTGAGCGCGCGGCGCCATTCGGTCACGGCGCTGAGATCGCGCTACCGACGGGCAGGTGGGTGCTCGCTTCGTATCACCCCAGTCAGCAGAACACCTTTACGGGTCGTCTGACAGAGCCGATGCTCGATGCGATCTTCACCCGTGCCCGCGCTTTGCTGAGCCCCGCGGGCAGCGCGGTGTGAAAGCCACCGCGCCCGCGCGTTCAACCCGTCCTGCGGCGGCTATACGTTCGCGTACACGTTGTGTCCGTGTGGATCACGGCCGCGGAGCAGGAACAACGGGTGATTGCCGAACCACTTCCCGAGCGGGCCGGTCCGCAGCATCTTCGTTTCCGCCGGCATGAACCGCATGGTCAGGCCACAGCGGCGCTTGTCGGAGCGATTGGGAGTGGAGCCGTGGATGATGTACGGAGCGTGGAAGGAGCAATCGCCCCTGGCGAGCACGCAGTCGACGGCCTGCGATTCGTCGAAGTGCTCGGTCGAGATGGCCTGGTCGAGTACCTTGTCTTCGGGGTGCTCGTCCTTGTGGTGCGCAATCGGGCCGCGGGTGTGTGTCCCGGGAATGACGCGCATGCAACCGTTCTCGACGGTTGAGTTGTCGATCGCAAGCCAGAGGGTGATGACGTTCATCGGCTCCAGCGGCCAGTAGTTGCCATCCTGGTGCCAGGGTACAGCGAGGCCGTCGCCCTTGGCCTTGGAAATCAGGTGACTGGAGAACAGGACAATGTTGGGACCAATAAAGGACTCGACATGGTCGAGCAGCGTCGGTGTCATGCAGAAGTCGAGGAAGCGTTTGTCCCAGACGTGGGGCTTATCCAGGTGTTCGGGCCGCATGACCTTCGACATTTCCGCGATGAACGTATCGATGTGGGCGGTCATGTCCGCGAGCGTTGCGGGATCGATGACCTGGCGACAAATGGTGTAGCCCTCGCGCTCGTATTGGGCGATGTTTTCCTGGGTGACCATCGTGATTCGGGTACTCGTTAGTGGGACTCGGTCCGGCACAGAAACGCTACAACGCAATGGGGCGGCGGGCCGGTCAGACGCGGCCCCGTGCGACTGCTGGGCATTATAGCGGGGCACCGCCGCGGTCGGCGGGAAATGAAATGTTTCATGCGTGCGCGCTGACGGACCGTAACCAGACCGCTACACTGGCCTCCGCGGCCCGGCAGATGTGGTCGGTCCACCTTCCTTGCACCTCTTCACCCGGAGAACGTCGATGGCATCCCGCCTCGCCTTCCTTCCCATGTTTGCCCTCACGGCCACGCTTGTGACGGCTGGCACGCTTGCCGCGGATACGCTCGAACTGAGCGATGGCACGGTGCTTCAGAATTGCTTTGTCCGCGACGAGGGAACGCAGATCACCGTGTGGGAGTCGCTGGACAAGGTGGGAGGACCGCCGCGGGTGGTGCCCAAGAGCCAGGTCAAGGCGTGGAAGAGGGAGCGCGGGGAAGACTGGGACCGCCGCCCGGAGCTGCCGGACCTCACCGTCACCTACATCGAGATTACCCCGAAACTTGCCGGTCTGCATGGCCGCGTGCAATACGACCGTTTCGGCCGGGCGTGGATCGGTGGCGACTCGACCAAGCTGCGCGACATCGGCGATGACAAGTACACCAAGCCGGAAGAGATTGTGCGCGATCTCAAGCTGCAATGGGAGCCCAACGAGCAGCTTACCTTCACGGCGCATGTGAAGAACATCGGCTTCCGGCCGGCCGGGGCCTTTGAGGTGGACTGGCTGCTGAACGGTGAACTGGCGGAGACGCAAAGCTACAGCGGCGCGCTGGGTGAGCTGGAAGCGGCCGAGTTCGTGTGGCGCTGGCGATACGTGCCGGGGCGTCACAGCGTGACGGCCCGCGTACGGCATGACGGACCGGAAATCGCGAAGATCAACAACGAGGCGACGGATGCGCTGTGGGCGTTCGCCTTTACATACGTCGTGAGCAAAGGCCGCGTCGAGGCCTGGCACCAGTTCCGGAGTGCGTACGGCACCTTCTCGTTCGAGGATTTCTACCGTTGGCATCTCGACATCATGAACCTGCTGCTCGCACAGAGCGTCTACCCGGCGACGCCGGAGGGCTGCCTGGCGCGCGTCCGCCTGGACCAGATCATCTACGCGGACGAGGTCCGCGACCACGAGGCGTACGTGAACGGGCAACAGGTCCAGCGCGTGGCCTCCGACGGCATCCGCTATGATCAGGGCGGCTGGGTCTGGAATGACAGCCCGCAGGAGCTTGCCGAGAAGAAGTGGGGGCAGACCGATCACGCCTGGCGGAACCAGACGGAGTGGTCGCTGCCGCATGAACTGGGGCACCAGCTCGGCTTGGTCGACTGGTACGCACTCGACTACGAGGGGCATGAGCATCACACCTGGGCCGACAATGGTGCGAAGGTTTCGCACTTCATGCGGCATCCGGAACAGATGATGCACTGGCACGGCCCACAGCTCTTCGGAGAGGCGGACGCGGCCTACCTGAACATGACCCTCGACAAGCCGCGCGGCTATTTCGGCGATTTCTACTTTCAGAACCCCGTGGAATGCTTCCTGCGAATCGTGGACATCAATGGCCAGGCGCTGCCGGGCGTACAAGTAGAACTTTTCCAGCGCGGTGCGGTTGTCGATCCCGACGGCCCGACAGGGATCGATCACGGCGCAAAGTGGTTCTCTGTGGTCGAAGACGGCAATTTCTACCAGCCGCCGATCTCGAAGGATCCGGTGGCTGTGGGGACCACAAACGCCAGCGGCTTGTTCCGACTGCCGAACCGCCCCGCGGCGGAAGTTCGGACACTCAATGGCTTCCAGCGCAGCGCGAACCCATGGGGCAACATGAACGTGGTCGGGCCTCGGAACCTGATGCTGGTCAAGGTGACCAAGAACGGCCGGGCGAGCTACTTCTGGCTGGAGCAGCACGATTTCGTGGTGGCGTGGTTCCGCGGGTTGCGTGATCGCTTCGAAATGGTATTGCAAACACCGTATGGCTCGGTGGATTCGCCGCCGCCACCGGCTTCTGTCCAGGTGAAGAAACTGGACGGCGACCGTGTGGAAGTGACGTGGACGCCGGCGGAAGACCCGCGCGAACGTCATTACCATGACAAGGCGATCGGCTACCGCGTCTATCGCCGCGTCAGTAACGACGGGCTCAACGACCGCCCCTGGTTCGTCGTGGCGACAGTCGGTCCCGAACAGCGCAGCGTGCTCGTGGATCTCCAATCGCGTCCGGAGGACGTGTACTGGTACCGGCCGATCACCGACCGGTTCGGCGTGACGACGATCGCAGGCAACTCGCTCGAGAGTTCACTCCGCGAGTGCGTGCTGGAATAACCCGGAATAAAAGTAGCGGTGCGTACCTGAGCGCGCCTGTTTTTGTGGCCTGTAACATTTTTCTTGACCGCGCTCGAAACATCGTCATACTATGAGTGTGTGAGGTGACGGATCGCTGTCGTGGCCTCATAAAGTGGCTTGCGGTCAGCAGCGGTTCGGCGTCACACCGGGCACCGCGAAAGTGGTACCTGTGGTTTCGCTGGTGACGGCCGGCGAAGTGGGACGATGTCGAGTGCTGCGGACTCACCCTCCGGCGGGCTCGGCGGGCGGCCCTTCCAAAGGAGGTGATCCAGTGCAAGGTGATAAGCGCTAGGCTGCTGTCCAGGCAGCGAACGTGGCTGTAATGACAGCAGCCAGTTTACGAAAGGCCCGCCGGTGCTCGGGAGAGTTCCGGCGGGCTGTTTTTTGTATTGTTGCCACTCTGTCGGGGTGGTGCCCTGGTCAACCGAAGTCAGAGGATGGTGCCTCTGAGCATGGCGGTAGCTACCGTGAAGTAAATGAAGATCCCACTGACGTCCACGAGTGTTGCAACCAGGGGGGTCGAGGCGCTGGCGGGGTCGAAGCCGAAACGCCGCAGGATGAGCGGCAGGCAGGCACCGACGGTCGTCCCCCACACGACGACCCCGAGCACGCTCAATCCGATGGTGAGGCCGATGAGCAGGAAGTAGTCGCCGTACGAGCCGAACAGCCATTCCCATGTCAGCACGCGCATCAACCCGATTGGACAAAGAATGAGACCAAGTAGCAGACCGATCAGGATTTCGCGGCGCAGGACCAGGAACCAGTCCGCGAGCCGGATGTCGCCGAGTGCCATTGCACGTACGACGAGCGTTGCCGTCTGGGAGCCGGAATTCCCGCCGCTGCTGATGATCAGTGGCACGAACAGCGACAGCACAACCGCCGTCTCGAGCTGGCGCTCGAATGTGCCCATGACCGTGACGGTGAGCATCTGTCCGAAGAAGAGAATCGCCAGCCAGCCCACGCGCTTGCCCACCAGCTCGAAGACGCTCGCCTGGAGGTAGGGGCCCTCCACCGCCTGGCTGCCGCCGAGCTTGTGCATGTCCTCGGTGGCTTCCTCCTTGACCACGTCGACGATGTCGTCGGCGGTGACGATACCTTTCATGCGCCCTTCAGAGTCCACGACGGGAACGCACAGCAGGTCTTCGTGCGCAAAAATGGTGGAGACTTCCTCCTGATCCATGGTGTCCGGGACCGTGACGATGTCCGTCGTCATGATGTCGCGCAGCCGCTGCTCCGGCGGTGACGTGACCAGTTCACGGAACGAAACGACCCCGACCAGGCGTTGCGCCTGGTCAACCACGTAACCATAGTAGATGACTTCCGCGTTGTGGCTCTTCTGCATGCGCAGGTAGGTGATCGCTTCGGACGCCGTCATGTCGGCGCGCAGGCGGGCGAAGCGCGGGTTCATCAAGCCGCCCGCGACGTCCTCCTCATAGGTCAGCAGCGCGTGCACTTCCGTCCGCAGCCGCGGATCGAGCAACTGCAGCATGGCCTCGCGCCCATCCTCCTCGGCCTCCTGGATCATGTCGGCGATGTCGTCGGGCGGCAGCAGGCGCAGCCAGCGCCGGCGCTGCTCCGGTGACAATGACGAGATCAGGTCGAATGTGTCACGGGCACTCAGGTGCGAAAGGAACTCCTCCCCATCCTCCGCGCTCAGGATCACGAAGCCCTGGCGGCGCTCTTCGTCCGAGAGGGCCGGCCATGCCTCGGTGAGCTCGTCGAGCGAGAGCTTGCTGAGTGCTTCTTCCGACATGGACACACCCTTGCTGAGTCTGCCGTACACGTCCACCAGGGGGCCAAGCGCTCTTCACGAACGGGAATGCGGGATTCTGACACAGCGCTGCGCACACGTCCAGATGCAGCCGCATGTTGCGCCACGTCGGGCGAGTCCAACTCCCCCGGGCATGAACCAGCAACTCGCTGTCCGGATGCTCAGGCATCCGTCCCCCCGCGCCACACTCCGTCGGACCCCAGCAACTCGTATGGCCGGAAGCGCACCTTGTATTCCATCTTCCGGCATCCGGCGACCCAATAGCCGAGATACCAATACCGCAGGCCACGCCGCCGGCATTCGGCCAGCTCGGCCAGACCCGAGAAGACGCCGAGTGAGCGGCGAGCTTCGGCGGGCTCGGAGTAGAAGTAGACGCTGGAGAGCGCATCGCCGCACGCGTCAACCACCGACACGCCGACGAGTCGGCCACGCAGCAGGTAGCGCAGTTCGAAAGTCGGTAGTGCTGAGCAGCCCAGAAACTGTGCGAAAAGTGACCGGTCATAGGCGAGGTCGTCGGCATGTACGGACGCCTGATACTGGCAGAAAAGCTCGAAATGTTCGTCGTCGGTCGAGAGCGGGCCAGCCGCGACCGTGATGTCCGCATTCCGGCGCGCTACGCGGCGCTGCGAGCGGCTGGCGTGGAATGCGCCCACAGGCACGCGAAGCGGGACACACGCGCGGCAGCCCGGGCAATCCGGGCGATAGAAGACCAGCCCGTTGCGACGAAAGCGGAGGTCGAGCAGGGAGCGGTAGTCGGACGCCGAAGGAACCGGACCGAGCAGGTAGACCAGTTCGGCTGCGCGCTGCGGCAGGTAGGGACACTCGTCGCGGTCCCCGCGCAGCATCGGCAATCCCATTTCGGGCAGCCATTCAAGCTGGGGCTCCTGCGCGTCCATGACACCCTCAGGATACCGCCGGGGGGGATTTCCGGGAGTGCTGAACAGGACAGCGCGCACCTCGGTGCCTGGGGTGTTTGGCTAGGAGACCGTCACCCTGCTGTGTCGCTGGCACTACGTACGCTGGGCGTGGCAAGTGGACAGCGCAGAGCGGTGAGTGTTGTTACCCTGCACACCGGCTTCCGACGTGGGTGGGTGTGGTGAGCTATGGCAGGGCCGGGGCGAGCCCGGGCAGGGCCCAATCGCGCACCCGGCGGCGGTCGCCGATGTAAATCTCGTTGGGGGCCTCTGGATCGAGGGCCCACTTGATCCGCTCAAGCCCCTCCGTAATGTCTTTCACCGTGCCGCAATAGCTGAGTCGGAGGTGGCCCTCGAGTCCAAACTCCACTCCCGGCACTGTCACCACCCGCACCTTACCCAGCAGCAGGCGGGCGAGCCGTGTCGAGTCCGGATCATAGTGTCGGAAATCCGCGAAGCAGTAGAACGTACCCTGCGGTTTCTCGACGTGCACACCCGGAATGCCGGCGAGCCGGGCAAGCATCACGTTGCGGTTGTTCTCCAGTGTCAGTCGCAACGCCTCCACGCCTGACTGCACCCCGAGCAGTGCGCCTACGGCCGCATGTTGCAGGAGCGCGGAGGGGCCCGAGGTCTGGTGCGCCTGGACGTTGGCCATGGCCTCGATCAGCCGCTTGTTGGCGACCGCCCAGCCGATCCGGAAGCCGGTCATCGCATAGGCCTTCGACACGCCGTTGACGACAATCAGCCGGGAGTTCTCATCTTTACGACCGGCGTAGGCGTAGCAGTTCGCGGGCTTCACACCGTCGAACGCCAGTCGGTGGTAAATGTCATCCATGATCAGGTACAACTCGTGTTGTTCACAGAATTGCACGATCTCGGCGATGAACTCGGCGGGGTAAATGATGCCGGTCGGGTTGTTGGGGCTGTTGATGATGATCGCCTTCGTGTCCGGCCCCACACGGTCGACGATGTCCTGTAGCCGCGGGCAGAAGCTGCCGTCCTCGGGCACCACCTGCACCGGGATTCCGCCGCACAGGCGCACCATCTCCGGGTAGCTGACCCAGTAGGGCGCTGGGAAAATCACCTCGTCATGCGGATTCAGAATCGTCTGCAGCGCGACCATGATGGCCTGCTTGGCACCGTTGGATACCAACACGTGCTCGGGCTTCACATGGTGTGCGTAGTGCTCTTCCATGTAGCGGATGATCGCCTTCTTGAGGGCTGGCAAACCATCTGCGGGCGTGTACCGGATCTCGCCGGTGTGGAGCTGGGCCGCGGCCGCTACAAGCGCATCGAGCGGCGGCTTGCTCTTGGGCTCACCGCCACCGAGGTGGATGACGGGCTCGCCCTTGGCTGCGAGCGTGGCGGCCAGTTCGTTGATCTTCAGGGTGGCGGATTCACTGATCTGGCGGGCGAGTTGGCTGATACTCATGGTGGCTCCCAAGCCCCGGGAGGACGCCTCCCCGCGCTCCCGGTGAATAAACCACGCTAAACGGCCGCTGCAGTGACGTCAACGGGCCCCTCCCGCAGTGGGCCTGACCGGGTCAGTTCCCGGACGGTACGCTATGGGACGTAGGTTGTTTGTCCCCGGTCGGGAAAGTCGGCAAGGAGTCCGAAATGCAGATCCGTGGTGTCCTGCTCGATGTGGAGGGGGTGCTCGTTTCGGACAAGCGTTATCTTGCCATCGAAGGCGCGATCGGATTCGTCGCGGCCCTGCGGACCGCCGGGCGCCCGCTGCGGCTCCTGAGCAACAACACGACGGACGACCGCGCCGAGATGCTGGAGAAGCTCTGCCGGGCCGGCTTCGACTTCCGACTCGACGAGCTGCACACCTGTACCTACGCTGCCGTGGAGGAACTGCGGGCGCGCGGGTTGCGTCGGCTGCTCGTGCTAGGCACGGTGGCTCTCCGGCGCATGCTCGCCGCCGCCGGTTTCGAAACCGCGGATGACCCGCACGTCGATGCAGTCGTGGTGGGGCTGGATCCTGAGCTGACTTTCGCGCGGTTACAGCTCGCAGTCCAGGCACTGTTGCGACCGGAGGTCGTGTTCATTGCGCTGCACCACAACCGCATTTACGGCGATGACTCTGGTCGGCCGGCGCCGAGTGTCGGTTCGATTTCGGCGGCACTCGAGTACGCCACGCAACGCGCGCCGCTCGTTCTCGGAAAACCGAGCCCCACGGCGTATACCCGGCCGCTGGAGGAACTGCGCCTGCTGCCGCGGGATGTGCTGATGGTGTCGGATGACCCGCTCAGCGATCTGGCCGGTGCACGGCGGCTCGGCCTGCGCACCGCGTTCGTGCTTTCCGGCAAGTACGCTCAGCCGGAGGTGGTGGAGGGCTTGTCCGCGGAAGAACGGCCGGACCTCATTGTCCCCAAACTGGGAGATCTGTTGACGCGCGAGGCGATCACCCTGGCGCGCTGAACATGCGCGTATGTGGTTACAGTCCCCGATACTTCCCGGCGCTCAGGCGTTCAGCGGGCGGCCGTGAACAGCGAGGGCGGCCTCCTTCAGGCACTCGGCCAGCGTCGGGTGTGCGTGTGAGCACCGGAAGAGATCTTCGGCTGATGCGCCAAAGGACAGGGCCACGGCGGCTTCGGCGATCAGGTCGCCCGCCCGTGGCCCGAGGATATGCACGCCGAGCAGGCGGTCGGTCTTCGCATCGGCGAGCATCTTCACGCGCCCCTCAACCTGGCCGAGCGCCCGTGCCCGCGCGTTACCGCGGAAGTGGTAGATGCCCTTCCGGTACTCCTGGCCGGTATCCTTGAGCTGTTGTTCGGTCCGCCCCACGGTGGCAATCTCGGGTTCGGTGTACACGACGCCGGGAATCGCGTCGTGGTCCACATGCCCGTAGCCGTTCACGATCGCCTCCACGCAGGCGACGCCTTCCTCTTCGGCCTTGTGCGCCAGCATGGGGCCCGCGATGACGTCGCCGATCGCGTAAATGCCTTCGGCGGTGGTGCGGAAATGATCCTGCACCGGAATGCGCCCGCGGTCGTCCACCCGGATGCCGACGCGGTCAAGCCCCAGATCATCGGTATTCGGTACGCGGCCGACGCAGATGAGCACACGGTCACACTCGACGGGGTCCGCGCCCTCGATCGCAACGATGCACTTGTTTTTCTTCACCTTCGCGCCGGTGACGCGCGTCCCGAGTTTGAAGCTCAGGCCCTGCTTCTTGAAGAGCTTCAGCGCCTCGGTCGCGATCTCGTCATCCATCCCGGGAAGAATCCGGTCAAGGTACTCCAGCACGGTGACCTGCGCACCCAGTCGTTGCCAGACGGAGCCCAGTTCGAGCCCAATGTACCCGGCGCCGATGACGACCAGGTGCCGGGGTACCTCGGAATAGGAGAGCGCCTCGGTGCTGGTGCCGATCCGGTCGCCATCTAGGTCCACGCTGCGGAGCGGCGCGGTTTGGCTGCCGGTTGCGAGGATCATGTGCCGCGCGCGCAGTTCCTGTGTACCTTCGGAACTGGTTACGTCGACGCGGCCCGGTCCGGCGATGCGGCCATGGCCGTGGTAGCGGGTGACGCGGTTCTTCTTGAAGAGCTGCCCGACGCCCTTGGTGAGCCCGCTGACGATCTCGTCCTTGCGCTTCAGCATCTGTGCCAAGTCAAGTTCGAGCTTGCCAATCTTCAACCCGTGTTCGGCGAGGGACGACTGCGCGGCGTGGTAATGCGCGCTCGACTCGAGCAGGGCCTTGCTCGGGATGCAGCCGATCCGGAGGCAAGTGCCGCCGAGGGCCTCTTCCCGCTCGATGCAGGCGACGTTCAACCCGAGTTGGGCGGCGCGAATCGCCGCGACATATCCGCCGGGTCCGGCGCCAATTACGATGAGGTCGTGTTCCGTCACGTGTTGCTCCCTTCGCGGCAGAGACCATCGGCCGCGCGCGGTAGGATCAGGCGGCGCGGCGGAAATGGCAAGCGGGCAGAGCGCGCGGACGTGCCGCGGATTATTCGTGGGCAGCCGGGGGAACAGGCGGGAGGCCGGCATCGGGGCCTGCGGTCGATGCGGCGCCTGCGTCCGCCTCGTGCCGGCTGAACCACACGCCGAAGATCGTCATGAACAGGATGTAGCAGTCGAGGCCGAGACTCCAGTTGCGGATGTAGTGCAGGTCATGCTGGATTCGTTTGGAGAGCGACGTATCTCCGCGGTAACCGCGAATCTGGGCGTAGCCGGTCATCCCGGCTTTCATTTTGTGCCGCAGCATGTAATGGCGAATCTCGTGCTTGAATTCGCGGATGAACTCCGGACGTTCCGGGCGCGGACCGACCAGTGACATGTGGCCGGCCAGTACGTTGAACAGGTTCGGTAGTTCGTCGAGACTTGTCTTTCGCAGGAACGTACCGATGGTGGTGCGCCGATCGCCACGCGGGCGCCACTGCGGACCGTCGGCTTCAGCGTCGACACGCAGCGTGCGGAATTTGAGCATGTCGAACTCCTGCCCGTCGAGGCCCATGCGCCGCTGGCGGTACAGCACCGGGCCCGGACTGCCGAGCTTGACCAGCGCGGCAATGATCAGCATCGGCAGAGCGCCGAGGAACAGGAACAGCGTCCCCACCACGAGGTCGAATCCCCGTTTGACAAGCGCGTTCGAGCCGTAGTGCGGCGTCTGACGCAGCGAGAGAATCGGCAGCCCGTCGAGGGTCGAGACCGTCGGACGCATCGCGAGCAGCGGGTTGAGATCGGACACGAGGCGGACGTCCGCCATCGAGGTCGAAAGCTGGTCAAGCACTTCGTTGACGCGCTGCGCCTGGGCGGCGGGCAAGGCGACAAAGACGCAGTCGATCCGCGTCTCATCGACGACCGCGCGCAGGGCACCCAGTGGTCCGCGGACCGGAATGCCGCGCAGCCGCCGGGCGACATCCGGTGGAACATCGTCCACGAATGCGACCACGTCCATGCCGATCCAGCGATTTTTCTGTAAAGCACGGAGGAGTTGCTGCGCGTTTCGCCCCGTGCCCACGATGACGGCGCTGCGCTGGTTGAATCCGGCTTGCCGCAACGACCGCGCAAACGCCCGCACCGAAAGGCGGAATACAACAAAAAGTGATGTTCCCACCACGGCATAGGTCGCGATGAAGCCGCGCGAAATCTTGTGCGCTTCGGGCTGGAGGTAGTCGATCAGCACCACTACCGCCACCGCCGCGAGAAATGCCTTCACGATGTCACGCACTTCCCGCCACAGCCCCTCGCTCCGCCGCGGCCGGTACAGACGTACCCAACTGAAGATGACCAGGTGCCCCAGCACGACCAGCGGCAGCATGGGCAGGAACTTGTCACCCAGGGCCGGGACACCCTTCGCCTCGTCCACCGGCAGGTAGGCGAATCGTAACCAGTAGCTCGCCAGCCACGCCGTGCTCACCGCCAGCGCATCCGCCGCGACCAGCAGTGCGAGCACAAATTGGTGGTACTGCTTCAGCATCGAGACTCACTACGATTCCCGCCACGAACCGGAACGCATACCCGTCGCAGCATTATGCCGTGCCGGGCAAACCCGCGACAGGTGGGACTCCCGACCCAGAGCTGTTGTCGCCGTGCCAACCTTGACACCCCGCGCGTGTCAGAAATAATCCCGAGACCGGAGGTGGATGGCGCGGCTCCCGGTGGCCTTGTGGCTACCCACACAATGAGTGGGCGCGGTTTCGGTCGAACCCACGTCCCGCCCTTGGCAAGCATGTTGAAGTTGCTGGGAAGCCGGCGGCCGTTCCGATAATCACCGGGGTGGCCCGTGGTCGCCTCAGAGCGACAACAGGGAGCGTTGACCATGCAAGAGGCCCGCCGGCCAGGACTGCTCGAACTTTTCTTCGTGAGTCGTCGGCGTCCGCCTGCGCTCGTTGCCGCCCAGGCCGATCAACGCTTGCGTTTCCTGGTCCGCCATGCGTACGAGCACATTCCCTTCTATCGCGAGCATTGGCGCTCCGCCGGATTTCACCCGCGCGATTTCCGCGACCACACCGATCTGCCCCGCATTCCGCCCGTGGACAAGGAATTGCTCGTGGAGGCCGGTGACGCCGTGCTCGATCCCCGCGTACCACGGCAGCGCTTCAACCTGATGACTACCAGCGGCACGTCCGGCCGCGCCATCCGCATCGCTCGTACCATCAGCGAACTGCGGGTCACGCGCCGGGCGATCCTGCGCACCTTCGTGCATGCGGGGCTCCGGCCGTGGCACCGCGTCGTTACCGTGGCGAGTCCCTGGCTGCACACACGGAAGGGCATGGTGATGAACGCCATCGCCAAAGTGCGGCACCTCTTTCCGCTGCTCCCGCTGGACGAACAGATTGCAATCCTCGACCGGTTCCAGCCGCTGGGCGTGATTGGACAGACCGGTGGCATCTACCTCCTCGCGCGCGAGTTGCTGCGCCGCGGCCGGACCTTGCCAATGCGCGCGGTGCTGCCGACCGGGGCGACGCTTATGGATGAAATGCGGCAGACCATCGCGCTGGCGTTCGCGGTCGAGCCCCGGGACATGTACGGTGCCATCGAGGTCGGCCCCATCAGCATGCAGTGTTCGCACGGGAACTACCACATCGATGCCGACCGTCTGGCCGTGGAGATCGTCGCCCCCGATGGCCGGCCGGTCCCTCCCGGAGTGCCCGGACAGGTCGTGTGCACGGCGCTGCACGCCCACGCGATGCCCTTCATCCGGTACCGGCTGCTCGATATCGCCGCACTGCGAACGGACACCTGTGGCTGTGGCGTACGTTTCCCGCTGATGACGGCGGTGCAGGGCCGGATCAACGACTTCCTGCCGACACCGAACGGCGAGCTCGTTTCACCGCACTTCTTCTTCCATCTGTTCGACCATGCCGAGCGCAATCCGGTCAGGAACTGGCGGCTGACACAACATTCCCGCGTGCATCTGAGCTACGAATACGAGCCCGAATCCGGCGCGTGCCCGGAAGAGTTTGAGCGCGGCATGACCCTGATACGGCAGCGGTTCGGACCGACCTGCCGGCTGGATGTCCAGGCCGTGGCCCACATCCCGCTGACGGAGGCGGGGAAACGCCGTTGTATCATCTCAAAGCTGCGACCGACACACGCCGGTCTGGAGCGCGCCTGGATCGAGGGGGCCACGTCCGGCAGCGGTAATGGTAAAGCCGCGGTGGTGAATGGCGCGAGCCCGGCGGAGATAGGCGCATGAGAGTCCCCGGACTGGTGATACATATGGCCGTATTTGTAATCGGCCTGATCCTATTCCATTGGCTGGAGCGGCGTTACCCCATTCAAGCCGCCCAGACGTCCGGCCCGAAGCGCCGGGGTTACTTCGCAGACCTTGCGGCGGCCTTTGTCAATGGTCCGTTCCTTGGAACGCTGACGAAAATCGGCGCTGCGAACGTGCTGATCATGCTGCCGGTGTTCTACGATGCTTTCGGTGGCTGGCCGTGGTGGCTCCAGTTCGCGATTTTTCTGCTCTACAACGACTTCATGCGCTACTGGCTGCACCGCTGGTACCACGAATCAGACCTGCTGTGGCGGATTCACCGGGTCCATCACACCTGCACGGAAATGGATGCGCTCTCGACATTTCGTGTACATCTGCTCGAAGCCGTGATCAAATACGGTGTGATCATGACGCCCTTCTATGTGCTCATGATCGATCCGACCGTCATCATCGTGTACACCACGATCGATATTTTGAAGGGCTTCTGGCATCATGCGAATGTGCGGACGGTGATCGGCTCCTGGAACTACGTGCTGAACTCGGCCGAGCTGCATTGGTGGCACCACGCGGTGGACGGCCCCGGGCAGTACTCGAACTACGGCTCGATCTTTTCGATCTGGGACCGGCTGTTCGGCACGTTTTACTACCCGCGCGGCGAGTGGCCGAAGCAGGTGGGCGTGGAGGGCATGGAGGCGTTCCCCGACACGTACACCGGGCAGTTTGCCACCGTGTGCTACGACGATGACGGTGTACGGCGGAAGTTTTGCGGGTCCTCCCGGCCGATCGCGGAGGACGGAGCGGCGCCTCCAGCGCAACTTCCACCGGACTCCCCGGCGCGGACCGGGCGGGGCGCATTGAAAACCTCAGCCGGGGGAGGGCTTGCATGATTCGCTCGACGTTGCTGCTGGCGCGGAAGGATCTCCGTGTGCTCGCGCAGAATCGCACCGCGGTGTTCTTCGCGCTCTTGTTCCCGCTCGTCTACGCTTTCTTTTTCGGGTGGGTGTTCGACAGCGTCGGGCGGGCGCAGTTTGAGAAGGCCATCGAGATCTTCGTGGTCGACGAAGATCAGACGGACAAGTCGCGGGAGTTTGTCGCCAAGCTGCATGCTTCCGATGCACTCAAGTCCGAAGTGGCTCCCAACCGGGCGTTTGCGGCCGACCAGATCCGCCGCGGGGAGCGCGCCGCGCTGGTCGTGATTCCGGCCGGCTTCGCCGCGGCCCGCGCCCGCCCCCTGGGAGCGGAACCGCCGGTGCTGGAGATCGGCACCAGTCCGCGGCGCCAGGCCCAGCAGCGGCTGCTCCAGGGCGTGTTGACGCGCATGATGTTCGACGAGCTGCGCGGGGCCTTCAGCTCCCTCTTGCGGCTCACCGGTCAGGGCCGTGGTGATGGGGCTGGATTCGAGCCCGTGCATATCGTCATCAACGACCTGACCGAGCGGAACACCGGTCCGCGCAACGCGTTCTCGGTGTCCTTCCCACAGGGGATCATGTGGGGTTTGATCAGCGCGGCGGCGGGCTTCAGCATCTCGATCGTGTCGGAGCGCACGGCGGGTACGCTGGCACGATTGCAGCTTGTGCCGGTGGACCGGGCCTACATCGTGGCCGGCAAGGCGCTGGCGTGCTTCATCACACTCACGATCGTCTCGCTCTTCATGATCGCCGTAGCGCTTGCGGTCGGGGTCCGGCCGGATTCCCTGCCGCTGCTGCTGCTGGCGGCGGTGGCGACGGCGATCGCGTTCACGGGCATCATGATGTTGCTGGCGGTGCTGGCGACGACGGAACAGACGGCGGGCGGTCTCGGCTGGGCAGTATTCACGGTCATGGCGATGATCGGCGGGGCCCTGGTGCCCGTTTTCTTCATGCCGGAGTGGTTGCAGCCGTTATCGTTGATCAGCCCGGTCAAATGGGCCATGCATGCGTACGAGGGCGCCATCTGGCGTCATTTCTCGCTGTGGGAGATGCTGTTGCCGGTGGTGATCCTATGCGCGATCGGCTTCGGAAGCTTTGTGATCGGAGCGCGTTTCCTCTCGGCTCCGTTCCTCTCCGCGCGCGCGACGTAATGGGCATACCGGGCCACCACGAACTGCGCCGGCGACTTCTCCCGCACCCGGCTTCCTCGTTCCCGCTACAGCAGTCCGTGCTTCTGCAGCCGGTAGCGCAGCCGATCGCGCGACAGGTTGAGCAGTTTGGCGGCCTTGGTCTGGTTGTACTGGGTGCGCTCCAGCGCCTGCTTCAGGAGCTGGCTCTCGAGATCGTGCAACTTCGAGAAGTCGAATCCCTCCGGCGGCAGCGTGATCGCATCCGGATCCCACGACATCTCCCCCGTGGACACCGGCGCGGGTTCATGCCGTCCCAGCACGAGGTCTTCAGGGGTGATGACGGTGTCCTTACACAGCAGGACCGCACGCTCGATGACATTGCGCATCTCACGGACGTTGCCGGGCCAGGTATAGGACTGCAACAGGGCGGCGGTCTCCGGTGCGAGTTTCGTCATGGGCTTCTTGAATTCCTTCGCAAAGCGGTCGATGAAGTGCTGTGCGAGCAGTCGGACGTCGTCACCCCGCGCCCGGAGCGGCGGCAGCACAATCGTCACGACGTTGAGCCGGTACATCAGGTCGGCGCGGAATTCTCCGGCCCGGATCGCCTGCTCCAGATCGCGGTTGGTGGCGGCGATCACGCGCACGTCGACGCTGATTTCACGCGTCCCGCCCACGCGCCGGAAGGTGCGCTCCTCGAGAAAACGCAGCAACTTGGCTTGCAGGGCGGCCGGCATGTCCCCGACTTCATCCAGGAACACGGTTCCGCCGTGGGCCAGCTCGAACAGTCCCTGTTTCTGGGCCTTCGCGTCGGTGAACGCCCCGCGCTCGTGGCCGAACAACTCCGATTCGAGCAGCGCCTCAGACAGGGCCGTGCACGTGACGTTGATGAAGGGCATGGCAGCGCGTTCGGAATTGTGGTGGATCACGCGCGCAATTAAATCCTTGCCGGTGCCGGTTTCCCCGCGCAGGAACACGGTCGAGACCCCGGTGCGCGCCACCTGCTTGATCGTGTCGAAGAGCTTCAGCATGGAAGCATCGCGGCCGATGATCGCGTTCACGCCGTATTGCGACTCCAGGTGTCGCCGCAACTCGCGCACTTCACGCTTGAGCTGGGTCGTCTCCAGGGCCTTATCCACCGTCGCGAGCAGCTCGTCCATCTGGAAGGGCTTGGCGATGTAGTTGAACGCCCCCAGCTTGATGGCCTGCACGGCCGTCTCGATCGTGCTGAAGGCCGTCATCATGATGACGACCGCGTCCTGATCCGCTTCACGAACCGCCATCAGGACATCCAGCCCGGTCATGTCGGGCAATTTGAAATCGAGCATGATCAGGTCAAAGGTGCCTTCTCCAAAGGCCTCTACGGCCGCGGCGCCGGTGGCCGCTTCGGTCACCTGGAAGCCGCGCTCCTCGAACTTCTGCCGGAGCGACCAGCGGATCAGACTCTCATCCTCAACGATCAGTGCGCGTATGCTCATCCGGCACTCCCACGGCCGCGGAGGGCAAGCTGGCCGGCAGGGTCACGGCGACTTCCGTGCCCGCACCCGGTCGACTTTCGATTTCGAGTGCTCCGCCGTGCGCCTCCACGATCTTCAGGCAGATCGGCAGCCCCAAACCCGTTCCACGGGCCTTGGTGGTAAAGAAGGGTTCGAGTGCGCGCCGGGCCACCTCCTCGGACATCCCGGCACCTTCGTCCACGATGCTCAATCTCACATCGGCTCCGTGGCAGGTCGCCACCAACCGGACCAGGCCACTGACGGTCGACGCCTGGGCTGCATTGAGCAGCAGGTTCATGAGTAGTTGTTCGAGCAGGTGTTCATCCGCAGCCAGCGGGGGCAGGTCGTGCGCGATGCTGAACTCGAAGCGGATACTTGCAAATTCGGGCTCCTTCCCAAGGAGTGCCAGAACGCGCTCGATGGCGCGGGGCAGATCGCAACGCTGGTAGCGCGGCGGTCGGGGGCGGGCGTAGATGAGCAGGTCCTTCACCGTGCGATCAAGGCGATGAATCTGCCGTAGCACTTCGCCGAGTACGGGAAAATGCGGATCACTCGGCTTGAGCCCCGCCCGAATCACCTGGATCGCACCGCTGATGCCGGCCAGCGGGTTCTTGATCTCGTGAGCGAGCGAGGCGGCCAACTGCCCGATGTGTGCGAGCTGCTCGGCTTCGCGCAGACGTGCTTGTACGGCGTCCCGCTCGTGCTGACGTACCTGGTGCGTGTCCACTTCACGGTAACCATCAAGCAGCAATGCGGTCTCGAGGATCAGCAACTTCCGCAGCGCATGCTGCGCCGCCGGCAGATTGGGTAGCGCTAGACCGGCAACCTCTCGTTCAACTTCGAGTTTGACCAGTTCCAGGGCTGCAACCAGAAATTGTTGTGGGAGCCCATCGCGGAGCTGATTGCGACCCAGGCGCGCTGCGTCGGCGGCAAAATCGGCGTCGTAATGGCCGCTGAAGAGGCGCCGGAACCATGCCACGAGTTCCTGTCGCACGCCCATGACCTGATCCGGAGTTTCAAAAGCGCCCTCTGTCCCGGGCCAGGAGATGATCTGCGTTAGGCAGCGCTCCACCAATGCAGGCATCCTGAGACGCAGCGCTTGGCCCAGTTGGCGAAGCTGCTCCGCATCATCGTCGCCAAAGGAGACGTAGTATTTGACTTGCTCCAGCACCGTAGTGAACATCCCACGACAGTATACCCCGAAGCTGGGTGGTGTTGCGTGAAATCCCGCGCGTTGCGGAAAGGCCCCCAGCCCGCTGCGATCCATTTCAAGGATATTACGGGCCTGTATCGCACCTTTGGAACGTCCCGCATGTGCTGCGGTGCGTAAGCTCCGCATAAATCGGGGAAGTTTCCCCATCGGCCGTGGCCGCCCGGTCTGGACATCTCTCACGGCGTGTGGCCTGTTGAGAGCACGTCCTCGATAACAGTCGTGGTGATTGCGCTTAGCTCGTGGACGACCCGGTTGGCCCCGGCTTCACGGAGTCGGTCCGCCGGGTGCGTCCCGGTCAGGCCGATAGACGGCATTCCTGCCGCGGTAGCGGCCCGGATGCCGACAGGGGCGTCCTCGACGACCACGCACGCCTTCGGTGGCATACCCAGCCGGCGAGCGGCCAGCAGGAAGACGTCCGGAGCCGGCTTGCCGTGGACCACATCGTAGCCGTGCACGGTGGCCTGAAAATAGCGATCTAGGCCACCGGCTTCGAGGACCAGCATCAGGTTCTCAGGGGGACCGGAGGTGCCGACCGCCAGTGCGAGGCCGGCTGTTCGCAGGCGTTCCAGGAGGTCGAGGCAGCCCGGCATGATAGGCACGTTCTGACGTACCAGATCGCGGTAGACGGCCTCTTTCTCGGCATCGTAGGCGGCCACCATGCTGTCGCTGGTGGTGGGGCCCCAGAGAGTGCGGATGATGTCGGCGCTCCGCCGGCCGAAGAGTTGTTGAAACTGCGCATCGTCGATCTCGATGCCGTCACGGCGGGCGAGAATGCGCCAACTTTCGGCGTGAGGTGGACCGGAGTCCACCAGCACGCCGTCCATGTCAAAGATCACTGCCGGCATTGGAGGGGGCCTCTGTAGATGCACTCCGTTTCGGTGGGAGTATAAGGGGCCTGATGGTCCTTGACAGCCACGATGGAACGAGGAGATTGCGGACGCAATCTGCGCATCACCCGCCACAACTTCCGACGTTGAGGGGCAAAGTTGTGCCGTCTACACTGCGGCCCATGATGAGTCCAGCTCCCGATCAGGCCGACTCGATCCCCGCGCAGGCGGCACATTCGGGGCCTGCGCTCGCCGCGGCGCGCGACGGCATCGTCGTAGCTGTGGATCTCCGCAAGATTTACGAGAGTGGCGGTGAACGGGTTGAGGCACTTGCCGGCCTTGATCTCACCGTTCCGATGGGTGAGTTCTGCGCCATCATGGGTGCCAGTGGCTCGGGTAAGAGTACGCTGCTGCATGTGACGGGTGGTCTTACTCCACCTACGAGCGGCACGCTGCGCGTCGAAGGCCACGATATCGCCCGCATGTCCGACCGGGCGCGCACCATCTTCCGCCGCCGCCGTATCGGCGTGATTTTCCAGGAGTTCAACCTCCTGCCCACGCTCACCGCGCGCGAGAACGTCGCGCTGCCGATGCTGGTGGATGGGCATCCGCTGCGGGCGTGCCTGGCGCGGGTTGACGAACTGCTCGATACCGTGCATCTGCTCCCGCGGGCCACGCACCGGCCCGATGCGCTCTCTGGCGGTGAGCAGCAGCGCGTGGCGATCGCCCGTGCCCTGCTCAATGACCCGGCCCTGATCCTCGCAGACGAGCCGACCGGCAACCTGGATTCCAAGCAATCAGCGGAGATCTGGGCACTGCTCCGCAACATCGCCGATACACGCGGCAAGACGATTCTCATGGTGACACACGAAGCCCCCGGTGCGGCCTACGCCGACCGGGTGGTCATTCTCAAGGACGGCCGCGTAGTGGGCACGCTCGCGCCGAAGGGCAATCGTGATGCAGCACTGGTCAGCGCTGGCTACCAGGAATTGGCGGGTTAAACGAACTCGCACGGCCGGCGCGGTGCTTGCGATTGCGCTTGGAACCGGCGCGGTTGTATGGGTAACCTGTTGCTATGAATCCGTGCAACGCACGGTCATGGAATGGGCCGAAACACATGTCGGCCGCAGTCACATCACCATCCAGTCCCCGCTGGGCAAGTACGATACCCTGCCGCAGCGCATCGTCGGCCAGATCGAGCCCGTCGAGGGCGTGCGCCAAGTCGTGCCGCTGTTGGTGCGCCGGCTGCCGTCGGCGGCCGAGCGCCGCACTGCTCCGCGGCCGGCCAACCAGCGCTTCTGGACAATGCCCGACGTCGATTTTCACGGGCTCGATCTGGAGCGCGAGAGTGCGATTCGCGACTGGTCCGAGCGGCTGATGCCCGGCGGTCGGATGCTGCGTGCAGAGGACGATGCGGCGTGCGTTCTGGAGCAGTCGATTGCCGAGGAGCAGGGTGTCGGGGTGGGCGACCGATTGCTGGTGTGGCGTGGGCCGTTCGACGATCAGCCGCCGTTCGAACTTGAGATTGTGGGGGTGATTCATCGCGAGCGGGTGGCCCGCTTCCAGAAGGGCGTGGCCCTGGTACAACTGCCGACGCTCCAGCGCATCAGCGGGACGTTTGCCCTGGTCAATTCGGTTGAAGTGGTGCTGGACAATCCGACGATCGAGAACGTGCGCCTTGTCGGGGCACGCATCCAGGCGGCGCTGCAGGGCTTCCCGCAGGTCTACATGCGCAGCAGCGAAGCCCGCATGCAGCAGATCAACCTCGCGCAGCGCCAGCAGCAGGTCGTGCTCGTTCTGATGAGCTGCATGGCCCTGTTGACGGCGCTCTTCATCATACTCAGCACCCTCAGCATGGGCATGATCGAACGCCTCGCCCAGCTTGGCCTGCTGCGCTGCGTCGGCATGACGGGAGGGCAACTTGCCGTTCTTGTGGTGGCCGAGGTCCTGCCGCTGGGCCTGCTCGGAGTTGCTCTGGGTGTGCCCATCGGACTGCACCTGACCCAGTGGACCGTGTGGGCGGTGCCGGAGTACGTCGGCCGCTTCGCCATCAGCACCTGGGGCGTCGGGCTCGCGTGCGGGGCCGGGCTGCTGACCACGCTGCTGGCGGCCGTGCTGCCAGCGGTGGCAGCGCTGGGGGTTTCGCCGCTGGAAGCCACGCGCCCACGGGCTCGCCGCACGGGGGCGCATTGGCTCGTGGCCGCTGCCGTCATCGCGTTCACCCTGCTGGGTGTGCAGCACCTCATCATCGGCTACCGGGTGCAACGCGATCTGGAATTCGTGCAGTGGTCGGCGGCGGCCGTCGTGCTGTTGTACATGATCTACGCGGCGCTCGCGCCGCTGCTCGTGTATATCGCGAGTCGGCTGGCGGTGCCGCTCACGGCACGGGTGCTGGGTGTGCGCGCCGTGCTGTTGCAGGACCAGGTGGGGCACGCCGTCTGGCGCTCCGCGGGCATCTGCTGCGGGTTGATGGTGGGTTTGTCACTGATCGTGGGACTTGTGGTCTTCAGCACCAGCTTCAAGACCGGGTGGCAATTTCCCAGCCAGTTTCCGGCCGCCTACATCTGGAGCGACGAACAGATTCCGGGCGAGGCGGCCGCGGCGGCATTGCGCGCGGTGCCCGGGGTGGCGAACTTCACCACGGCCAACGCTCCGAACGTGATTGTCGAGGAGCGGCCGCTGTTCAATGAGGAGTTGCTGAAGTCCATCACGTGGTTTCTCGGGATCGACCCCGAGTCATTCTTCCGGTTGATCCAGATGGAATTCGTCGAGGGTGATCGTGATTCAGCCATTGCGCTGCTTGAGCAGGGTGGTCATGTGCTGGTCGCGGCAGACTTCGCCCGGACCCGCAAAAAAGGCGTGACGGAGATCCGCGACCCGGATGGGCGGATTCTGCAGAGCAACGACGTGCGGGTCTGGTTCAACAATCGCTGGACGACGTTCAAAGTCGCCGGCGTGATTGACTCCCCGGCGCTGGACATTGCCGCGAGCTACTTCCAAGTGCAAAGTGAGGCGAAGATGGCGGCGGTCGGGTCGGTGATCGGGTCGAACGCAGACCTGCGCCGCCTGTTCGGTGTGGACGGCACACGGCTGATCCTGCTGAACTTTGACCTGGGTGCCGAGCCCATTCCCGCGGACTGGCCACCGCCACTCGGCTCGCCGGAGGGGCGCATGCTCTCACACATGCACTACAACGAAAAGATCCCGCTCGAGCGCCGCTGGCAGAATTACCGTGAGACGCGCGTGCTGCAGGAAGTCTGCCGGCGGATCAACGCGCCGGCCCGCTATGGCACCGCGACGGAACTGAAGGATGAAATCGACGGTGAACTGACGCGGCTGACGTATCTCCTGACGGCCGTGCCGAGCATGGCGCTACTGGTGGCTGCGCTGGGGGTCGCGAACCTGATGACTGCCAACGTGGCCAGCCGCACGAAGCAGTTGGCGACCCTGCGGGCAGTCGGCGCGACACGCGGATTGGTTCTGCGGCTTGTCATCGGTGAGGCGCTCGTGCTGGGAGTCCTGGGGAGCGCCCTGGGCTTGGTGCTTGGGCTGCACTTGGCGTGGAACGTCCGCACCATGACGCTGCATGTGGGGATACGAACTACCGTTTGCCGTTCCTTGGGATATGGTGGCCTTGGCTGTGGGCATGACCGTGGGGTTGTGTGTGCTGGCGGCCATCGTCCCGGCTCGATACGCCGCGCGCACCAACGTGATTGAAGCCCTGCGTGTCGCGTAGCGCCCGATGCTACGGCTGCTGCCGCGGCCGCAACCACACTCCACCCGGTTCCTCGTACCCCTTCCACGCGTAAGGGTCCGCGCCGCAAATCGGCAGCACGCACCGTCGGTCGGCCGTCGCCGGACGTTCACCCGCCCGCACTTCCCACGGCAGCAGTGACCACGCGTTCATGTAGTGACTCACCAGCGCGCGGCGATAGCCGCTTGAACGATTGCGTCGCGAGCGATGCAACAGGTAGCCATTGAAGAACACCACCCCCCCGGCCGGCAATTCCACCGGAATCTCGGCCGTTTCGTCAAAGCCGTAACTCTCTGCGGCGAAGTCGAATTCGTCGGGCTGTTGGTGTGCCCGCTGCGGGTAGAGGTACCCCAGGCGCTGCGACCCGGGGAGCACCCACAGGCAGCCGTTATCAACCGAAGCGTCGTCGAGTGCGATCCACGCGCCGCAGAGTGAGCGGTCGCGCGTCGGGATGTAGATCTCGTCCTGATGCCACGCCTGCCCCGGGTCACCCGGGGGTTTCACGAAGAGCATCGACTGCATGCACTTCACGCGGCCGTCCCAGGCCGGCAGGTGCGCGCCGACGATCCGCCCCAGGACGCCGGCGATACCAACGTGCTGTACGAAAGCCCGCACCACCGGGCTCAGGAAATGTGGTTGGTGAATGGCGAGAAAGCTCCTCAGCACCGTGTCGTCGCTCAGACTGTCGGGTGCTGGTGTGATCTGCGGGCTCGGATAGTGCCCGCGTGCGATGGCCACGGCGTCGGTACGCAGCGCCTCGATTTCGCCACCGGTCAGTAAACCGGGCACCACGAGGAATCCCGCGTGCACGTAGTGCTGCACGTCCGCTGCGGCGAGCTGGACGGGCGCGTGGTCGGGGCGGCCGGTCACGAGTAGCGCTCCGGGGAAGTTCTCAACTCGCGGCGTCGCGCGGCGCGGCATCGCGGACACCCAGTACATCCGGCTTGAAAACGCGCGTCTCCAGCGAGTGAATGTAGCCCGTCCAGTCGCTGGCGGCATTGGAGTCCGCGGCGATGGCGCCAAAAGTCATGGCGAGCTTCGCATCGAGGTTGTCGAGGTAGTGGATCATGAACGCCTCGGGTGTTGCCGGCAACCGCGGGCTGCCGAACTCGTACTTCCCATGGTGCGACAGAATCAGGTGCTTGAGCACCGTTTCAAGCTGGTGCGGGAAGGGGCGCCCCGTCTCGGCCTCGAGCGCGCGGCAGCGGTCATGGACCCAGAGCGTGCACAGCACGATATGCCCGACGAGCTGCCCTTCATTCGTGTACTCGAAGTTAGTCTCGAAGGCGAGTTCAGCCGTCTTGCCCGCATCGTGCAGGAACACGCCTGCGAGCACCAGGTCCTGGCTGATCTCCGGGTACAGCGGGCACACGGCCAGCGCCAGCCGCAACAAGTTCCGCGTGTGTTCCACCAAGCCGCCGACATAGGCGTGATGCATCTGCACGGCGGCCGGGGCCCGCGTGAAGCGCGTGACGAACTCCTCATCCTGAACGAATTTTGCGAGTAGCGCAAGCAGGTCTCGGTTGCGAACCTGGCGCAGGTGATCTTTGACCTGGTTCCACAGCGCATCGCGGTCGTGCCTGGAGGAGGGCAGGAACTCGGCTGGATCAACCGCCCCGGGTTCGACAGTGCGGACGCCGTCGACGATGAATTGGCGGTTGCCTTTGTAGTTCTCGACGCGCCCGCGGAAGTGGGCGAGCCCGCCGTCGGGCAACGAGTCGAACAACTCCTGGGATGCGTTCCAGATGCGGGCGAGCATCTGGCCACTCGCGTCGGCGATGACGACATGCACGTACAGGCCGCCGTTCGAAGTGGTCCGTAGATCTTTCTGCTGGATGCGGAAAACCTGGTCATCGAGGCGGTCGCCGGCTTGTAATTCGGCGACGGGTTTCCGCGGGGGAACCGGGGGGGTACTGCTCATCCGCACTCCTTTCACCGTGCTAGCTGCGCTGCGCGGCGCACGAGCGAGATTCGAAGGTGATTTTACGCAGTGTAACACCCCGCTTGGACCATGCGTACCCGCGCGCTGATCCGCGCTACCGAGGTGCGCGCTGTTCCCGGGTGTAACCCGCCAACCAGCGGATCGCATCGGGCGTGAGGTATGCCGCGGCATCCCCGAAGAGGTTCCGCCGCAGCACGATTCCCAGTGGAGTCGTAAAGTACGAGTGGATCTGTCCGGCGACACTGGCGATCGCCGCCTCCCACGTTTGCCCGGCATCCTCGTGGGCGCGCAACACCAAGAATAATCCTACCGGATCGCCCTCGTGACGGCTCACGAGCTCGGCCATCAGGATTTGTTCTGCGGAGGTACGCAAGCGATCCCAGTGCGTCCGGTCGGTGGAGTGAAAGACGAGCCGCTGCAGACGCTCGATCTCGGCCAGGATTCGTTGCAGGTGATCCTGTGCGGTGATCGCCCGCCGCAATCGCTCAATCTCGTCACTGGTCAGTAGCGCCACAATTCCCTCGCCGACCGGTCCTCCTTCGCCGGCACGGATGCCGGACGAACGCCCACAAAGGCAACTGTTACGGCAGCTCCGGCGCTACCACGCCGCCGGGCAACTGCCGTTCATCCGGCCGTTCGGGCGGCAACTGCACGCCCGGTGGAGCTTCGGTTCCGGGCGGCGGCTGCATACCGGAAGGGACCGCCGGAGCGGCTCCGGCGAGGTCGACATCCTCACCCCGTAACGCCGCCCGCAACGCGTTCTCCAGCACCGCAGCGTCAATCTGGGCGCTGTCGAGTACCCAGTCATGGATGCGTGCCAGCCGATCGCCAAGCTGGGCGTGATACGAGTGAATCGCCTCCACGTCCTGTGCCGTAAGCGTGCGGTCAAGTTGCAGGCGCCAACGGCCGTCCATCAGCGTGAGCCGCGCAGAACCGGGCGTGCGCTCCGGTCCGATCAGGATCATGATGGGAACCGGTTCGACACTCGCATTCTGCGCATCCAGTACGCGATGGTTCGGGGCGGGTTCCAGGCCGCGGGCCACACGGTCCAGACGGGCCGCTTCGACATCGCCCAGCTTCTCGGCCACGCTCCTGCGCAGCGCATCGAGCTGCTCGAGCGTGGCGAACAGCGGATCAGTACCGTCGATCAGTGCCGCGACCTCTTCCGGGTTGAAGATTCGCAGGGCGACGAGGGCCTCACCGTCCAGGATCAGACTGACCATGTCGCGGACTGCGTCGCGCACCTGGGCATCGGCGTCGCCACCGGATGCCGCTGCCGGCCCGGCGCTCCCGCCGCCACCGTCGCCGCCCGCGGCCCCGGGTCCCGCCTGGGCTGGGCGGTACTGTGTGGCATCCGTCAGCAGTACAGCGCGGTTGGAGCGTGCGGCACCCAACGGGGCTCCGGCGGGCACGCCGCCGACGGACTGCGAGTCAATTGCGGGGGGTGTTACAGCATCTCCGCACCCGGACAGGGTCAGTATGCTCACTACCACCAATCCGGAGAACCACTGTCTGCGCATGGCCAAACCCTCTTTGTGCCGTGGGTCGCGTGGGCTGAGTCGCGAACCAGCACGCACCGTAGTCGCGAGGCGAAAGCGCGTCAATGGAGCGTGAGCGGGTGGGGGCGCGGCAGTGGTAGTTAGAAAAAAAGAGCACCCGCACCGAAGTGCGGGCGCTCCTGGGAATTTGCTATCTTCCGTAGAAGCGTGCGAGCTTAGCGGCGGCGGAAGAACATCAGCCCGCCGAGGCCCAGCAGCGCCAGCGAGGCCGGCTCCGGAATGGCCGACGACGTGAACGACGCCGTGTAGCTGAACCCATTCTGGATTGCCACCGGGTTCGCGAAGCTGAACGCGAACTGCTCCTGCGACAGACCCGCCGGGATGCCCGGGCCCGCGAAGGTCACGTTCTGGCCGGCGAACGCCGAGGCGCCGAAGCCGAACGGGCCAAAGAGCGAGCCGGCGTCGAACGTGATCGTCAGGACGACGGCGTTACCGGCGTCCGTAAAAGTGATCACGCCGCCGCTCAGATTCGAGCCGGCGACCGTCAGCGGGGTCATCGTGAATGAAGCATCCACGTACACCGAGCCGGTGATCGGTACCTCGAGAATGAGCTGCTGTGTTTGCACGTTCGCATCCCAGCCACCTGTAAATACGCCATTGACGGCGTCAAGCTGGAACAACGGCGTGCTGCCATTGAGTGCGGGGTCAAAGAACGTTGCAACCGTGTCGGCGTTGGCCGATGCGACGAGGCCAAAGGCCAACGCCGCCGCTGCAAGCTTGCCAAGTACCATGCTCTTCATTCCTGTCCTCCTGAGACTTTCAGGTCGATCGATCCTTTGAATCTTACTGCGCATCACCCCAGCGGTGGTGCTGCTTTCCCGTCCGCGAGTTCTCTCCACTGCCTAATACTAGCCCAATGTCCCCCGAATTGGAAGCGCATGCGAATAAATTTCCTCTGCTGGGGGATTTCCCGCACTGGGTCTATGTGCCAGTCCCATAAGACGTTTCGGCCAGGCCAGTACCGGAATGGTCGAGTCCGGAAACCGGACCAGCGACCCTCCGGAGGGAGTTTTCTTCTACCTGGCCCCTTCCGGCCCGGTTAGCCGGGTAAACGTCATCCGCTCGCGGTCCTTCACTACGCCAGGGAACCGCAGTACGAGGTTGTGCATGACCGCATATACACCTGGCGCCAGCAGCCGGCTCGCCAGCAGGGCCTCGGTGAGGTTCTGAAACGCATCGGTGTCACGGAATTCAAACGGCCGCATCGCCCCTGTGAGCACTACCGGCTTATGAAGGTCTGATAACTCGGTGTGCAGCAGTTCACCGGTTTCCGACAGCGTGTCGGTGCCATGGAGGACGATCACGGCGTCGTCCTGAGGTAAGGCATCCTGGACGGCTGCCAGGATTTGTCGGCGGTCCTCCTGAGTAAGGTCGAGCGAGTCCTTATTCATTACCGGGATGTGCCGCCAGGTGGTATCCGGCAGCCGCAGCCCGCGGATGATGTGCTCGAAACCAGAGCCGATGTTTCGCAGCGAACCGTCGGCCTCGTTATAAACCTTTACGATCGTGCCGCCGGTGGTGAGGATGGCGATTCGCATGGGGACATTGTACCGATTCGGTATCGTCCACGTGGTGCTGGTTGACGTTTGGTCGTGTCGCACTTACTCCGTCTTGCGCAGCTTTTCGCCAACCAGGGCGAGAATCTCGTCCTCCGCCTTTTCCGCCACGGACTCCAGCTCACGGGCGCGGGCGCGCGTCTGCTCCAGCCAATTCGGATCGTCGAGATCCTGCGGTTTCAGGTCCTTGGCGTTGATCTGCACGTTGAGCGAAGCTCCACGGACGGCCGCACGGGCGGCGAGGGCCGCCACGCCCGCGTCGGATGCCGACGCCGGCATGCCCGACGTGGCCATGGCGCGGGCTACTGCCATGCTCGCCACCGACACTTCCATCACCTGCAGCGGGACTTCGATTGCACCGCGCGTCGCCGCGGCAATCGCCCGCTTCCGCGCCCGCTCCTCCTCCGGCGTGGACTTCGGCAGGCCGAATGCCTCCATCAGTCGGTTGAACGCGGCTGTATCGTCGTCGATCAGGCGCAGCAACTCGACGTAGTGCTGCTTGCCGCGTTCGGCCCATGTGCTGAACTCCTCCCAGCGGTCATCCCAGCCGCGCTTATGGCTGGAGAGGTTCGCGACCATCGTGCCGAGGGCGGCCCCGAACGCGCCCAGCGCGGCGCTGATCGACCCGCCGCCCGGAGCCGGTGATTCCGATGCTGTTTCCTCGGTGAAAACGCGCAGTGAGCGGTCGCTGAGCCGTTTCTCGGCACCGCGGGCGAGCGCGTATTCGATGATCTTCTCCTCCGGATTGAAGGGCCGCAGTTCATCCAGGCCCAGCGAACGTACCGCGATCTTGAGCAGTTCACGGTCGGGCACACCGAGCGAGCGGCGTTGCTTGCGGAGGTAGTACCGTCCGGCTTCGAGCAGCGCGCTGAGCGGAACCATGCCGACGATCTCGGAGCCGGTGACGCGCACGCCGCGCTCTTCGGCCTTGCGGCAGCACTCGTCAAACGCGACATGAATCGGCGTAACGCTGATGTTGGTGAGGTTGATGGAGATCTGCGCGATCCCGTACTCCTCGATGAACCAGCCGATGGCCTTCACCGCCTTAAGACTGCCCGCCTGCCAGACCTCCCTGCCGTCTGCGTCTCGGACGACCGGGCCGGTGAGCGGGTCGCCGCTGCGCAGCTTGCGGCCCTTCTCGCGAATGTCGAAGGCAATGGCGTTTGCGCGACGCGTCGAGGTCGTGTTCAGGTTCACGTTGTAGGCGACGAGGAAGTCGCGGGCGCCGACGGCTGTCGCGCCGCTTTGTGCGTTGAACGCGGCCGGGCCAAAGTCGGGCTGCCATTCGGGACGCTTGAGCTTGTCGGCGAGGCCCTCGTATTCACCGGCGCGGACCGTCGCGAGATTGCGGCGCTCGGGGCGCGTGGCGGCGTGCTCGTAGCAGAAGATGGTCAGGCCAAGTTCCTCGCCGAGGCGGCGGGCGAGCATGCGGGCGTACTCGGCTGTTTCCTCCATCGTGATGTCGGCGACGGGCACCAGTGGGCACACATCGCACGCTCCGAAGCGCGGGTGCTCGCCGTGGTGCTGCCGCATGTCGATCAGTTCGCTCGCCTTGCGGACGGTACGCACCGCGGCCTCGACGACGGCTGCGGGTGATCCGACGAAGGTGACGACCGTGCGGTTGGTGGCGTGGCCGGGGTCGACGTCGAGCAGTTTCACGCCCGGCACCGTCTCAACCTGTGCGGTGATCGCCCGGATGATCTCCGGGTTGCGGCCTTCGCTGAAGTTGGGGACGCACTCGACGATGGGAGTGGGCACGGCAAGGGTCTCCTGCTTTCGTGGCGGAGCGCTAACAACCCGCCGACGGTTCCTGAATGTGACGCCGAACCCGGAGGATAACCGGCAGACATCACAGTTCCAGCGCAGCGGATCAAACGTTGTCCCGTGGCGCGCCGCACTTCGGGGTTACGTGCGTGACAGGGGGCGCAGCAGGAGCGGGAAAAGTGAAGTTGAGATTGGTGCCGGATTGAGCGGAAGCCGGGCGTAAGGTGAATGTGTGCGGCCGGCGTGTACGACAAAGCCCGAGGAATACTCCCATGCCATCCAGCGCGCGCCCGACCAGTCGCTGCCGAGCCCGCCCCCAAAAGCCAGATTTCTGTTTTTCGCCCCACGCGTCGCGTTGCCCAGCCCTGGCGTGGACGCCCAGATCAAGTGTGTTGATGCTGCCGCGAGGTGCAGCCGGTGCTGCGAACGGGCAATGGTATACCCGTTCGCAGCAATCGCCTGCCGCCGCACCCATGGTGAAATGGGTGAGAACGGATCAGTTTGCCAAGTCAAAACGATCGAGATTCATCACCTTATTCCACGCCGCCGCGAAGTCCCGGACGAACTTCTGCTGTCCATCGGTACTGGCATAGACCTCCGCGATCGCGCGCAATTGGGAGTGCGAACCGAAAATCAGGTCAACCCGTGTACCCGTCCACTTGACCGCACCGGTGGCACGATCCAGCCCCTCGAAAACGCCCGGTTTCCCCTCCGCCGGTCGCCACTCCGTGCCCATGTCCAGGAGGTTCACGAAGAAGTCGTTGCTGAGGGTCTCTGGGCGCTTGGTGAACACCCCGTGCGGGGAAGCGCCCAAGTTCGCCCCCAGAACCCGCAACCCTCCGACGAGTACCGCCATTTCAGGTGCGGTCAGCGTCAGCAACTGCGCCCGATCCACGAGCAGTTCCTCCGCCGGCCGCCCATGCCCTGCTCTGAGGTAATTGCGGAAACCGTCTGCGGTCGGTTCGAGTACTGCAAAGGAACTCGCGTCGGTCAGCTCCTTCGACGCATCGGTGCGGCCCGGCGAGAACGGAACCCGCACCTCATGCCCGGCGCGCTTCGCCGCCTGTTCGACGGCCGCACAGCCGCCCAGGACGATCAGATCCGCGAGTGAGACCTTCTTGTCGCCGGTCTGCGCACTGTTGAAGTCCTGCTGGATTTTCTCCAACGTGCGGAGCACTTCTGCAAGCTGGGCCGGCTGATTGACTTCCCAATCCTTCTGTGGCGCAAAGCGAATACGGGCTCCGTTGGCACCGCCGCGCTTGTCGGAGCCGCGGAAAGTTGATGCGGATGCCCAGGCGGTCGAAACCAGTTGTGAAACGGACAAGCCGGAGTCAAGAATCCTGCTCTTGAGGACCGCGATCTCTTCGTCCCCGATCAACTTGTGATCGACCTGGGGAACGGGATCCTGCCAGATCATGACCTCTTCCGGAACCTCCGGTCCCAGGTAACGGGAGCGCGGGCCCATGTCGCGGTGGGTCAATTTGAACCATGCGCGGGCGAAGGCATCCGCGAACTCCTCCGGGTTTTCGAGGTAACGTCGTGCAATGCGCTCATAGTTCGGGTCGAACTTCAGCGCCAGATCCGCAGTGGTCATCATCGGCCGGTGCTTCTTGGACGGATCGTGGGCGTCCACCACCATGTTCTCTTCGGCCACGTCCTTGGCCAGCCACTGATGGGCGCCAGCCGGGCTCTTGACGAGTTCCCACTCGTACTTGAACAGCACCTTGAGATAGCCCATGTCCCACGTGGTCGGGTTTGGTTTCCAGGCGCCTTCGATACCACTGGTGATCGTGTCGCCGGCTTTGCCACTGCCATAACTGCTGATCCAGCCAAGGTTCTGCTGCTCGATGGGGGCAGCTTCGGGTTCCGGCCCGACGAGGGCCGCATCCCCGGCGCCGTGACATTTGCCGAAGGTGTGCCCACCGGCGATGAGTGCGACTGTCTCTTCGTCATTCATCGCCATCCGCGCGAAGGTTTCGCGAACATCGCGGGCCGAGAGCAGGGGATCGGGGTTGCCGTTCGGGCCTTCCGGGTTCACGTAGATCAGGCCCATCTGTACGGCCGCAAGGGGATTCTCAAGCTCACGATCCCCGCTGTAACGCTTGTCGCCGAGCCACTCTGTCTCAGGCCCCCAGTACACATCGGTCTGGGGCTCCCAGACGTCTTCGCGCCCACCGGCGAATCCGAGGGTCTTGAAGCCCATTGATTCGAGCGCCACGTTGCCCGTCAGAATCATCAAGTCGGCCCAGGAAATCTGGCGGCCGTACTTCTGCTTGATCGGCCATAGCAACCGGCGCGCCTTGTCGAGGTTGGCATTGTCCGGCCAACTGTTGAGCGGGGCGAAGCGCTGGGTGCCATCGGAGGCGCCGCCGCGGCCGTCGGACACGCGATACGTTCCCGCGCTGTGCCAGGCCATGCGAATGAACAGCGGCCCGTAATGCCCGTAGTCGGCCGGCCACCAATCCTGGGAATCCGTCATCAACTCGCGGAGATCCCGCTTCAGGGCCGCGAGATCGAGCTTCTTGAACTCCTCGGCGTAATTGAATTCCGCGCCCATCGGATTGCTGAGTGCCGAATTCTGATGCAGCATCTGGAGGTCCAACTGATTCGGCCACCAGTCCTGTAGCGACATGGTCCGCGCGGCGGTGTATCGACCGGCTTCGGAATGTGCACCCGTCACGGGGCACTTGCCGCCGTTCTCGGCCTGTTTCTCGGGTGTGGATTGAGCCATCGCGATACCTCCATGGAAAGTCGCCCACACACCGAGTGCCATGGCAAGCTTCCTGAGAGGTGTGGTTCTTCGGGCTTGCCGTATCTGGGTTCGACATACGCTTCCCATCTGCGGTGGGGAATGGACTGGGACTGTTTCATCTGTCATGTGGATTCTCCTCGTGTTCAAGCGGACGGCTTGTATCTGAGCTTCGCAGCTCGTTCGGTCACTTCGCTCCATCATCCGCGCCGGGCCTCGCGCTGAGACAACCCGGGCAGACGCCCCAATAGATCACTTCTGCCTCATCGATCCGGAAACCTGCGCGGACTTCGTCGTTCAGATGCAGGGCGCCACTAATGGCGCAGTCGACGTCGACCGTTTTCCCGCAGGTGCGGCAGATCATGTGGTGGTGATGATCCCCGACCCGATCTTCGTAGCGGGCCGGCGAACCGGCCGGTTGGATGCGCCGGATGAGGCCCTTCTCAACCAGGAGGCCGAGCGTGTCGTAAACCGCCTGGCGCGAGATGGCTCCGATATTGGCACGCACATCCTCGGCGATGGCGTCTGCCGTGCCGTGGGGGCGACCCGCAACCGCTCTCAGCACGGCCAGGCGCTGGGCTGTAACTTGGATGCCGCGTTCGCGGAGTAAGATGGCTGGATCGCTCGGCATGTCCGTTTCTTAGATCAAATGTTAGAACGTGTCAAGAGCTGGTCAAGGTCCACGGCACGAATGATCGGTACTCCCAGGTCGCCTTGTGGCCGGTGGTGTGGCATGGGCACACCTCTCGCGCGTCGCGTCTCCCCTCGTGTGGGCGAAACGGCTTCGCGCGCGTCGTGTCACCCTCCCTTGGGCGACTGTGTAAAACCGCTCGTCGGTGTCCCACTGCTCTTCGGGCAGGGTGTCCACAGACTTGGGTGAGCTGCCCCACTCCCTATCCGTAAACCCCCCTCCCTCCCAGGGAGGGGCCGGGGGAGGGTGCCGTGAGCCACTTGCCCTGTGAGCAGTGCACTGGGTCCCTGCACGACCCTTGCAGTACGTTACCGGCGTGACCAGCGCGATTCAAAAAACCCGCATCGCCCGGAACGAGTCGGGGCATGCACTCCCTCACATACCCATGTTTCCGCCAATTGCCGCATCTGTCGCGTTCTGTCGCGCGACCGGACACGGCGCTGGATCATCGACGCGCTGGAGATGGTTCGGCGGGAGCTCGATCCGGCGCTGTGGTCCTATGTCAACATCCCCGAGCACTTGCACCTGCTGCCGTGCCCGCGCCGGGCGCAGTACGAGATGCGCCGGATTACTGTTGGCCCTCAAGCGGCCCGTCGCGACCGCGGCCAAGGCGTTCTTGACTTGGCGCTGCCAGTGCGATGGGCTGATTCACCTGACGGCGGATAACCCGCCGCGGACGGTGTTCCGCTTCTGGCAGCACGGCGGCGTTTGCGATCACAACATCTTCTGCGAGCAGACCATCCCGTCCGTGGTAGAATACGTCCTCGCGAACCCGGTTCGACATGGGCTTGAAGAGCAACCGTCGGACTGCGAGGGGTCCAGCGCACGGTTCTGGGAAGGCAGATCGCACGTACCGCTCGCCGTGGCCCCCCTATATCTGAATGCCCGCCCGGCGTCGGAAGAATCTACTCACAGAGCAGTGGTACACTTGTACGTATGGGGACAGTGGAGCACGAACAGAGCCACCTCCATCCCGGCTGGTCGGTGAGCGAAGGATGGCAACCTGTGCGCGTAGAACGGCAGCCAGCGGAGCGCCGACGGTCAGGTTGCCCGTGAAGAGCTTGACGCCATCCCTGCATCTGAAGCTGTTTCTCATTGTGGCGGGCATCGTCGGCCTGATCCTCGTGCCGTATTTCCTCTGGCACGAGCCGCTGGATGCGTACTTCGAGTCGTCTGAGTTCGCGGCGCGAGTCGCCTCCGCACGGCCCTACGCATGGGCGATCGCGATTTTCTTGCTGGTGGGTGATCTGTTTCTGCCGATTCCGGCCCCGCCGGTGATTGCGACCGTGGGGCTCGTCTACGGCATGTTCTGGGGTGGTTTGATCGGGACGGTGGGGTTGATGCTGGCGGGACTGGTGGCGTATGGCTTGGCGCGACTGGCCGGGCGTCGAGCCGCGAGGTTGCTGGCCAGTGACGAGGAGATTGCCGACCTGCAGACGTTCTTCAACACGTGGGGGGTCGGTGGGATTATCGCCTCACGTGCCATGCCTGTGGCTCCCGAGGTCCTGACCTTCATGGCGGGCCTCGCGCGGATGCGCCTGGGACGATTCTTGGCGGCGCTTGCGATGGGGTCGATTCCGATGGGCTTCCTGCTGGCGTGGGCCGGACACGCGGCGGGCACATCCTCGAGACTGCTGCTGGTATTGACGCTGGTGCCGGCCGGCCTTTGGTGTGTTTACCTGGTGTGGGTCCCGCGACTGCGTTCGCGACGTCGGGCGCGGGCAGGGCGACCGGGGAGCCGGTAGAACGCCAAGCGTGCGGGTATGTGACTAGCAGGGGCGTCCGGCTGGGCGGTGCTCGCAATGCGGTGCGGTGCTGGTCTCGCGGGATACTGCGCGCAGCTCAGAGCCGAAAAAAGATGCTGGCGGCTCGACCACCCGCTTCGAGACCGCCTGGGCCTACGAGGCCGACCGCGACCTCGTGAACGCCGTCACGAACACGTGGTACGATGGCGGCGGCTCGAACCCGGTGACCGTCTCCAAGCACGAATACGGCTTCAACGCCCGCGCCCAGCGCACGCACCACCAGCGCAGCGGCGACGGGGTTTCCCCTTCCTTCTACGAGGCCTACGGGTATAATGACCGCGGGGAACTGACGAGTGCGGAGTACCACGCGGCCGTGTACCCGGCGACGAACCACGTGAGCGCGAGCGACCACGGCTTCGACTACGACCCGATCGGGAATCGCCGCCAGGCGACGCAGGCCTTGGCGGGCTTCTCGCCGGAATACTACTGCACCAATGCGCTCAACCAGATCCTCACGATCGACGACGCCGATACCTGCCCACCGGGAAGCCCGAACCGGTCGTTCACCTACGACGCCGACGGGAACATGACCGCGGACGGCGATTTGGCGCTGGTGTACGACGGCGAGAACCGGCTGATCGAGGTCGCGCCGGCCAGTCCCGGCAACGGCGACAAGAAGGCGGTGTTCGTCTACGACTACCGCAACCGGCGCGTCCAGAAGTCGGTCTATGAGCACAACGGCTCGGCGTGGGGCGGGTCGCCGGTCGCGCGGACGCGGTACGTGTGGGACGGCTGGCTGCTGATCGCCGAGCTCGACGGGCTGGCGAGCAATGCCCCCCTGCGGACGTTCTGGTGGGGCCTCGACCTCGCGGGCCAGCGCGGCGGCCGGCCGGGCGATGCGGCCGGTGGGATCGGCGGCCTGCTGGCCGTCGACGATGCCACCGTCGGCGGCACCGCCGAGTACGTGTACGCCTTCGACGCCCACGGCAACGTCACGGACGTGGTCGACCTCGCGCCGACCACCTGGGGTAGCGGCGTGCGTCAGGCGCGATACGACTACACGCCGTACGGACAGGTTCGCACCCACAGCGGGGCATACGCGCTGACGAACAAGTTCCGATTCAGCACCAAGGCCTGGGATGACGAGAGTGGCCTGGGCTACTGGGGTGAACGGTACTACCACCCCGGGTACGGACGGTGGGTGAACCGGGATCCGATTGAGGAGGCCGGAGGCGCCACCCTTTATGGTTTCGTTGGCAACTCACCGTATCGGGTCATTGATCCATATGGCTTGAAAGGCATTGACTGTCCCCCGGGCCAGAAGCCATGCCCCATAGAGGGCAAAGAGCCATCGGTCAATGGCTGTGGAGCGAAGTACTCTCAGTATGTAGTTCCCAATAACCCAACGGGCGGAGCCGACTTCACCGAATCGTGTAACTCCCACGACCGCTGCTATGCAGATTGCGGAATGACGCAGGCCGAATGCGACGAGGAATTCCGTACCGACATGCGGGCTGCATGCCACCTCAAATATGGGTGGCTAAGCTACGATCCAATGCCGTATGATCGGTATATTCAACTCAAGCGGTGCCTGGCTATTGCTGAAACGTATGCCAGAGCGGTGCGAGACCACGGTGACAACGCACACACAGAAACACAGAAAGAGCACTGCACCTGCTGTCCGGAGGACGAGCCCGAGGACGAGGAGGAGGACGACTGCCCGGCACCCCAGACATCGCCGCCGACCAAGCCGCGCGTCCCGCCTGATGAGGCGAAACCACAGCCACAGCCGCTGCCTGCGAAGCCAGCGCCTCAACCCAAGCGACGCGGCTACGGGCCCGTCTGGCGTTGGCATTGGGATCCGTTCAACCCAGGATATCAGATGTGAGAAGCTGTCAATATAAAGGGCACGTGTTGTTGCTCGCTGCTGTGGGCGGCGTACTATGCCTTGCTGCAGGGTGTGGACAATCGGTCCAAGCTGTGCCGGGCCAATCGTTCACGAATGCGGCCGGGATGGAGATGATCCGGCTTTCCACCGGCTACTACGTCTCGCGCTACGAGACCACGCAGGAGCAATACGAACTCGTAATGGGCTCGAACCCCATGCCGCGGCCGTGCTCACGCTGCCCGGTCGCCAATGTCACCGGCGACGAGGCGCTCGAATTCTGCGCGCGGCTGACGGAGTTCGAGCGCGGGCGGGGCACCTTGCCGGAGGGGTACGTTTATGGGCTGCCGACCTACGCCCAATACTTGCAGTACGTCGCGGATGCTCCGCTGGAGGGGTCGGTGACACCCGCGGGCGGGCGCGGCGGTACGCATTTGGACACGGCCCTGCCGGTGGGCAGCGGGGAGGTTAACCGCCTGGGGATTTACGACCTGCGCGGCAATGTGTCGGAGTACCTGAGCGAACGCTACAACACGGGGTCGCTGACGCTGGTTGGGGCCGACTGGAACACGCACCGCAGCGACTTCCTTACGGTGCGCAATCGGGCGGGGTTCATGGACAAGGACAGAAAGGGGTGGAACGCCGGTTTCCGCTGCGTGCTGGTGCCGGAATAGGTGCCGGCGGCTCGACGATGCGCTTCGAGACCGTCTGGGCCTACGAAGCCGACCGCGACCTCGTGAACGCCGTCACGAACACGTGGTACGACAGCGGCGGGGCCAACCCTGTGACCGTCTCCAAGCACGAGTACGGCTTCAACGCCCGCGCGCCCAGCGTACGCACCACCAGCGCAGCGGCGACGGGTATTCCCCTTCGTTCTACGAGGCCTACGGGTATAATGACCGCGGGGAGCTGACGAGTGCGGAGTACCACGCGGCCGTGTACCCGGCGACCAACCACGTGAGCGCGAACGACCACGGCTTCGCCTACGACCCGATCGGGAATCGCCGCCAGGCGACCCAGCCGCTGGCGGGCTTCTCGCCGGAATACTACTGCACCAATGCGCTCAACCAGATCCTCACGATCAACGACGCCGATACCTGCCCACCGGGAAGCCCGAACAAGTCGCTGGGCTACGACGCCGACGGCTCAGCGACTCTCATATCACCTAGAACGGTTCTTGGGGAGCAGGTCCGGGCTGATAGCAACTTCTGAGCGACAAAGCCCCGCGGACGCAGGTAGTCGCACGTGCGCAAGTGTTGACATATCAGGGGATTGGGCGTTACAGGACTCGAACCGTTTACACACGTCAAGGCTAATACGTCAATTCCTGATGGGCGCGCTGCAAAAAGCGGTGCACTCGGTGATTCCGGGTTACTGCTAGTAGTACAGGCATGGCCCAGACTCCCGGCAGCGGTACGGGCCGGTATCGTGGCGCTGGTGGGCGCTGCGGAGGTGAAAGACCTTGAGGGCTAGATTTCAAACGTCTATGAGCGCCGACGTAACCGAAACCCCGCGCCACGATAGCGCCGACCTAGGTTTCGTCGGCGCACACGCTCCCGCAGAGGGGGGTTTCGTCGGCGCCCCCGATGTTCTTCCACTGCTCGCCGGGCGGGTCGCTGGCCGTGCGCGCACGGGTGGGGGTGGTTCACGGGTCCTTCCTTTTGGTTGGGCGGAAACACCCCACTCGGAGCACCAACCGATGGTAACACACTTTCTTTACAGCAAGGAATACCTAGAGATGAATGAAATTTCTGTGACAGCCCTCCGGATGGGCACCGCGGCGGTGCTTGAGCGCGTTGAACGCGGGGAGACCATCACCATCACCAGGGACGGTGCGCCGGTAGCGGCCCTACTGCCCGCGGATGCGGCGGTCTGGTGCGAAGCGCTGCAAGCGCGCTTCCGGGATAGGGTGCCACCGTTCACGCAAAGCGCCTTGGATGCGTGGATTGCATCCGTCATGGACCGCGCCGACCTGACGGAACTGCTGGCGCCCGGGGCGAGTGTGGCGGCGGTGGACTCGCCCCCCGAAGTGTCACTTTGATCTTTCGGGGCATTCTGCGGATTGACCGCCCGGGGCAGTTGGGCGGGGCGGCGCAACCTGACGCCGAACCAGGCGGCGCTGCTGCGTGGGCGGCGCTACAACCGGCTGAAGGAACAGCATGGTGGGGATCGGCGTTCAAGTCCTCAAAATGAGGACTTGAAGGAAAAGACCGTAGCTCGGCTCGCACGGGTTTTCCTGCCCGTCTAGGATATGTAATTCAGGGCGGCACCTTGACCCCCTGCCCGACCAACCGGTAGGGTGGCAGCCCTCATGAATCTTGCGTCACAATCCAAACCCGACTCCATGCGCGCGAAAAGCGCGACCAGGCACGGCGCCGCTCGCCGGGGACCAGCCGTAAGGCCCCGCCGCTTCGCAAGAGCGGATGAGCCGACGGGCGGCGCCATGCCTGCATGTGGAGGAAACCCACGATGTTACTGCTGGATGAATTTTCTGGTCTGCCCCCGGTTCCCGCGGGTTACGGCCGACGCGCTCGTCATGCTGACTGGCTCCGTGACGTTGTTCTGCGCGTGCTCGCCACCGCATCCGCCCATGGCTGGCGACTGAGGCAGCCCAACCAGGCGCTCCGGCCGTTGATGAAGAACGGCTCAACCTACCTGATCTTCAAGCGAGGGGCTGGCAACCGGCGGGAACGTGTGTTCGTGCGTTTGTCTGACCATGGGCGGGAACTTTCGACTGGTAGGTGTGAGCTATTTGCGCTCACACACGAGCGCGGGGTGGCCCCCGGTGGGGCTGCTGCTGGCCAGACTCCGGCAACCAGAGCGGTAGACGGTCGGGGTGCCCCGGGTTGAGCACGCCCGGGGCACCCGGGGCAGGGGTGCTGACATTTCGTGTAGCAAGCGGTCGGGTGGCACAGGTTGCGGGAGATATTCTGCTTGACTCGCCCAAAATATCGCGTACGATTCTGTATGCACTGGTGGCGCACAGAAGGAGATACAGATATGACGAGAAAACAGCATGCCAATTTCCGGCTAGATGAGGAAATCATGGAGGGCTTCAAAGAGGCGGCCGTGAAAGCGGGACGAACAGTTTCCGAGGTGCTTCGCGATTCAGTGCTCCCGCCTGAGTGGGCGCAGGCGCTGGCAAAGTTTGTTCAGTACACCGCGCCAGCCGCTCGGGACGTGCCGACAAACGCAGCTGCTACTGAGTGCATGGCGGTGGCGCTCAAGTGGGTGATGACCGCGAACGAGCCGCGTCTAGGTGCTCGCGATGTCGAGCACTTGACACCCGATGAAACTGCGTTGCTGTTTACGCGATGGGTGACCTGTCAGCAGATTGCTGCCCGCGAGGCGCTGGCCAAGAGCGCCGGGAAGGTGCTCGCTGGCGAGTTGCTGGACTACCCGTGGGTGCTCCGGCGCCCGGAAGGGCAGAACATGTGGCAGGTTGAGCGCACCGAGCCGGTGCCGGGCGCCTTCGAGACGTGGGCGGCTGCGAACGAGTTTGATGTTGGCAAAATGAACCAACTTCAACTGGCGGCGGTGAAGCGCGCGTATGAGAATCATCGCGACGAACTCGGTGCGCAGTATGACTTCGGCGCGGGGGACTGACCATGAAGAATCTGCAACTTATTACTACCGCCCCCGTCGATGTTGAGGCCCGCGCCGGTGATCCAAAGAAGCTGCCCAAGGTGGCGGCACTGGTCTACGGCGGCGGCGCGCTGCGCGTGCCGGGCTGGTACTCCCCTGTTGTCATTGACCTTGCCGGGCTCAAGGCCCGCGATCCGCTCACCATCCTGCTAGATCATGACGGATCGAAACCGGTGGGGCAGGGGCGGGCGGTGATCGGGGACAAGAGCGTTGAAGTAGCTGCGACCCTCACCGCCCGCGACGATGAAAATGTTCAGAAGGTGTTGAATCACGCCGCGGGCGGGTTTCAGTGGTCCGCTTCGGTGGGCGTGCGCGTTGACCGATCCGAATTCGTGGCGGCTGGTGCATCCGTGATTGTGAACGGTCGCGCGCAAAGGGGACCGCTCACGGTGGCGCGGTCCGGCGTTCTACAGGAAGTCTCGTTGGTCGCAATCGGCGCGGATGATGAAGCCGCGGCAACGATTGCGGCGAGCTATGCACAGGAGGTGCAACACATGCAAGAGACTACTACCGAAGTTGATGCGGCCTTGGTGGTCGAGCGCGAGCGGGTCGCGCACATCGAGGCGATCTGCAAAGGCGTCCAGGGGTGCGACGAAATCCGCGCGGCGGCGCTGGCTGGCGAGATTGACGAGCGCGAGCTTTCGCGCCGACTGCTGGCCCACGTTCGGGCGGCACGCCCGAACGTGAGTGGCACTACCACAACGCGCGGGCACAGTCCGGCGCAGAAGGGCGACGTTCTGGCTGCGGCCCTGCTGAAGTACTGCGGCCGTGCCGACGTCGGCGAGCGGGCGTACGGTGCTGCCACGATGGAAGCTGCCGACGATCTCCGGGTTGGTTCGCTGCACGATCTTGCGGCGGCGGCGCTGACGCTGGAGCATCAGACCGTTCCCCGCGGCCGCGGCGAGATGTTGAAGGCGGCTTTCTCGACGTTGAGCATGCCGGTTGCCCTGGGCAACGCGGCGCACAAGTTGGCGCTTGCGGCCTACCAGGCGGCCCCTTCTGCGTGGCGGCGCTGCTGCAGGGTGGTGCCCGTCACCAACTACAAGGACAACTCGTTCATCCGCCTCAACGTCGCTGGCGACTTCGACGTGCTGCCCCCCGGCGGCGAACTGAAGCACGCGCAGGCGGGCGAGCAGCCGTTCTCGGTGAAAGCTGAGTTACTCGGCAAGGTCTTGGTGATTGACGAGCAAATCATCAAGAACGACGACGCCGGGGTGCTGGCGGATGCGGCGACGGCCGTTGGTCGCGCTGGCGCCCGGGCGGTGGCGGATGCTTTCATTCGTACCGTGCTCAGTGGTGTGGGCTCACACTTCACATCGGGAAATGGCAATTATGACAGTGGCACCGATACGCCGCTCTCGATCGACTCATTCGGGGCGGCGGTGGCGCTGCTGCGGGGCATGACCGACGCCGACGGGCGGCCGATCGACGTCGAACCCCGAACGCTACTGGTACCGCCCGCGCTGGAGGCGATCGGGCGGCGCATCTTAACTTCCGTCGAAGTCAACAATTTCGCTGACGAGACCAGCGCGACGGCCCCGGTGGGCAATGCGTGGTACAAGTCGGCCGAGCTCGCTGTTGACCCGCGACTGAGCAACGAGACCTTCACGGGTGCGAGCGCCAAGCACTGGCTGCTGTTCGGCCCGACCGACGCCAGCCCGGTGCTGATGGCCTTCGTCGATGGCGCCGAGGAGCCCCAGGTTGAAATTGTCGATCTGCCCATCGACCAACTCGGCATCGGGCTTCGCGGGACCATCCGCTTCGGCTGCGCCTTGGCCGACCCCGCGGCGGCCGTCTACATGAAGGGCGAAAACTGATTGTTCTCCCTGCCCCCAGGTGGCGCTGGGTGTGACCACGAGCATACTCGGCGCCACCGACCTTAGTACTTCCCGGTCGCGCGGGAAATCAAGCATCACACCGGGCTCGGTGTGGTGCGCCCACGCTACCCGCGCGGCCGGGGCTTGAATCTGGAAGCTGCTGGCACGGTGCCGGTGGCGCTCCTGGTGTGCTACGGAAGGAATGTGGCACGCGATCAGATTCCCGGGCAGGTTGTCCGGGTGCTTCGCACGAAGGAGGAAGCTGATGACGGCCCTGAGAAATGCAGACGCCCGGCAGGCAACCGGGCGTTCGCGAAAGGCAAAAGATGGTAAGAAACAAGTATACGACTGGTGCTGTTACTGTCAAGTCTGAATCCCCCGATTCGCCCGGCCCGCTGCTGGTTGATACCCGTGGTGCTGCTAAGTTGCTGAGCGTATCGGCCCGCACTGTTGCGGACTGGCGCGCCCGGCATGGGCTGCCCTACATCAAAATCGGCCAGCTCGTGCGTTTTGACCCCGCTGCACTTAGCGCGTGGGTTCAGCAGCGCGGACAGGGGGTGCAACATGTTAGTTGATACATTGCTCGCCCTTCTGGGTGGTGCCAAGTCCGCAACCGCGATCCGCGCCGATGGACGGCCGGGGAGGATCATTCTGCCCGACGACGAGAAGGCGCGGCGCGAGCTAGTCGCACTGCATGTTGCAGGTAGACCCGCCATGCTGCAATTTGTAGCGTCGGGTGACAAAGTGTGGAAAGAGCGCGTCCCGGCCGTCGCGCTCGGCGCATACTGCCCGGACGCCGATGGCCGGGCGCGGTGGATTGCCGTCGATGTTGACGCGGCCGATGGCCATGGGGAAGGTGGCCTACTGGACCCGCGTCACGCTGCTCGGTGTCTGGCCGAGCAGGCCGAGTACGCCGGGCTGGGGGGCGGCCTACTGACGGCCACTAGCAGAGGAGGGAAGGGTAGGCATGTATGGCTACTGCTGCCTGACCCAACACCGTTGGCCGATGCTGTCGTTGGCCTGGCTGCCATCGCGGCCGCGGCGATGCGGGTATCACACCAAGATGCTGCCGACGGCCCATTCCCGCACGCTTTCTCCACCGCGAAAGGGGTCGCCGAGCTCGGCCAGCCCGGGGCGGTGGAGTTGTTCCCGCGCTCCGTAGAGCGACCGGCATACGGCTGGCCGCTCACACTGCCCGGGGCCGGGGTCTACGCCGAGCGGGGCGGCGGCCTGCTGGTTGACGTTCTAGATGGTGAACCCAATGTCACGCTTCGGGCTGTGCCCCGTGCCGACGCCTACTACTGGCACAAGTGGGTCTTTGAGGCCCGCGCCCGGACCCCGCGAGCGCGCCCGCGGTCGAGAAAGAAGTTTGACTGGCTCAATAGCGCACCATATCTGCCACGGGACCGACGGGGGCCGTTAGCTTTCCTGGACGGTCGCGGGCGTGCTTTCCTGGAGGGTCGCACTACTGAGGGTGCCCGTAACGCCGCGTGCTTTTCAACGGCCTGCACGCTGCTCGGACATGGCATGCCGGAGGGCGCAGTGTACCAGCTTGTGCTCGGCGGCGGCCGCGCCTGCGGCATGTCCATGTCGGAGGTCAAGGTGTCGTTTGCATCGGCCGTGCGAGCGGTCGCGCGCCGGAAGGGGGTGCGCGCATGACTAGAACATCCGACATTGCAAACGCAATGCTGCTCGCATCGGCAGAAAATGACCCCCCGCTGACCCCGGCAATTGCTTGGCAACCCTTCCCTGCTGAGGCACTACCGGAGCCGATGCAGACCTTCGTGCACGCGGTCGCTGACGCAACCGGTACGGACCCTGCGTTTTCTGCCTTGGCCGCGCTGACGACGGCCGCGGGATGCATTGGCAATCGGGCGGCCGGACTTGTTCATTCTAGTTGGGTTGAACCCGCGATTGTGTGGGCGGCGCTGGTGGGCCGGTCCGGAACCACAAAAAGCCCCGTTCTGAAAATCTGCACCCGTCCCCTGGTGGAAATCTTCAAGGCAAACCGAAAGACGTATGCCGACGAAATCGAGCGGCATGAGGTAGAAACTGAGCGGTACGCCGTACAGCTCGCCACCTGGAAATCAAAACAGAAGAACGAGACGACCGACCCGCCGGTCCGGCCCCCGGAACCGCGCGAAAAAAGGGTGCTGGTGTCCGACGTCACGATTGAAAAGTTGGCGGCGCTGCTCAACGACAACCCCCTTGGCCTGCTCGTTGTTCGTGACGAGCTCGCCGGGTGGGTGAAATCGTTCGATCAATACCGTGGCGGCAAGGGGGCCGATGCTGAGGGCTGGCTGTCCTTCTACGATGCGGCGCCACACTCGGTTGACCGCAAGGGAGGAGGCAGTACCTTCGTGGAGCGCGGCGCCGTCTCCATCTGCGGCACCATCCAGCCCGGCACCTTGCGCCGGGTGTTTGGCGCTGCTGAACGTGAAGCGGGGCTGCTCGCGCGCGTGCTGCTCTGCTGGCCCCCTGAGAAGCCGTCTTTGTATCGTGATGCGGGCGTACCCGATGCCGTCATGGCCGCGTGGAAGACGCTGTTACAGACCCTGCTCAATTTGCCTCCGGGCGTTGATGAAGACGGCGACCCCCGGCCGCGCTGCCTGCCCATCGACGAGTGGGCGAAAATGGCCTGGGTGTCGTGGCACGATGCCCACGAACGCATGATTGCCGATGAATCCGATGACGACATTCGTGCACACATGGCCAAGTTGCAGGGGATGTCCGTTCGGCTCGCCCTCATCTTTGAGTGCATCACCGTAGCAGCCGGTGGGCAGGCCGCACGGAGCATCGGCCGTGACTCCATCGACCGTGCAATCAAAATTGTGGACTGGTTCGCCCGCGAAACGCGCAGGGTCTATGGGCTGCTCAACGAGGGTGACGAGGAGCGGGAACAGCGTCACCTTGCAAGCTGGATCGAGGCCCGCGGCGGGTCGGTCACAGCCCGTGATTTAGCGCGTGGACTAAGGCGGTTCGGCGGCGATGCTGAGGCGGCAAGGGAGGCCCTGGAACAGTTGGAAGCGGCCGGATTTGGGCGGTTCAAGTACGCGCCGATCGGACCCGCCGGAGGGCGTCCAGCCGAGCGGTTTCAGCTTGAAGCGGCTCAGGGCGCCGACGAAACCTAGGTCGGCGCTATCGTGGCGCGGGGTTTCGGTTACGTCGGCGCGCAGTATGTGATGAAAATCGGATTTCCGAGCAGGGAGCGGGAAGGGCCGGAATATCATTGCGGACTAGCAAGGGGGGCGATAGGATGGTGCCATGGTCTACGAGGACCTTAAAGAGCTTATCAAAACTTGCGGAATCGCAAGGTATCGTATTGCGCAAGATACAGGCGTACCTGAAAGCTGCCTGTCTCGTTTCGTAAACGGGATTTCCGCACTCAAGATTGAGCATGCGGAGCGGGTCGCGAACTACCTGGGCTACAAGATCATGTTGCGACGGAAGCGCGGGCGGCGGAGAGGAGGTCCGTAGCTATGGCGAGCATCAGTAACCATGGTGGCCTGAAAGCGGTGCAATTCATCGGCCCGGTAGACGGGAAGCGCCGAACGATCAGGTTGGGGCGTGTGCATCGCCGGGAAGCCCTCAGCGTCAAGTTGCACGTTGAACGGCTGCTCGCATCAAAGCGGACCGGACATACACCCGAGCAAGGTACCGCGGAATGGCTGCTCGCCCTGGATGACCCCTTCTATGCTCGCCTGGTGGCGGTAGGGCTGGTCCCAGATAGGGAATCTGCCCTGCTCGCATCGTTCATCGACTCCTACATCGGGAGCCGCACGGACACGAAGAACTCAACCTGCACGACGTACAAGCGGGCGCGGGCAAAGCTGGTGACATTCTTCGGCGAGGATCGAAAGCTGGGGACGATCCATCCCGGAGAGTGTGACGACTTTGCCCGGTGGCTCCGGAAGCCGGATGGTGGGGGGCTGGCTGAGGCAACAGCCCGAAAGACCGTGCAGATTGGGAAGCAACTTTTCCGGGCTGCCCTACGGAAACGACTCGTGAGCGTGAATCCATTTGCGGACCTTTCCGGGGGCGTGATTGCGAACAGGACTAAGGACCGCTTCGTAACGCCCGCAGAGACAGTCAAGCTGCTGGAGGCATGCCCGGACACCCAATGGCGGGCAATCGTGGCCCTGACGCGGTTTGGGGGGCTCCGGTGCCCGTCTGAGGTACTGGCGCTGAAGTGGGAAGATATCGACTTCGCAGCGAGCAAGATGATGGTGCACTCACCCAAAACGGAGCACCATGCGGGCAAGGCATTCCGGCTGGTGCCCTTGTTCCCGGAGTTGTTGCCGATCCTTGAAGACTTGCACGAACTGGCGGAGCCGGGGACGGTGCACGTTGTGACACGCTACCGGGAGGCAACACAGAACCTCCGCACGACGTTCCTGAAGATCATCAAGCGGGCGGGGCTTACACCGTGGGCGAAGCTGTTTCAGAACCTTCGTTCTAGCCGTGAGACAGAACTAGCCGAGCGGTTCCCGGTGCATGTGGCTGCGGCCTGGATCGGAAATAGTACGCTGGTGGCTGCTCGGCATTACCTGCAAGTCACGGATGCGCACTTCGGGGCCGCGGTTGAGACACCGGGACAATCTGAGCAGCCGGGCGCGCTGCAAAATGCGGTGCAGCAGACTGACGCGAGGGCTTGCAAACAGATGCAGGAGGAAGAAGGGGAAGAATCAGAATCCGCGTTCTGCGCTTCCCTGCAAGGGTTTGCAAGCGATCGTAAGTCTTTGCAAAATAAGGGGTTGGGCGTTACAGGACTTGAACCTGTGACCTCATCCGTGTGAAGGATGCGCTCTAGCCAACTGAGCTAAACGCCCGGCCGCAGCCGGCTCTCCGACTACTTTTGTATCAAACCACACTCGCCGGCTCCCGTCAAGGTTTGATCCGCGCTGCCGCTCGACCGACCGCCACTCCCTAATAAGCGACTGCAACAGCTTATGCAGAATTGCTCCGCTCCGACGGGTCGTGTTACCCCAGCCGAATGCGGGCGGCACTCGCCGCCGGCCGGGGTCTGGCCGCCTCTATAATTCCCCACCCCGCCGCGGAACGTGACCCGCGGAGTTGCATAGTACATTAGTGTGATGCCGAACGGATCAGTATGAAGCGCGACGGACCGCCGCGGCTGCGGATCAACGAGATCTTCCATTCGGTCCAGGGCGAGGGTACCCGTGCCGGCCTGCGCTGCGTCTTTATACGGCTCACCGGCTGCCACCTGCGGTGCACCTGGTGTGACACTGCCTACGCCTTCTACGAGGGCGGCTGGATGTCACTCGACGCGATCCGTGCACGGGTGCGAGAATTCGGCTGCCCGGTGGTTGAGGTCACCGGTGGGGAACCGTTGCTGCAACCAGCCGTTTTTCCCCTGCTCACGCAACTCTGCGAGGAGTACCCGACCGTGCTCCTTGAAACCAGCGGCGCGGTCTCCATCGCACAGGTGGATCCACGCGTGATCCGCATCCTTGACATCAAGTGTCCCGGCAGCGGCGAGGCAGCGCGCAACTGCTGGCCGAACATCGCACTGCTCACACCCCGCGATGAGTTGAAGTTCGTGCTCGCAGACCGTGCGGATTACGAATGGGCGCGCGACGTGGTTCACACGCACGGTCTGACGGCGAAATGCCCGGTGCTGTTCGCGCCTGTACATGGGCGACTCGAACCGCTGACCCTCACCGACTGGGTCCTCGCCGACCGGCTGGACGTACGGCTGGGGCTGCAACTGCACAAATACATCTGGCCGCCGGAGACGCGCGGCGTGTAGGATGCACCGCCGCTGGGTTCGCCGCGCCGGCCGCAGCAGGAGTCGCCCGTGCACGTGGAGTTGACGAAATCGTTCACGTTCGAAGCGGCCCACGCCCTTCCGACGTTTCCGGTGGGGCACAAGTGCCGCCGCCTGCACGGGCACAGCTTCCGGGTGGAGGTGCGTGTGGCGGGCACGGTCCCCGCGGAGCGCGGCTACCTGATCGATTACGGCGAAATCAAAGCGGCCTGCGAGCCGGTGCAGCAGCGGCTTGATCACTACTGCCTGAACGAGATTCCTGGGCTGGAGAACCCGACGGCGGAGAATCTCGCCCGGTACATCTGGGATGCGCTGCGGCCGGCGCTGCCGCAACTCGCGGCGGTGACGGTTTTCGAGACTTGCACAAGTGCCTGCGTGTATCGGGGCACATAGCACGTCGCCGCTGGGCATCCGTTGGCGGCTGGCTGCAAAATCGGGGTGGCAATGGGTTAGATTAGGACTGCGTGGAACCCCCCGCCCTTGCGAGCGCCTGACAGTGATTCCGTCCCTTTCTTGTTGAGTCGACGTGGGTTCGCGGGCAGCGCACTCCAAACCGGGCGGGTGGTCCTGTCTGTACCTCGCAGTGCCCAGAGGAACATGCGTGCCACTGCTCTGTGAGGAGTGTCTCCCGCCGCCGTGCGGGCCCGCGAATGTCGGGGTGGTCCAGCGCGAACGGGGCGTTCGATCTTATCCCCAGAACCGCGCGCTGGACCCCTCCCCGCGGGCTCAGCCGGGCACCGGTAGCACCGGTGCTCGCGCCATCCGGCTCAGCGACGGCGTGCTGCTGCTATAGCGAGCGCAAACACCAGTACAACAGTGGCGGGTTCGGGCACAACAACCAGCAGCCCGCCGAGCGAGACCCCCGTATGCAGTTGGCTCTGCGGAATCCAGCCGTCGGTGACACCGTCGTAGCCCAGGCGGTGGATGATGCCGTTCCCGTGTCCGGCGACGAACATCTCGGTTCCGTCGGGACTGAAGGCGACGTCTAGCGCGCCGGTCAAGCCACCGATCATCGAATGCAGCGTCGGTTCCTGATTCGCGTCAAACGTGTAACGGAACACGGCCGATGCGTAATAATCCGCGACATACAGATCGCCTTCCGGCCCCCACGCCATGAAATGCAGCGACGAAGCGCCGGGGACTTGGATGGTTGGCAGCGGCAGGCCGCTATTCAGATCGAAGCGCTCGATTGTGTTGCCGGCCTTGCTGACGTAGAGGCGATCGCCGGTGACCGAGACGGCCACGCCGCGCATGGTGCCTGCGCCAATCGTGCCCTGGGGCAGTGCCTGCCCCTCGGTATCGAAGGTGAAGCGTGACACCGCGCCAGCCGCATTAGCGGCGAACAATTCGCCGTCGACCGGATTGAAGGCCGCCTCATGCACACCGTAGAGGCCGTTCCCGCTGATGACGCCGGTTGCGGTAAAGGCACCCGTGAGCGGCTCGAATGTGAAGCGAGAAAGCGACCCCGGGTTGTTGTTCCCGTGTCGATTGCTGACGAAGATCTCGCCGGCCGCATTGTGCGCCAGTCCGCACGGATCGCTTAACTCCGCCGGAGAGATTCCCGCGCGCGGTGTGGCTGCGCCGCCGCTTCCGGCCACGTCATACAGCAGCACGCCGCCCCAGGTCGCCGGATTTGTGTTGGCAGGCCCCGGAGGGGATTGGGTCACGAGCAGGTAGAATGGGTCCGCAAGCGCGCCGGTCGTCAGGCCGAGAGCGCATGTGCTGATGATCCAAAGATTTCGCGCCGACATGGCTTCTTCTCTCCTCAGGGTGGGACGAGGAACGAATGGTCCCCAACCCATTATGCGGCGCCGAATACACGCGATGCAAGCAGTAACTTCACGAGCAGATCAATAGGTGCATGACGGCGGCATCGGGCCCTGCGGATTGGGGGCGCGCGAGTTACAGGCCAGGGGCAGCGAAACACTTATTACTACAGCAATGAAACAGCTTGAATCACAAGTGCACCAACACGTGTTGCACTGCCCTCGCCACTGTTGTGCCGGATGATGCGAGCACCATGTCGGGGAGGCATCAGATTCTCGGGTGCCCTCGCTTCACACTTGCCGTCGGCGCGGCGACTCCGGAAGTGGACGCTTCAGGCGCCGCAGTCCACCACACGTTGCTTCCAGCACCCGGTCTAGCGCTCGTCCGCTGGTGCCAGCAAGCGATAGGTAATGCCTGCCAGGGCGGCTCCCACCAGCGGCGCGACCCAGAACAGCCAGAGCTGATTCAACGCGGCTACTCCGACGAAGAGGGCCGGCCCCGTGCTGCGGGCCGGGTTCACCGAGGTATTCGTGACCGGGATGCTGATCAGGTGGATCAGCGTCAGGGCGAGGCCGATCGCCAGCGGCGCAAAGCCGGCCGGCGCCCGCTTGTCCGTCGATCCCAGGATGACGAGGAGGAAGAAGTACGTCAGCACAACCTCGGCGACAAGACACGCCCACAGGTTGTACCCGCCCGGGGAGCGCTCCGCGTAGCCGTTGGTGGCGAAGGCGCCCGCGGAATCAGGGTGGATGACGAAGCTCGGCTGTCCGCTGGCAATCACATAGAGCACACCCGCCGCCGCGACCGCCCCGAGTAATTGTGCGATGACGTAGCCGGGCAGATCCTTCGCGGAGAAACGTCCCCCGAAGAGCAGTCCCACCGACACGGCCGGGTTGAGGTGGCAGCCCGAGATGTGCCCGATGGCATAGGCCATGGTGAGCACAGTCAGGCCGAACGCCAGCGAGACTCCCACCAGCCCGATCCCCAGGTTGAGGGGGGTGGCACCTTCCTGCGCAAGAAACTTCGCCGCGAGCACGGCACTGCCGCAGCCGCCGAACACCAGCCAGAACGTCCCGAGGAATTCCGCTACCAGCCGTTTACCCTGTGACATTGCACCGATCTCCTATCGAGTACGTGGTCGTCGCATGAAGGAGGCCGCTTGCGTTCTGCCGAAGTGCCCATTGTTTTGCGAGATCGCAAACAGAGACGTGGTTGGGGCGCAGCTCCTCAGCCGCACCGCTGGGGCGGATTATACCCGTTGGGCCGGTTGCGGCACCAGCGCCCTGGGATGCGGGCCGCCCGCTACGGGTTCGCGGTCCGGGCTCAGTATCCGCCCTGAAGCCACTTCACGATGTCCTGCAGCGTGACCAGCAGGAACACCAGCACGATCAACGCCAGGCCGGCCAGCGTCGTGATCACCTGCACCTTGAGATTCAGCGGCTTGCCGCGAATCTTCTCGAGCAGCAGAAAGACCATCAGGCCGCCGTCCACGACCGGCAGCGGCAGAAAGTTGATGACGGCCAGATTGATAGAAATAAAAGCGAGGAAGAACAACAGGTCGGCGTAGCCATCCTGCGCGATGCGCACCGCATGCCGCATGATGCCCACCGGGCCGGCCACGTCACGCGTACTGACGTTCCCGGACTGGAAGATCAACGCCTGCAGACTGCGGTACGTACGCTCCAGTACGCGCACCGTCTGCTCCCCGGCCATGGCGATAGCGACCAGCGGGTTGCCGTTGGCATGGACGCGTGTGGTCAGGAACTCGAACGGCAGCAGCGTGTTGACATCGTACGATGCGCGAAACTGCCAAGGATCAACATTGTCCGCCCGCACCGTGAACTGCGCACGGTACAAGGTGCGGTCACTGGTCGAGCGGTGATACTCCACGTCCACCGTTTCGCCGATATGCCGCGCCAGCAACTCCCGCACCGCCGCTTCCTGCGGTAACAGGTACACGCGGTCTTCGTCCAGCCGAATGCGGTCCTCGCCGGCGATGCTGCGAATGCGCGCTGTCGGCGGCAGGTCGAGTTCGCTCACGATACTGGCCGGCACGGCCAAAGGAACTGTGCCCTCGTCCTGGCCACTGCGATAGGCGAGCGTAATTGTGCGGCCGGATGCGGCGCGCAGGGCCTCGTACAGGTCGGCCCACGAGGTCAGGGCGACGCCATCCGCCGCCAGGATCTCGGACCCGCGCGGCAGGCCGAGACTCGCGGCCGGTGTGCCGCTCACGATATCGGCCACGATCACACCCTGCTGGGCCTGGCCGAACTCGATGCCGACCTTGGGGGGATCCGTGCGGCCGAGCGAGAACGGCTGTGTCGGCGTGACGGTGAGTGCCACGCGCTGCCCGTCGCGCAGCACGATCACGTCAAGCGCTTCATTGGGACTGGCATGAATGGCAGCCACGATTTCCGGAAACGTGGGGAAGCGGGTCCCCGCCCATTCGAGGATGACGTCGCCCTCCCGGAAGCCGGCGACGTCTGCCGGCATCCCGGGGACCACCCGATCGATCGACGAGCAGGGGGCCAGCCCCAGCAGGTGAGAGGGCTTTCGCAGCACGGATTCGGCGGTATCTCCGGCGGACATGCGCAGGCGTGGAGTGATTTCGAAATCAAAGGTGAGCGGTGGTTGTCCCGCGGGCGGGGCGCGCTCGATCGTCAACAGCAACGGCCGGCCGCGCGAGCTGTGAATGGCATCGGCATAGACATAGGCCAGCAGGTCGTCGATCGGCCGGCCATTGACGGCCACGACCTTATCACCCGGTTGCAGCGGGTCCGGCAGGGGCATGCTGGCGTCGACCAAGCGCGTGATCTGGTTCGTGGGGTAGGGGGTCCAGCCCAGTGCAGTGGGTAGCGTGCCGAAATCCTTGTCGCGCCGCACGACGATTGGCTCGGGGAATTCAGCGCCGTCGCGCTCGATCGTCAGTCGCACGTGACCTTCGCCCAGCAGGGACTCGATCAGCAGGTCATTGAAGGACTGCACCCTCGTCCCGTTGATCGTGAGCACCTTGTCGCCGGGCAGCAATCCCGCCCGGCCGGCCGGGCTGCCCGGCTCGATCGTGCCCAGAACCGGCGCCCAGACCTTCTGGCCGCCCGCCAGGTAGACCAGCGCATACAGCAGAATGGCAAACGCCACGTTGAACACCACGCCCGCGGAGACCACGAGCATGCGGGCTTCGACAGACTTGTTCGTGAAGGCGCGCGGGTCGTCGGTATGCTTGACCTCACCGGTCTGCTCGTTGATGATGATGTCATCCTCGCCGAGCATTTTCACGTAACCGCCGATCGGCAAGGCATTCAGACAGTAATCCGTCTCGCCGTAGCCCTTCTTCGCCAAGTCATCCGGTCGGTAGTTCGGTCGCGGGCCGAAGGTGAACCCCTCTCCCCGCCGGTAACCGCAGATGCGGTAGAAGAACCCGACCGCGAATCGGTCCACCCGGACGCCCATCCACTTGGCAGCGAGGAAGTGCCCCAATTCGTGGACGAAGATGATGATCGAGAAGCCGATCAGCACTTTCACGAGGAGCAAAGTGCCCTCGAGCCACGCGGTAATCTGCTCCGTCATGCCAAGCAGGGCGGCCACACCGATCAATTCCGAATGCATCGCTCCACCTCGGCCCGCGCCCATGCGTCGCAAGCCAGCAGCTCTTCCAGGTTGGGCTCGGGCAGGAACGCGTGCCGGGTCATGACCTCGGCGGCGAGTTCCGCGATCTGTCCAAAGGATAGGCGCGCAGCGCGAAACGCCGCGACGGCGGCTTCGTTGGCCGCATTCAGGACGGCTCCGAGACTACCACCGCGGCGGGCGGCTTCGTAGCCGAGCGGCAGCGCCCGAAACCGCTCAAAGTCCGGGGGTTCGAAATGCAGTGTGCGTGCGCTACTCCAATCCAGCGGAGCCGTGATACCGGCGATCCGCCGAGGGTAGGTCAGTGCATATTGGATCGGCGTCTTCATGTCCGGGGTGCCGAGTTGTGCGATCACCGAACCATCACGAAACTCCACCATGGAGTGTACAACAGATTCGGGATGAATCAGCACGTCGATCTGCTCGGCCGGCAGGTCGAACAGCCAGCGGGCTTCAATGATCTCCAGTGCTTTATTCATCATGGTGGCACTGTCGATCGTGATCTTCGGCCCCATCGACCAGGTCGGGTGGTTGAGTGCATCCGCCAGTGTCGCCGTCGCCATCCGGTCCCGGGGCCACTGGCGGAACGGCCCACCCGAGGCGGTCAGATGGATGCGGCAGACGTCTTCCCGGTGGCCGGCGTGGAGGGCCTGGAAGATGGCCGAATGCTCGCTGTCCACCGGGATCAGCGCGCCGCCGCGTTCCCGCGCCAACGGCATCAGCAAAGCCCCCGCCACCAC